>JBBDRW010000126.1:0-26726 GCA_040905265.1 Balneolaceae bacterium | reverse complement strand
AGTTGCAGAAGCTTTTGCATGGAGTGATGTTCACAGTTACATAAAGCGTGAATGATACGGAATTTGTTGTGGATATTTGATGATATTTATAGAGTTTTCCACTATCCGGTAATGGTAAGCAAACGAATCCCGATGAAGAATATTGATTTTCAAAAGCGGTCCCTTAAGATTACGCTGGTAACGCTCCTGGTCTACCTGATTCTGGTCGCTACTCATGAAGGTGAGTTCTGGCCATTCAGTATCTACCCCATGTTTTCACAAGCCGGAAATCCCTGGACGCGAGCGCTGGTCCTGGATGTCACAGAGGAGCCGGATTCACTCCAGTGGTTGGTTACCCCGGCTGATCAGCTGCACGGAACACCCGTATCACTGCGTGAGGTTGGCGTTGATCAGATAGACTTCTCCAATTTTGTATCCAAGACAGGTAACTGGACAGAGGAACGAAAACAGGCACTACTGATCATGTTCGGGCGAGAGAATCTGGAGGAACGTCAATGGATGGTAACCAAAGTTCAGGGAAAATTAACGGGTGAAAACAGCGTATCGATCACAGTGACTCCCTTTTTGAAACTCACCGCCGATTCTGTCTATTCAAATCCAACCCTCCCGGAGGAGCAGTATCTGCAGACGGCAAACCGGAACAGGCAATGAAGACAATTCTAAACAGAATCGGATTGGAGCTTTTTGAACCGAAAAGGCCGGTTACAAATGGAGAGTTTCTCTTTCACAAACTTTTTGAACTCTTCATCATGTTTCATGTGGTCTCGCTCTCATGGAAATGGGCTAGCTATACCCTCAGAAACAGTGAAGTGGTACTCCAGCTTGGCCTGGCAAACTATCTCGATGTCTCCTATCTGTTTGGAAACAGCCTCCCGCTGATTCTGGCCGGATTGATAACTCTCCTGACGATCCTCAGTTACTTCCGAATCGGATTCCGATGGCAATATCTTTTTCTTCTGCTGCTATTTCATCTACAACACGTTACCCGGTTTTCCCAGGGCGAGATTCCACACAGCGCCAATCTGATTGGTATGACACTGCTTTGCTACGGGCTGGGAGTCCTTTTCTTTGAACAGGCGGACAAACGGTGGCGTTTCATCTTCGGAAGCATGATCTTCTTTATCGGCCTCGGATATACCTCCGCAGCCATTGCCAAAATGATCGGTACCGGCTGGAACTGGGCGGACGGGCATCATCTCTGGCTCTGGATCGGCGAAAAAGGTACGGACATACTCTCCAGAGAGGGAGCATTTACTCCCGGCTGGTTGCAGAGCCTGGCACTGCAAAATGTAGCCATTGCCACCATCATACTCGCCGTCGGCTGGATAACAGAACTGGCAGGCGTTGCGATCTGGTTCCGGAAACTCCGTCCCTGGGTCATCACTGCAATAATCGGGATGCATCTGGGGATTACGATGACCATGAATATCCGATTTGACCTCTTTGTCTATCAATTGATTCTGATCGGTTATCCGTGGTACAGGCTGATCGACAGATCGAAACTTTCGAAATTCCACCCACTGATCCGGTATGCAAAGAGAATCGCATAGCGTCTAAATATCTGCCGCTTGTTTTTCATAACCATCAACTCTATTCAGATCAAAGACCGATGAAGATCAATGAACATATAAAGGGACTCCGGATCAAACACGCGGATTGGCCCTACATTCTCTATCCACTGTTATTGATCCTCATCGTCTCGGGAGTCACGTACCGGGAATGGGGAGAAGTTGCCGGGTTTCTGACATTTCAGATTCTATCTCTCTTTTGGCTTCTTTTCTACATGACCCACCTCTACCGTTCCGTGAAGCGCGATCTTCACGATCAGCAGCAGAAGAACCAGGCGACTCATACTCTCTGGAACCTGCACTCGTTCGACGTTCCACTTCCATACATGAGCGGATGGTCGGCAACACCGGAACTGGCACTTGCCATTACCGACACGATCCGACAAAACAACTCAAAGTTCGTTCTGGAGCTCGGGAGCGGTATTTCGACAATAATATCCGGTAAAACATTGTCCCGGTCGGGTAAAGGACGGGTACTTGCCCTGGATCATGATGAGGCATATTTGAAAAAGACACAAATCGAGCTTGAAAAACATGGGGTAAGCCATATCTCTTCACTCTGTTACACACCATTGATACCGGTCACCCTGAAGCGTGGTACCTGGCAGTGGTATGATCTCTCCCGACTCCCCGAACCGATCCCTCCGATCGATCTGCTAATCGTAGACGGTCCGCCGGTCAAAACCCAGAAGTACTCCCGCTACCCGGCTCTTCCACAGCTTTTCGACCGGCTGGCACCCGGTGCTGTAGTCATCGTCCACGATACACACAGGAATATGGAGTCGGAAGCCATAACGTTCTGGATGGAAGAATACCCCGATATGTCAGCAGAATTCATTGACTCTGAAAAGGGGATCACTATCATCAATACCAATAAAAAGACGCATTGATAAACCAGGTTCATTGGCCGAAGTTCATTGACAGCTTGAAAAAGCGTGCGATCCCGTAAAGTGCAGGCAGCAGTGCAAGCGTGATAAAGATCACTTCAACCATTCTCAGATCCGACTCCAGCGGCATCACACCGGAACTGTCCAGCCAGAGTATCCCGGAATAGAGCAGTGCGAGTAGAGTGGCGAACAGAAGGCCTCTTCTCTCGTCTCTGGCTGTGAAGCCGGTAATGCGGGACCACAATCTGGATAGAACCCTGTCAACCCGGGGCCAATCCAGAAAAGCTGCATAGGCGATAAAGTTGAAAAGAAATGAGATGTTCATGATCATCATGGTAGAGAAATGGAACAGAACAGCTATGGAGATGAACAGCCGGGTTGTACGTGGTCGAAAAATTGCAACCAGAAATCCTGTTTCAAACAGGATGGTTGCATAATCGAGAGCCTCCCAGAAGAGCCCGTGATTCCAGTGTAAAGCCGTTACCGCCAGCAGGTCTGTCCTTCCCTTTTGATAAACCTGGTTCAGAAAATGGCCTTGTGCTGCCTGGCTGCCCGGGTCGAGCCAGCCGCCCAGAATTTTCGGGAAGCCTGCTGTAAACATCATAAAACCGATAAAGAGCCCCAGTAAAACGAGCGGCCAGCCATAGTCCGTTCCAGAAGTAAGCGGGGTTCTCCTTTTTCTGAGCGAATCCACAGAGAAACTGCCTCCCCAGTGACTGAAAGCGAAAAGAATCGGTACGACGGAGAGTAGAAGATCGTGATTGATCTTACCGATACTAAAAATGAACCCCTTCAGTGTGAACATAAGAAGTCCGGAGATCAGCGAACTCCAGCGGGTTTGGAAACCGATCAGCATCGATGTCAGTGAGATCAACAGCAGGTAGTGGAGGAACATCAGAATTGACTCCGGGGGGAACCGGTCAAAAAGCATCATCGGGCCTGGAGCCGGAGAATAGAAATCAGCCGGGAGTCCCGCCAGGTATCCATATATACCGGGAGAAGGGACCAGAAAAAAGAGAATCGTCAGCGAAACGAAGATCCGGTAGAGGCCCAGGCCGCCGGAGGAGACCTGGAAGGAGCCGAAGATCCAGTTATCGAGTTTTTGTCTCAGGTTCATTGTTCCGGCGTGAAATAGAAGCTCAAACTCTCTGTTACGTGTGTCTCATGTAACTCTCCCCTCTCTTTCTCAAAGGAATACCGGTTCTCAACCCATACGATATCGAGTCGCTGGAGAGACAATCCGGGAACAACTGTTTCTGTCTGCCGTTTCAGCCAAATGCGTGCATCTTCTGCCAGCTCTTCTGTCTGTTGTGCATCGGCAAAATTACTTCTCAGAAATCCCTGTGATTGTGAACGGGGAATCCCGGCAAATAGCTCAAGCGGAGAGATCTCCACCGGTTCATTGCTCTCATCACTCCAGGCCAGAAACTGTAACTCCGGAACGGTGTAGGATCCACTCTCAAACGTGTAGACGCTTTTAAAACCGGGGAAGACAAATGCCGGCCAGGGCTCACTATGGGAGAGGCTGACAAGCCCGACCAATCCATACTGAACCGGCAGGAAAAACAGGACAAACAGAAAGAGAGTTCGTATTGGCTTTCGGTCCATCAGCATTGAACTTACGTTTCGAACAGTGTTGAAGAGCAGCTTCACGTTACCGCATATTCCGACAGACTCATAGTGTCATGTCAACCATACGATGTAGGATTACTCCTCCGAAAAATGCCCTGCATCCTCAGAAGATCCATTCTTCCAGAAATCCCAGGCCCCGAGGACAAGGCCCTTCAGGATATAGACAGTAAAGACAAACATCAGCCCGTACTCCTGAAACAGGATAATGATCGTAAGATAAATCAGGAACTGAAGAAATCGCATCTTCTTGTACCGGAACGACTCCTTGTCAAACCGTGGAAGTTTGTCAAATGGAATCGTACTAACCATCAGAAATGAGAGAAGAATCACTACCGGAAGCAGTACAGTAGCAACACCGAACTGCATCTCTTCAAACAGCTCCGGCGTGCGAATAAACGTCAGTACAAAAGCTGCAAGCATAATTGCCTGTACCGGTATCGGAAGGCCTCTGAAATCGTCAAAAAATCCGATTTTGGCATCCACATTAAACCGTGCCAGGCGGACAGCCCCACAGAGAGGTGGAAGGGCACTCAGCAAAATCCCAAAGATACCCAAAGTGTCCAAGCCATAGGAATAGATTAAAAAGCCGGGTGCAACACCGAAAGAGACAATATCACAGATGGAGTCGAGTTCTATCCCGAAATCGGACGTAGCATTTGCCAGTCTCGCCATCACCCCGTCCAGGGCATCAAAGAGCCCGGCCAGCGCAATGAGCCATGCACCCAATATCAAATTTCCATCTGCCACAAGGATGAGAGAGATAAATCCACACAAGAGATTCATCAGTGTAAAAAAACTCGGGACTACAATCCGGGGGATCGGGCGTCGCGGGCGTTGCTCTTTTCGGTGGAACCGGAACTGTTTCCGTTTTTGAATCGGATACTTCATTTTCATATCTCTCCCAAAATAGTTTCACCGGCTACTGTCCGGTCGCCGATCGAAACCCGGAGCTCAATATCTTTCGGTATCAGGATATCCATCCTTGACCCGAATTTCATAATTCCGAACCGCTCTCCAGCGGTTACATCATCCCCAAGCCGAAGATGGTAGACAATACGCCGTGCCATAAAACCTGTAATCTGTTTAAAAAGAAGTCTTATACCTGACGGATGCAGGACTCCAAAATGAGCCCGCTCATTCTGTTCGGAAGCGTGATCCTCCCACGCCATTAAAAACTTGCCGGGGAAATACTCCAGATACTCCAACTTCCCGGAAACGGGTACACGATTAACATGTACATTGAGCGGCGAGAGAAAGATACTAACCTGGTTTACGGTTTCATCTCCCAGCCATGGGTCCTTCGTATCCTGAATCAAAACCACTGTACCGTCTGCCGGGGAGAGGATCAGATGGTCACCGGCAGGCGGGTTGCGCTTCGGATCCCGAAAAAAATAGAGTATAAATCCACACAGTACAGCCAAACACAGAGTAACGGTCCATGCAACCGTAGATGTGGCATACGAGGCACCCCAAATGCCGGCCGCAGCAATCAGAAAAACCACTAAAATGGTTGAATAACCTTCCCGTGCAGGCATCCTCAACTCCCGATTGTTCTTAGAATATCATTGAACGTAACGAGGATGATGAGCCCTACCAGAAGTATAAAACCGATCTGCTGCAGGGCCATTCGAACTTTGGCCGAAGGTTCACGTCTTGTAATCCCCTCATAGAGCAGAAACATAAAATGGCCTCCGTCCAGAGCCGGGATCGGTAACATATTCATGATTGCGAGAGTAATACTGAGAAAGGCAGTTATCCTCCAGAATCCCTCCCAGCCGCCACGATCGGTTGCCTGCCGGGTCACATTGGCTATAGCAACAGGGCCTCCCAGGTTATCCCGAACGGAAATGGAACCAGTAAAAAGCATCCCCAGGCCCTGGACGATTCCGGTAAAGGTGTCTTCTGATTCACGATACCCGTAGATTAAAGCGCCACCCAGATTATAATTCAATCTCTGAATGTCAAACAGCTCATTCGGATTGGCCGCTCCTACTCCGATGATCTCGGTTTCCGGATCGGGAGTCACATCTATCACGACCTCTTCTCCATCACGGAGGAGTGTAAGTGAGAGGCTTTCACCGCTTCTCTGCTGAATCTTCTCGGTAAACTGAATCCAATACCTGGCATCTTCACCATCTACGCGTAAAATACGGTCCCCCGGCTTGATGCCTGCTGCCTCGGCCGGACTTCCCTCCTGTACGGTAGCAATCAGTCCCGGCATCGCGTGGGTCAGTTGTAGAAATTCCTCATGGTTCAGCCTGTCCAAAAAGTTGGGTGGAGTCGAAAGTGTAATCACCTCTCCGTCCCGTTCCACCATGAAGCTGACGTCACGGCTGGTAAGTTCGGAAGGGTTCATCAATTCATGAAAATACTCGACTCTCTCACCATTAACCCCGACAGGCTTGTCTCCGGTCATAAAACCGGCATCCCTGGCCAGTGACTCCTCCGGAACATAGATCCCTTCAATCGATTCAACCGGAAAAACCGTCTCTCCGTAGGTTAAACCGAGCCCTGTGAATATCACAACCGCCAGGATAGCATTAAAAATAACCCCGGCAAGTATAACGATCATCCGCTGCCAGACCGGTTTACTCCTGAATTCATCTTCACCGGGTTCCTGCTCCAAAAATTCAGTATCGAGACTCTCATCGATCATCCCGGCGATCTTCACATAACCACCGAGCGGAGTCGCACCCAGTACGTACTCGGTCTCCCCCTTTTTGAATCCAAAAATCTTCGGCGGAAACCCGATAGAGAAGCGGTCAACCCGCATTCCAAAGAACTTTGCTGCAAGAAAGTGTCCCAGCTCATGAATAAAGACCAGGATAAAAATTGCAGCGCCAAAAATTGCAAGTGTACTCAGTAAGCTAACCATCCATTCCATAAATCAACTGGTATATGTTCGTGCCCATCGCCGGGTCTCCCGGTCTGCTTCTTGTAACGATTCAGAGCTGACATCCGTATGCATCTGCACCTGCGCGAGGCTCTCCTCTACTACACGGGCGATATCAATATAACCAATTTCTTTCTTTAAAAAGCGCTCCACAGCTACCTCATTGGCAGCATTCAGAATGGCCGGTGCGTGGCCACCCTGCCGGGCCGCTTCCATAGCCAGGCCGAGACATGGAAACCGTTCAAAATCAACCGGTTCGAAGGTCATCTCCTGATGGCGGTTCCAGTCGATTCGAGGAACGTCAAGCGGCAATCGGTCCGGATACGAGAGGGCATAAATAATCGGAACCCTCATATCGGGCGGCCCCAACTGTGCTTTTGTGGATCCGTCTGAAAACTCAATCATGGAGTGAATGATACTCTGTGGATGGATGACCGGTTCTATTTTTTCTACGGGTAGCCCGAACAGCCAGTGAGCTTCAATAATCTCAAGTCCCTTATTCATCAGTGTAGCGGAGTCAACGGTTATTTTGGAACCCATATTCCAGTTCGGATGGCTCAAGGCATCCTCTACCCGAACCGACTCCATCTGCTTGCGGCTCCAGGTCCGAAACGGACCACCGCTGGCCGTAATAATTATTTTTTCGATCCCTTCCCGCGGTTCACCAACCAGACACTGTAACATGGCTGAATGCTCCGAATCAACCGGGATCAATTGTCCTGGAGTCTCACGAATCAGCTCCGTAATCAGCTCTCCACCCGCAACCAGAGACTCCTTGTTTGCCAGAGCCACCCTTTTGCCTGCTTTAAGTGCCTCACAGGTCGGGACAAACCCAGCAAATCCAACCAGACTGTTCAAAATAATCTCCGCACTCTCCATGACAGCCAGTTCGTGAAGATGTTCGCTCCCGTAGAGAATCTGCTTCGGGCGCCATGTCAGCTTCTCCTCAAATGCTTTCCGTGCGGACTCATCACATAACACTGCCATGTCGGGCTTGAACTGGTTCACCTGACTGGCCAGCAAACTCCAGTTCCCGTTTGCAGAGAGCCCGGCAACTGCGAAACTTTCCGGATGCCGGGCGGCAATCTCCAATGCCTGGGTTCCAATGGAACCGGTTGACCCTAAAATAGCTACTCTTTTCTGTTTCAATGAATTATAGATCTGAAATCACGATTTGTTACGAGTACAACCAGACCATAGCAAGCATTCGTCCTGCCTGGTCACCCTCCCGTCTGTATGAATAGAACCGGTCCCGGTCCAGCCATGTGCACCCCTGATCGACCTGCACGTGACCCTCTTTGACTCCGGCCCCAGCCAGCTGGCTTACAATAAATCCCTTCAGGTCCACATGTGGTTTTCTCCCAAAGTGGTTATCAACAAACCGGGGTGGAAACCGTGAAGAGACTTCCTCACCCACTTCAAAGAATTTCTGGCAAATGGCAGGGCTTATGTAGACCCGGAGATCTTCCGGTTGTGACCGATAGCCGGAGGCCATCCTCTCCACGGTTTTTGGTACAATTTCGTCCAGTGCTCCTCTCCAGCCCGCATGTACTGCAGCTACTACCCTTCGTACCGGATCAGCTATCAGTACCGCTGCACAATCTGCCACCTGGATACCCAGAGCCAATCCGGGAGTATCCGTAAGGAGCGCATCTGTGTCAGGATAAACACCGCCCCGGTGCACCTCGTTCACTTGTGAACCGTGAACCTGGCGTGCAATGGCCAGAGAGTCCGGAGCCAGGCTCAGGGAACCCAGAAGGGTTGAATAATTGTGGTCGACCTCCTGCTTTCCGGCTGTCGTATTAAGCCCGAAATTCCATCCGGGGATGACCCCTTCACGGTTTACACTACTGCTGTTTTTCAGGGTAAACAGGCCTGATATTCCGGAGCAGGATTCAATAATATGTGGCCTGATCTGCTCCATCGTTTTGGTTCAGGAAAGGTTCGGTTTCAGCATGTTTCGAATAATTTCCATCGGGAACCTCTTACCGGTCCAGAGCCGGAACGACTCCTCTCCCTGCCGGATAAACATCTCCAGCCCGCCGACAGGAATTCCGCCTGCACTCTCTGCCCGCTTCAGGAACGTTGTCCGGAGCGGGTTGTAGACAAGATCATAACAGATTTTCCCCATCAGAAGTGGCTGTTCATCAGCGTTAACGGGTGATTGATCCGTTTCAGGTGCCATACCCAGGGGGGTTGTATTTACGAGAATCACCGCCTCTTCTCCATACACCTGCCAGTTGGAGTAATTGCAGTAGGTAAACCCGTCCGGACGGGAAGAGTGATCCAGATTGCCGGGGTTACGGGAAACCATTACAATTTCCGAAACTCCCAACTTCAGAAGCGCATAGGTAACCGCCCGGCTTGCTCCTCCGGTTCCGAAAACCACGGCCAGTCCTCCCTCCAGCATTTCACGATAGTCACCAAGCGGATAACTGAACCCGGGAACATCCGTATTGTAACCCAGAAGCTCTCCATCACGCTTCACAATGGTATTCAGGGCACCGATCATCTCCACTGTCGGATCCAGCCGGTCAACCGTTTCGACCAGCGTCTGTTTGTAGGGGATCGTAACGTTTGTTCCGAGAAACTCGTCCCGGTTCATCCAGGAGATAAACCGGGTCACTTCATCCGGTGCCAGATCGATGGCATGGTAGCCGGCCTGAATTCCATGATGAGCAAGTGCAGCTCCATGCATCAGCGGTGAGAGGCTGTGGCCGATCGGATGGCCGACAACCAGATAGTGAGGCTTCCGAGAAGCTTCTGTTTGGAGAAATTCCCTTAAGTGTGGCATGGCATGTGAAGAAGACAAAAAAAATGCGTATCAGGTACGATACGCATTTAAACAGATTAATCCGGTTCAGAGTGACAGTGAGTTATACCGTTACTTCACTCTCTTCTGACTTCTTTTCCTCTTCGGAACCCGCCTCTTTGAACGTGTCGGATTCAGCAAGATCCCGGAACTTCTCTAGATCAACCGCCAACTGACCAGGAAGATTTTTGATGAACTCGGCAAGTTCATCACCAGGCTCACCATAAAATGTTCTGTAATCAAGTGAAAAATCAACCCGTGTCCGCTCACCATTATCCAACGGGGTAAATCGGATAGTCCCGGTCTGGTTCAGGTTACCATTTATCGTAATCCATGCAAAACGTGTATTGCGGAGATTATCAATCAGATTCGTAGTCCATCGGAACTCTTCTCCCCCAATCTGGGTGATGTATTCAAACGTTTGTGAATTGATTTTTTCCACCCTGTCAATACGATCCAGAAACTTGGGGAAATGGACAGGATTACAGAGTAGTTCGTAAACCTTTGCTAAAGGCAAATTAACTTCGATTCTTTCGTGCGCCATAGTTAATGTTTTCTACTTCGGGTATGAAAGGTTTGATTTGTAATCGTAACTGGGAGTTCATGTTTGTCCGTACCGGACCGCCCTGCGGCGAACACTGCCGGACCGTCAAACTCCCTTTGCCTCGAGCCAGAACAAATCGTCCGGAGCTTCAAAGGCACTAGTGAGCATACCTAGGGTAGGACTCATCCACAATGCGATAAATTTACACATATTTTGATTAAGCTTCAATGAGAGTTCTCGTAAAAAATTTTACGTGGCGGCAGTTTCGATCGGCCACCTGCAATCATGAAAGCCCTTTTCCATACCGGAGGTCTGTTTCAGAATCTGAATTCACTGAATACGCCTCACTCTCTGAGATTGTAACAACACAAAAAAAAACCTGCCGGATTTTGAAACCCGGCAGGTTTTTTAAAAGGGATCGTTTTCGATTATTTCACAAACAGCATCTCCCGGTAGATCGGCAGTGGCCAGTAGTCGTCCGGTACATGCCGCTCAAGGAAGTCAACAGAATCCCGGATAGTATTCATTGCCGGAACCAGTTTCTCCCGGTATTGCTTTCCGGTTGTGAGTGCATCGTCTGTATTGATATCCTCCTGGATCTTCCGGAGGTTCGTCAACGCTGCACCGAGCTCGTTCAGAGCCGTATTCACCGTTTCAAGCATATAGGTTGTACCGCTGTTCTTCAATTTCAAGTCAGCCGTACTCTTTACCGCTCCGGTCAGGTCATTGATATACCGTACCGCTGCAGGGAACACCATGGTTCGGGCGATCGCTTCGGTCGTGTCGATCTCGATGTTGAGAGTCGTCACATACTGCTCCGCCCAGATCTCCTGCCGGGAGTGGACTTCAGCTTCCGAAAGAACATTGTACTTTTCAAAAAGCTCAACATTCTTCTTGTCGGTCAGAAGCGGCAGGGCATCGGCAGTCGATCGGAGATTCAACAGCCCCCGTTTTGCCGCCTCTTTCTGCCAGTCATCCGAGTAGCCGTCCCCGGCAAAGATAATATCCTTGGAGTCACCCAGGCTGTCTCTAAGCGCTTTGGCAAGAGATTTTTCCAGGCCATCCTGATCGATCGTCTTCTCCAGATTGTCACAGAGCTCATCAATAGCCTCTGCTACAATCGTGTTCAGTACCACGATCGGGAAGGAGATTGACTGGCTTGAACCGACAGCCCGGAACTCAAACTTGTTTCCGGTAAAGGCGAACGGTGAGGTCCGGTTTCTGTCTCCGGCGTGTACCGGGATCTTCGGAAGCACCGGTGAACCGAGTCCAAGCAGGCCGCCCTGTTTCGACTCTTTCAATCCTCCGTTGAGCAGTTGATGCACAACATCTTCCAGTTGTTCGCCGATGAAAGCGGAGATAATCGCAGGAGGTGCTTCATTGGCTCCGAGCCGGTGGTCATTGGCCGCGCTGGCAATGGAGATGCGAAGCAGGTCCTGATGTTTGTAAACAGCACGCAGAATAGCTGCAAAAAAGAAGAGGAACTGCATGTTGGTGTGTGGATTATCCCCCGGCTCAAGGAGGTTCATTCCCTTGTTGGTGGAAAGCGACCAGTTCAGGTGTTTGCCACTGCCGTTGAGTCCATCAAACGGTTTTTCATGAAGCACACACTCCAACCCGTATTTTCGGG
Organism: Balneolaceae bacterium; assembly: GCA_040905265.1. Classification (GTDB taxonomy): domain Bacteria; phylum Bacteroidota; class Rhodothermia; order Balneolales; family Balneolaceae; genus JBBDRW01. The sequence continues at coordinate 14,760 of JBBDRW010000126.1, read as the reverse complement.
CAACCCGTTTGAGAGTAAGCATCATCAATTGTTGATGGTCGGCAGCAATGTTACAGGTTTCGAAAATCGGCGCGATCTCATACTGGCTCGGCGCCACTTCATTGTGCCGGGTCTTGACCGGAATTCCGAGCCGGTAGAGTTCCCGCTCCGCATCCAGCATAAAGGAGAGAACACGCTCCGGAATCGATCCGAAATAGTGGTCGTCCATCTCCTGGCCTCTCGGCGGCTTGGCACCTACGAGGGTACGGCCGGAAGTCATAAAGTCAGGACGGCGATAGAAGAACTCCTGATCGATCAGAAAATACTCCTGCTCGCACCCTACCGTAGAGACAACCCGGCGGGCATTAACATCAAAATGTTTCAGTGCGCGTTTTGCCGACGTGTCCAGTGCTTCAATCGAGCGAAGCAGAGGTGTCTTGTGATCCAGCGATGCACCGGTCCAGGAGGCGAATACGGTCGGAATAGCCAGATACTTGCCGTTCTGGTTCTCAATCAGAAATACAGGTGACGTCGGATCCCAGGCGGTATATCCCCGCGCTTCAAACGTCTGACGGAGGCCGCCGCTAGGGAAGCTGGATGCATCCGGCTCACCCTGGATCAGTTCCTTTCCGGAAAATTCGGCCAGGGCTCCGCCGCCTTTGTTCGGTGTAATAAAACTGTCATGTTTTTCAGCCGTAAAACCGGTCAGCGGCTGAAACCAGTGTGTAAAGTGAGTCGCACCCTGTTCCGTTGCCCAATCCTTCATGGCAACTGCAACTGCATCGGCAACCGAGCTGTCAAGAGGCTCACCCTCTTCAATCGTTTTCTTCAGCCCTTTCCAGGCAGTTTTCGGCAGACGCTCCTGAAGGCCATCAACACTCAGCGTGTTTTCGCCAAAAATTTCTGTGATCTTCATGGGCCTGATGGATGACCCATTATCTTGAGATGGTGTAGACCAGCCTTTTGCTGCTGCGAGGGTGTCGTAACGACGTGTTGTCTGTGTCATGGGGTTGATAAAATCAGTTTAGCAGTTCCTGTTTTTGAATCACCACAAAGATAGGGGAAAAATTCAAGCGTGCAAAATATTTTAAACAAAAAAAGATTTATAAACTAAATCATAAAGGTTTTAAAGATTTAAAACTTAATAAGTTTCGTTTTGAGAGCGCTTCCAACGGTGTAGTTCTTAATTTTTTTACTTTTAAAACAACCATTTCCAAATTTTATTAGGCAGCTGAATTTTTCACTATCTTTTGCCCGATTCCTCTATCTTCATGGAAATCACAGACACACAACTGGTTGACTGAATGTACCGCTGGAAAATCTGGGTTGAAGCCGCCCGCCCGAAAACCCTTGCCGCCGCATTTATACCTGTGCTGACAGGAGCTTCCATCGCCTGGAAGGAGGATCTCTTTTCAGGTATGGCCACACTCGCCGCACTTTTTTGTGCACTGACCATCCAGATCGGTACCAACTTCGCCAATGACTATTTTGACTTTGTCAAAGGTGCCGATACCCGTGAGAGAATCGGATTTCAGCGTGCGACTGCCGCCGGACTGATCCCTGCCAAATCGATGCTCAACGCTACGATTCTTACCTTCACAATTGCATTCATTGCAGGCCTCTATCTGATCTGGGTCGGTGGCTGGGTTGTATTCTGGATCGGAACAAGCTCTATATTATTCGGAGTGCTTTACACTGGCGGCCCCTGGCCGCTCGGCTACAACGGGCTCGGCGATCTCTTTGTCTTTCTCTTTTTCGGGATCATCGCAGTCGCTGGTACCTACTACGTGAATGCCCTGGAATGGTCCGTTGAAACGATTCCTGCATCGCTGGCTGTCGGAGCACTCTGTGTGAATATTCTGGTCGTCAACAACCTGCGGGACATTGACCAGGACTGCATTGCCGGCAAACGCACACTCGGGGTTCTCTTCGGGGAACAGGTATTGAAATCGGAATACCTGTTGATGAACCTGCTCGCCTATGGGATCCTCCCATGGATGATTGCCCGGCATGCGTATAGCGGAGCGATCCTGCTGCCACTTCTCTCCCTCCCCTTTGCCCTCCAGCTTACACGCCAGATCTGGTTTCACAATGATAAACGAACCCTCAACCTGACACTCGAGAGGACCGCACAGTTTATGATCCTCTTTGGCATCCTGTTATCCATCGGAATTCTTCTCCAGAACTCATGATCAGCCTCTACCGATATTCACTCCCCTTTCACTCCCCGTTTCAGACCGGGGAGCGGGTTTGGAGTGAACGAACCGGGTGCCTGCTTCACTACCGGGATGAACGGATGGAGGCCCTCACAGAAATCGCGCCACTGCCTGGATTCTCAAATGAGAGCCTGGATGAGGTGCTTTGCCAACTGATAAACCATCGCCGGGTGATCGACGATCTCCTCTCCGGTGTATCCAGGCGTGAAGAGTTCCGGCTTCGGCTGCGCAGAATGAACCTCCCGCCATCCGCCGGCTTCGGCATCTCCGCTGCCTGGATCTCCCTCACTGCACGACGTGCCGGAATCTCCATACAGGACTGGTTCGATACCCTGCTGAACCCCGAAATTCGAGTCAATACCACTCTCGGAATCGAACATGGGAAGGAGCTTCTCACCCAGATAGAGAGTCGTTCGGACGAGGGGTTTCAGGTGATCAAGATCAAATGTGGCCGTGACCCGGCCAACTTGCCGGGGCTGCTGAAAACGGCTGCAGACCGCCACCCCGGGCTCACGTTTCGCATCGATGCCAACCAAAGCTGGGAACTGCACCACGCTTCCAATATCCTCAACCGTTTTACCGGCCTGCCGATAGAGTATTGTGAAGAGCCGTCTCTCTGGAGTAGCGAATCGGAATTTCGTGAACTGAAACGGGCTTCTCCCGTTCCGCTCGCACTGGATGAATCTGTCTGCAGCCCCGCGCGTCTGAAATCCGCTCTTCGCGGGAGGCTTGCTGACTGTTATATTATAAAACCGATGCTATTCGGAAGTATATTTGATCTTCTGGAGGCTCTATGTAATGGGAAGCAGATAGTGAATGACCCGCAGATAATCTTCTCTTCCAGCTTTGAGTCTGCCGTAGGACGGTCGATAACTACCTGGCTTGCCGGCATGGCCGGTGGCTGGAAACGTGCTCACGGCCTCGACACCGGCCGGGTTTTCCAAAAGGACCTGGCCGAACTGCCCCCGGCAGGAGCAGTCATCCGGCCGGAGCCGGCCCAACACTGGGAGATCCCCCTTGAGACGTGCAACCGCGACCTGATAACCCCGATTCAACAGAATGGTACTTGAACGCGAGACAGATACCGTACTTCCACCGGAACCGAATCAACTCTTTCTGGCATCAGAAACCAGAATCTATGACTACGGAAACCTCTATGCATTCTGCAGCTGGTTTTCCGACAAGCTGAACACGTATCCAGTTAGTGAATCGAGGCCGATTGCCATTCTTCTGGACTCTTCAGACGAGCTGGTTTTCACGATTGCAGCCTGCTGGTATCTGCAGATCCCCTTTATGCCGCTGTCTGCTGAGCTGACAGACGCCGAAATGAAAGCGACCCACAAAAAGATGAACTTTTCCCTTACTGTCACAGACAGGAGGAACCGGGAGCGGGTCAAGAACTCTCCGCATCGTACCATCCCCTTTGAGTCGCTTCAAAACGAGTCGGAAACACACTCTACGATCCGGCCCGAAGGAGATCCGGAGGCGATCTTCGGCTATTTCCAGACATCCGGAACCACCGGAAAAGCAAAAACGGTACCGCTGAAACGAAGACAGATGCACGCTGCCGCCGCTTCTTCCGCCGAAAATGTAAAACCGGCCAACGATCGCTTCTGGCTCCACTGCCTCCCGTTTCACCATATCGGCGGCACAAGTATTGTGCTCCGATCCCTGCTCTACCAGTCAGCCATCTACCGGATGGACCGGTTTGACCCGGAACAAATTGCGGGATTTCTCTCCGAAAACCCGCTCATTCAGGCAGCATCACTGGTTCCAACCATGCTGAAACGGCTGCTCGAACAGCCGAAACTCCATGTTCACAACGACTTCAAAGCGATCCTTCTCGGCGGGGGCCCTGTCTCCCCGCTGCTGCTCCAGGAGTGTGAGAAACGGGGAATACCAGCCATTTCGAGCTACGGCTTGACGGAAACCTGTGCACAGATCGCAGCCAATCCCATCATCCACCGAACCGGCGTCTATCATCCCAAAAACAGTGTCGGTATGGTCTTCAGGCCAAATCAGGTGGAGATCCGTTCTGAAGAGGGAGAGCCACTGCCGGCCAACGAATCGGGAATGATCTGGCTGAAAGGGCCCCAGGTATTTGACGGCTACTATGATGAGGAACAAAATAATGGCCAATTTGATGATGAAGGCTGGTTTCGAACGGGAGATTTCGGTCATATAAACCGGAAGAACCAGCTCTTTATCGAAATGCGCAGAGAAGACCGGATCGTCACGGGAGGCGAAAATGTAAATCCCCTGGAAGTGGAAAAGGCGCTGGAAGCTCTGGCCGGAGTCACAGATGCGGCTGTCATCGGAATAGATGACGAGGAGTGGGGCCAGCGGGTCGTTGCATACATTGTTACTGAATCGGACTCTGCAGAAGCCGCTCCGTTTCGGGACAAACTAAAACCCGGTTTGTCTCCTTATAAAATTCCCAAAGAGTTCATCCGTACATCCTCACTGCCGCGAACAGCCACCGGCAAGAAAGATCGAACAACATTGAAAAAAAACTATACCGAAACATCCTGATCAACCTGACATGCAAACTGACATTCCAAATTCTGACCGGACTAACCGACATCATTTCTCTTCACTCTCTATCGTATTCTCCCTGCTGGTTCTCATAACCCTGGTTGCCGGCTGCGGCCAGGAGACGTCCACCCTTCAGGAACCGATCCTTCTTAGTGATGACGGAGGCTGGTGCTGGTTTCAGGACCCCCGAATAGTCGCACACGGCGACCATATTGTCCTTGCATCGGTAGCGAGCGGCCATATCCACCCTGACCGGGCCGGGGATGTAGATGCCATCATTCATACAATGAGCAGCGGAGAGACCGAAGTGGTGACGCTTCACGATCAGCTGGAAGCAAATGACCATGCGACCCCGGCCTTTCTGGTCCGGCCGGATGAACGGTGGCTGGCGGTCTACACTCAACACCACCACGACAGCTTGATGTACTACCGAATCAGCGAACCTGGGAATCCGGCAGCGTGGGGAGATGAACAGACGTTTGTTCCGAGTGAAGAGACGGTTATCACCTACTCCAACCCCTGGATGCTCGAGTCGGAGGATAACCGGATCTACAACTTCTACCGCGGCCTTGACAACTCTTTCAAACCTTCCTGGATGTGGTCAGACGACCTGGGTGAGAGTTGGGAGTCGGGATCTATCTTTATCGATGTACCGGCCCGGTTTCGACACCGCCCCTACGTTCGCTATCGGAGCAACGGATCAGACACCATTCATATGATCTATACAGAAGGCCACCCCCGGGACTACGACAACAGCGTCTACCACATCTACTACCGGGACGGCGTGCTGCACCAAAGTGACGGAACGCCGGTTGCATCGCTTTCGGACGGATTGGAACGGCCGGAGGAAGGGACACTCCTCTACCAGGGAGATGCGGATCATGTTGCCTGGACCACCGATATGGTACTGGACAGCCGGGAATTTCCGCGAATCGTCTTTTCGGTAAAGGTCGGTTCGGCAAATGCGACGCCAGAGGAGAACGGAATGGACCAGCGCTATTATTACGGTCGGTGGAACGGAGAAGAGTGGGTCGTTCATGAAATGGCATACGCCGGAACCCGGCTCTACCGGGGAGAAGATGAATATACCGGACTGGCTGCCATCGACCCGAAAAACCCCGAAGTCGTCTACATATCCACAGATGCCGACCCGGAGACAGGAGAGCCCTTGATCAGTGATGCAGACGGGGAGAGACACTACGAAATCTTCCGCGGTGAGACAACAAATGGCGGTGAAGAGTGGCAGTGGACAGCTTTGACGGCTCACTCAGACAGAGACAACCTGCGTCCGGTGGTTGCCGACGGCCTTGAAAACGGCACCTTTCTGGCCTGGCTCCGGGGAGAGTACCGCTCCTATACCGACTACAGCCAGGAGGTGGTCGGAATCTGGGCAGACCGGTAACCGGATCCCGTTTCATCATCAGATCGAGCAGGTGGAAGCGGCCAGCGAAAACCGTAATCAGAGTTCAGGCAATCCGTACAACTGCCGGGTAATGCAGTGGATACTCCCCTGTCCCCATACAAGATCGGCACACGGTATTCCGGCAATCTCACGGCCGGGAAAGTAGTTCCGGAAAAGCTCCAGTGCCTCCTCGTCAAATCTCTTGTCGTAGAGAGGAACCAGTACTACCCCGTTGGCGATGTAGAAATTGGCGTAGCTGGCAGGCACATGTTCCGAACCGTCTGCAGTTGTTCCTGCGATTCTGGTTTCGGGCAACGGGAGGGTGACGATCTCGAACGGCTCTCCCGAAACATCCGCTGAACGGCGCAGTATCTCCAGGTTCTCCTGCAGAGCCCGGTAGTTGACGCTTGAGGAGTCCTCCGTAGTGGATGCCAGTATGGTGTTGGGATTCAGGAAACGGGCAAGATCATCGATATGGCCGTCGGTATCATCCCCGGCCAGGCCGTCCCGGAGCCAGAGGATCGATTCGACTCCGAGATACTCCTGCAAGGCCTGTTCGATCTCTTCACGGGCGAGATCCGGGTTTCGGTTCGGGTTCAGAAGGACCGATTCGGTCGTCATCAATATCCCATCGCCGTTCACATCGATCGAGCCCCCTTCCAATACCATTCCCGGCCTGAAGCAAGGGAAGTCAAACCGTTCAGCCAGCCAGCCCGGCAATCGATTATCATCGTCATAAGGGGGGTATTTCCCTCCCCAGGCGTTGTACTCCCAATCGGTCACAGCGTACTTCTCCTCTCCGGACTCCGTTTCACGACGTATCATAATCGGGCCACAATCCCTGGCCCATACATCATTGACCGGTACTTCCAACAGATGAACCCTGCTTCGGTCTACCTCTCTCTCTTTCAGCTTCTCTTCAGCTCGCGACAGGTCCTGTGCGGATCCAAGCAACAAGACCGGTTCAAACCGGTGCAATACCCCGATCAGGTTCAGATAGACCTCCTCCACCCTTTCAAGCCGTTCCCCCGGCCAGGTCTCCCGGTTCCCCGGCCAGTGTAACTGTGTCGCCGCATGAGGATGCCACTCCGCCGGCATCCGGTACCCCAATCCTGCCGGAGTCTGTTCGTGGGATAACTGTTTTCTATTGGATACGGCCATATCGTTGTGAAATCGAAATTCTGAACCCCTGATACTCCGCCACAGGCAGATCTAAAACTATCTTTGACTGGCGAACTGCCAAGTGTTGATTCCTTACTCCTTCAATTTGAATTCTATCTGTCCAAAATGTCCCGGTAGCTATCAATCCGGCGATCGCGGAAAAAAGGCCACTCCTGGCGTTGCTCTTCGATTTTATCGTAGTCAATCTCTGCAATCAGGATCTCTTCTTCCTCCCCTGCCTCTTCCAATACCTCTCCGAACGGGCCGGCTACAAACGAGTGGCCCCAAAACTCCGACCCCCCTTCCGTTCCGACCCGGTTGACACTCGCCACAAAACAGCCGTTGGCGATGGCATGGCTCCGCTGGATCGTCTGCCAGGCGTCCCGGTAGACCCGTTTCTCTTCCCTGTTCTCATGGGGCAGCGTCGCAATGGCAGTCGGGTAGACAAGCAAATCCGCCCCCTTCAAGGCTGCAATTCGTGCCGCCTCGGGGTACCACTGATCCCAGCAGATGAGCGGAGCGATCTTTCCGAATGCCGTATCGTAGACCTGGTACCCGTTGTCCCCCGGTGTGAAGTAATACTTTTCATAGAAACCAGGGTCGTCCGGAATATGCATCTTGCGGTAGGTTCCCATGAGGCTGCCATCCGCATCGATAACCACCAAAGAGTTGAAGTAGACCCCGGCTCTCGCCTTCTCGAAAAGGGGCGCCAGAATGACGATCCCATGCTTTTTCGCCACCGAAGCCAGCTGCTCCGTCGACGGGCCGGGAATCGATTCCGCCCACTTGAAAAAGTCACGGTTGATTTCTCTGCAGAAGTAGGTCGTCTGGAAGAGCTCCTGCAGACAGATAATCTGGCCGCCCCGGGAGACTGCCTCCTCAATGAATGTAATGGACCGTGCGAGATTCTTCTGCGGGTTCTCGCCGCAGGATGCCTGGATAAGTGCTAGTTTTACCATTTTTCAATGATACCGCAACTTTCGCATCGGATCAATGGGGATGTGTGGTGAATGCAAAGATCAGGATATCGTATAAGCCAACCCGCGCGGGTAGCCGGACATCAGAACCCCGATTGTGTAATTCCGAAAGAATCTGTAATGTTATCAGGAGTCCCTACATATCGAATACACACAGACAAGGAGAATGGATTATGGCTGCTAAAAAAATCAACAAAGCATTGAATGAACAGATCAAGCACGAACTCGACTCTTCGTACCTCTATCTCTCCATGGCCTCTCACTGCGAAGCACTCAACCTGAACGGGTTTGCAAGCTGGATGCAAAGTCAGAGCATGGAGGAGTATGATCATGCCATGAAGTTCTACCATTTTCTGCACGAGCGGGGTGCAGAGGTAGAACTCCTGCCGATTGACAAGCCGCCGAAATCATTCGGTTCGCCGATAGAACTTTTTGAAAAAGCACTTGAAAATGAACAGAAAGTTACCCGGCTCATACACAAACTGTATGAGATCGCCCTGGATGAAAGTGATTATCCTGCCCAGGTCATGTTGCACTGGTTTATTGAAGAACAGGTAGAAGAAGAGAATATGGTTACCGAAATCATTGAACAGTTGAAGCTGGCCGGCGACAAGGGAGCTGCATTACTGATGATGGACAGGCAATTGGCACAGCGTGGAGAGTAACGGATTTCGGTCTGTCGTGTCCGGAGACGTTTCACCAGAGAGTGATCTCGACTTCCTGGTTGAGTTTGAGCGGACAGGGTATGCCGGTTCATTTGACCAGTTTATGGGGTTCACGACTTTTCAGGATACTCGGTAATACACTCTCCTTCGATTGAAATAATCGAATATCGTTCAACAAAGATCTATGTACCTCTGGTTGATCTCTTCTCTCCTGCCGAAATGGATTTCACGGCTGCCCGGCTGCCCAGTTTCATCATCTTTACTGAATTCTTCAACAGCCAGCGCAAGCGGGCTGAATAAAAACCACCTATGAATCGTGCATACTCTGGAGCGGAAAACCAGTCGCTCTCTTTCAGGTTTTCCAGAATGGAACAGATTGCCACTGCAATGGGCATTGCATAACGGTCATCGGCCCCGAAGATGATGCGGATGGAATCTTCAACTCTCATTAAGTAAAATACTTATTATTATCAATAGGGATAAATATCATGTATTTACTAAATAAATTTTCCCATTTGAATTTAAAAATACCCATTCATCGGTTATAAGTATATTTTGTGGGAATTTAGAACAAGAGCTACCTAGATATCCATGACTTTGATTTGATAAATCAATTACGTAATAGTCCTGTTCAAATATACATTCATTATCATTATCTGAGACGATTTCATCATATCTTGTCGTTGTAGTAATAATTAAATAATTATCTTCAACTATAGTAAGGTCATGAATATAACTGAAATCTACTGAAGGAGGACTTGCACCATTAAACACTGGGTTAAATACAACTTCGCCTTGAATAAATTCAGATAGATAAAATATACTATTAATTTCATATTTCTGATCGTAAATATAAATATACGGAAGCAATTCTATAGAGTGTATATAATAGTCATTCTTCATACTATATCTTATATGACCATCCCTAATTGTAAATAGCACAATCCAATCTTTCGTTCGATAATTCTCTCCAAATGAAGTTAAAACACCTCCATTATCATCAACAATTCTAATAGAATTTTCATCAATAGTATAGTCTTCTTCTCCAAGATATGGTGTCTGACCAAAAATTATATAATTTTCATTATTGTAAGCAAAAGAAATTGGACTAAACTCAAGAGGAACTGTTTTATCGTAATTACATGGAGTATTTTGGCAACTAAATTTTGACACTCTCATATCTTCCATAGATATATAAATGTCATTATTATATCTATTCATATCTTTAGCATAAGCAATATCACCAGGACCTCTTCCTCGAGAAGCAATAAGCAGAGTGTCATTTGTAGAACGATTATATTGAATCAATTGATCACTTCGTTTATCAAGTATTAATAATATATCCTCACTAATTGACTTTACTTCAACTGTTCGCACACCACTTACTGGAAGAGGTATTTCAAATAAATCTGAGTTATTAGGATCATGTAAGTAACTATGAAGTTTTTTTATAATTCCAGGATAATTATTTACACCACTGACTAATTGATTCTTATCAACTGATATATGATCATTTTCATAATGAGGAATATTCTCTTCAATTGGGTGCACTACTAAACCTGATGCACTTCTTTCATTATTACCACCACATGATAAATTTATCATAATGATTATTAAAAATATAATATGTTTCATAACTAAATATTGATAATTAAATTTTCATAATTATCATGTAATATATCGTTGTATAGCTCTTACTTTTTTGAGATCATGTCTCATAACCTTTGGATTTGATTTGGCTAGCAATACGTAAACTACGTTCATGATTCCGAGGGTGTGACTATAGGCCATATAATAGTAGAATACGTTGAGTTTGCAAACCTTTCATTAGATTTTATTAATTTTGTAAAGGAATTATTGATCTAAACCTTCAACCAACCCTGACATTTATGGATCTATCCGATAACGAGTACAAAACAATTGAACAGATTATCAGCAGTGAAGAGAGTGTCGTCGGGATCGACGCCAAGAAGACTCATATAATCATCATTCACATGCTGAAGCAGATCATGGAGAAACTTGACAATCTGGAGCAGAGACTGGAGAAGCTCGAGGGTTAGTCAGAAGCCTGATCTGATCCGTTTTGCATGTTTACAACCGATCGGCTCACAATGGGTTCTTCAACCGGGAACTCAATGATAAACCTCCGCACGGACGGCAAACCCTCATCGGAAAGCCCCAGCAGATAGAACCGATCCTCATCATCTTTCCAGTTAATTAAAGGATATTGATAGACCGGGTTCTCCCGAAGAATGGTAAAGAGATAACCGTGATGCTCTAGTTCTCCTTCCTGGTCAAATACCTGAACCATCAGGTCAAATGGATACTGTGTCTGATCCGACTCAATCTCGGCATCCTCCTTCCACTCTCCGTAAAACTGTACCAGCCTCCCATCGTTGAGAAAAAAGATGCCACAGTCCATGCTGTTAAGCTTACCTGGGTGCCTTTCTCCAAAAGCAGCAGGTCTGGTTATACCTGGTACGTTATCTTCGCGTGCATTCAAATATTGAGCTTCATTCTCGAATAAAAGAAAGGGTTCATATGAAGTTTTCGCTCCATTGAGCACACCATCCATCTCCCATCGCGAATCATCCATATACTGGTAGCGATAAAGTCGACCCGTATATATTCCCGGTGAATATATGAATTCATTTAAATCTGCATTCATCGCAATACTCCCCGGATAGAAAGCCATCTGAACCGTTGCAAACACGTGATCTAATTCAATATCAGAAATAGGAGCAAACACGTAGTGCCTCTTACTAAAATCTGGGGAATAAACATGAAATAAATGTCTAAATTCATCATGTCCTACTTCAAGTCCAATCAGGAAATTATCATCATAAACAACAGAAGAAGGGTAAAACTGAGGTGGATCCTGCCCAGCTCCAAACTTCACCGGATATTGAGCAATACTCTCTCCCTCAGTTGAAATGATAGTATATCGTAAATTCCCAACATCCAGGAATACCAAATGCCCTTCCGGCGTTTTAGCCATCATATTGATATCAAGGAACTCACCGGGGCCACGACCTCTCCCCCCGAGTTCTTTCAGATAATTACCATCGTTATCAAATATTTTAATGGTCAAGCTTTGTCGATCGGCGATATAAATATTCCCCACTGAATCAGTCCTGACTCTATGCGGCCGTCCCAACTGATACTCAAGAGGTTGGTCGAGGAGACCGATCACCAGATCGGTCTCTGATACGAAGGTAGTAAGTTCTGATATTTTTTCAGAAGATTCACTTCCTCCACAAGCAGCTGAATAAACACAAATAAATAATACACCAAGGAAATAAGTTATTTTATTCACATGGAACATCAAGATATTACTTTAAGGAACTTGCAGAATCTTTATTTGAATAGATAACTACTGTAAAGATTCTGCAAATTAAATACGAAATTAAAAAAATGGTAAAAAAATAAGGATCATAAAAATAAATTTTTTTAAGTATACTAATTTTTCTACCGACACAATTCACACTACATGAAGAAGAGTTCCTTCAGTCTCTTAATTAATGGTCTTTGATGAGAAAAATTATAGTTGGATTCGTTCTGCTATATAGTCTGTTTATAACTTCTTGCGACGACTTTTTTGAACCGTGGCAGGAAAACAATAAGTACCACTTCTCAATCTATGGTTATCTTGATGCATCGGCGGATACGCAGTGGGTACGAATTATGCCCATACGGGAGGATCTATTGCTAGAACCCGGCCCGATTGATGCCATAGTAACACTGGAACACGTGGAAACGGGGGAGTCTGTCATCATGAACGATTCCCTCTTTGCGTATGCCCATGAAGCATATGCATATAACTTCTGGACGACCATGAAACTCAAGGCGGAGCAGACCTACAGGATCACGGCAACACGATCAGATGGTGCTTCCAGTCATGTGCAGACATCGCTACCTACTGATTTTCCGACCCCATCAATTCATATTACTTTCCGATGGCCTCGAAGCTGTTGCTCGCCGGTTTTTGCACTTCCTGAAAATGTTGTGATTTATATAGAACATGTTGAACGACTGGCAGATGTTCTAACCATTTATCATTCGCGTTATCCAGAATCAGGTGAGAATTATCTGGTCGCAAGACCTCAGCTTCAACATAGTTTTCCAGTCGTATCCGGGGGGTTTCAGGTTGTCATAGATCCCACGAAAGACTATCAATTCCTGGATATGTTTTACAGATTAGACCCAGAAGTAGTTTTTGAGCGTTATCTGCATCCAAGCTCTCCCTACGAACCACAAATATTCATCGCTTCAGCGGGGCCTGACTATCACCATTTCCCATCCATTGATGAGAAAGTTGTAGCGCTGCCAGAAGGGATATCCAATGTGGTAAATGGAACAGGCTACCTGGCCGGAATCATCAGCAAAACCATTCCGTATAAAAATTGCTACAGAGGAGAGACAAGAATTGTTGAGCCATGCAATGAGTTGCTACCTCCTCCGGCCTGGTGAAATGTATTACGGAAGGGTACACGGGAAGACTCCGGAACACCTGCCATAGGCATTGCGTATCAGTCATCGGCTCCGAATATGATGCGGATATATTCTTCAGACTTCATTACTCCTCTTCATATATAACTTCTCCTACCACAACATGTGATTCTTCAGATCGATTATCAATAAAATATAGTTTTCCATTGTTGAAGTGAATACCACGAACCGGTGCAATCGGGGATAATTGTTGTGGTTCAGGCACTTCTTCATTCAATTCTGAAATGATAGTAGTACCAAGATATTCCCCTGTTTCAAGATCAAAGATAGATACACTGAACTCTCCTAAATAATCATCATTTCGTTGGAAGGAATAATGGGCCAACATCCCTCCCTCTATAAAATGCATGCCGACACTTTCGCTAAACACTAATCTTGCTACAGGACCTTCAGGTGTTCCAGTAATCCGAGCGTATTCAGGTGCAGTATTGGCATCAATCTGCCTATGGACCTCTTGAGGAATCGGCTCTTGAAGTGTGCGATGAAATTGCCAGCCGCTACCTGCAGAGTATTCGTATAAATAAAGCTCACCCGTATACAAATAAGGTACAACCACTAGACGTTCACCTGAAAGAAACTCAAAAAATCCAGTTGTTGGCCCTCCAATTAAACTATTCACGGATGCATCATTCAAATCTCCAAATATCGATGCGTGTACAAACGAAGAAATATGATTCATTTCTAAATCAAACTCATGTAGTATAAAATCATTATAATCAAGAGCTTGTCCGGGTATTTGAGGAAGTCTATACAATAGATAATAGTGATCATTTTCACCCGCTCTCCCGATCCATGGAGAAATAATCATATTGTCCTCAAATGAAAACTCATGTGAAGTCTTATACTCCCCATGTAGAGTAAAAAAACTGGCTCTCATACTAATACGGTCAACCACCACTAATTGATCATTTGAGAGATCAATGAACAGTGAAGAAATAGCAATAAATTCGCCGGGGCCCCTCCCCCTTCCTCCAAAATCAATGATATGTTGTCCGTCAGAATTATACTTTCGAATCAGATTTAATCTTTGACTCCCCACAAATATATTTCCATCCTGATCAGATACTAAAAAATCAAGTGGGCTAAAAAAGTATTCTTCGGTTGTTGCATCATCTCCCATACGAAGTACTTCATCATATGTATATGATATTTCTTGCGCTCTAACATATGATGTGATACATACCATTAATAATATAGTAGTTATAAGCTTATTCTTCATAAAGCATGGCTTATTATTTATAGTCTTATTGTGGAGGCTTTGCAAAACCGTCTTTTTGCTCAATATCTTCGTTATCGGGAATTTATAATCCTCACAT
>JBBDRW010000125.1:0-4636 GCA_040905265.1 Balneolaceae bacterium | reverse complement strand
CAGACACTGCTTGAAACAGCCGGGGTGACGTCCCGGTTTGTAGGCGGCCACAGGGTGACGGATGAAGCTGCGATGGAGTATGTCGAGATGGCATTGAACGGAAAGGTGAATGGCCTGATTGTCCGGGAACTGAACGCCCGGGGGATCAAAGCGGTCGGGCTTTCCGGAAAAGATGGTGCGATGGTGCGGGCTGTGAAGCGTTCCGGCAGTGAGGATCTGGGATTCGTCGGGGATGTCTCGTCGGTAGATACCGGATTGATTCGGACTCTTTTGTTGGACGGGTTTATCCCTGTATTGGCGCCGATTGCTCTCGGTGAGGATTTTCGGGAGTATAATATCAATGCGGATATGTTTGCGGGGCATATTGCGGGGGCATTGAATGCAGATGCGTTTATTGCACTTACCAATGTTGACGGCCTCCTGGAAGATCCGGACCGGCCGGAGACTCTGATCAGGACAGTCCGGCAGCAGGATGTCTCCTCGTTGATGGGGAGTGTGATCAAAGGGGGGATGATCCCCAAAATGGAGGCTTGTCTGGCTGCTCTCTCGCACGGGGTCAGGCGGGCTCATATCATCAACGGCATGAAACCGGATACACTGCTTACAACACTTTTATCGAACCGCAGTTGCGGAACAATCATAGAATCTTCAGGACAGACAGGATGAGCAAGACGAAAGGGATGTTTCAAAAAATGGAGAATGACCACCATTTTGATATCTATAAACGGTACTCTCTGACACTGGTGAAGGGGAGTGGTTCGCTGGTTTGGGATGAACAGGGCAACGAATATCTGGATGCCCTGGCCGGAATTGCTGTGAACAATGTCGGCCACTGCCACCCAAAGGTTACCGAAGCGATCCGGGAGCAGGCAGGAAAGCTGATTCATATATCCAACCTCTATTACAGTGAACCCCAGAGCCGACTGGCTGAACTTCTGACCGGGATGTCGGGAATGGACCGCGCATTCTTCTGCAACAGTGGTGCTGAGGCGAATGAAGCTGCCCTGAAGATCGCACGGAAGCATGGAAACCTGAAGGGAAAAAAGGGCCCGATTCTGTCGATGGACAACTGTTTCCACGGGAGAACCTTCGGTACCATTGCTATGGGGAAAGCGAAGTACAGCAAATCGTTTGAACCGATGCCTTCCGGTTTTGATCGGGTTCCGGTCAATGACCTGAATGCGTTGGAATCGGCAATGAATGAGGATACCATTGCCCTCTTTCTTGAACCGATTCTGGGCGAGGGCGGGGTGGTACCGGTAGATACCGCTTATCTGAAAAAAGCACGGGAACTCTGCGACAAATATGAGGCTCTTCTTATATTTGATGAAATTCAGTGCGGGCTGGGGAGGACAGGCGCTGTTTATGCCTGGATGCACTCTGGCGTGAAACCGGATATACTGACAACCGCAAAAGCTTTGGGCGGTGGTTTTCCCATAGGAGCAACTCTCGCTACGGAAGCAGCGGCATCGATTCTATCCCATGGGGAGCACGGTACAACGTACGGAGGAAACCCGCTCGCCTGTGCGGCTGCCGTTGCTGCGCTGAACGTGATCCGCGATGAAGATCTGGCCGGACAGGCGAGGATCAAGGGTGAGTATATGGTCAAGGAGCTCCGCGAACGAACCGAAGGGTGGGATACGGTGAAAGAGGTGCGGGGTACCGGCCTGATGATCGGTGTGGAACTTACATTTAAAGGAGCGCCGGTTGTAGAAAAAATGCTCGAAAAAGGGGTGCTCTCCAATTGTGCATCCGATACCGTGATGAGGCTTCTTCCGCCGCTGGTGATCCGGCAGGAGGAGATGGACCGGCTGCTCGATGTGCTTCTGGATTCGATCCGGGAGTGCGGATCTCTTGTGGGAGAAACGCCACAGGCGGAACAGTAACAGAACAGATGGATCTGGTAACATTTTGAGACAAAAAGCAGATGAGTGAATACAAAGTTGGTGTCATTGGAGCAACAGGATATACCGGGCTGGAGCTGATCCGGCTGCTGGTGGAGCATCCGGAGGTGAGCCTGGAAATCGTAACGTCCGAAAGTTACGCCGGGCAAAAATTCTCAAAGGTACACCCCTCCTTCGAGGGAATCTTTGACCAGGAGCTTCAATCGGTTGAGAATCTGAAAGAGGCTGATCCCGATCTGGTCTTTCTGGCACTGCCGCACAGGGTCTCCATGGATTTTGTGAAGGAACACGGGCTTGGATCCTTTAAAATTGTGGATCTCTCCGGGGATTTTCGGCTGGAGTCTGCCGAGGCCTATAAAAAATGGTATGAGAAGGAGCATGCATGCCCTCAGTATATCCAGAAAGCAGTCTATGGCCTGCCGGAACTGAATCGAGACAAGATCAGAAACAGCGACCTGGTCGCCAACCCGGGCTGCTATCCGACGTCAGCGATTCTGGCGCTGATGCCTTTGATTCGCGAAGAGATCATCGATCCGGACTCTATTATTGTGGACTCCAAATCGGGTGTGACCGGCGCCGGCGCCAAACCGAAAGAGACGACCCATTTTCCAACGGTTTTCGGAAACTTCTTTGCATACGGCCTGAAAAGCCATCGCCATACCCCGGAAATTGAACAGACTCTCGGAGGCCTTACCGGAAAAAGCGTACAGATTCAGTTTACTCCTCATCTGTTGCCGATTGACAGGGGTATACTGACAACAACCTACTCCAGCCCGGTCCGGGATCTGAACAGTGAATATCTGCGGGAGATCTATCTGAACCACTATGAGAAAGAGCACTTTGTCCGTGTAGTTGATCAGCCCCCATCGGTGAAAAATGTCCGGGGATCCAATTACTGTGATGTCTATCCAACCTATGATGAACGTACCAACCGGATTATCTCCATTTCGGCCATTGATAACCTGGTGAAAGGGGCTGCCGGGCAGGCGATCCAGAATATGAACCTGATGTTTGGTATGATTGAACGTACCGGGCTCAGGTATCCGCCGTTGAACCCCTGATCTGTTCGGGCAGGGCAGCCGGGCCGAAGGACACATGAAAATTTGAACAACGGCTTCCGTATCGGGAGTCGCCGTTACATTAATAACGAACCACCACTATGCTGAACAATATTACGGATGTACGAGGAATCAAGGCGTGGGGAGCCCATATGGGGATCAAGTCCAAGCGACGGGATCTGGCCCTCATCGTATCGGAAACTCCTGCCAGTGCCGCTGCGGTTTTTACAAAGAATCTGGTCTGTGCAGAGCCGGTAAAACTGAGCCGTGAACATATCAAGGATGGAATCATCCAGGCTGTCGTGGTAAACTCCGGGAATGCGAATGCCTGCACCGGCAAGAAGGGGTGGGAAGGGGCCGTTGCGATGGCGGAGACGGCTGCGGAGTGTCTGAATATACCGAAAGAGTATGTCCTGGTCGCTTCTACCGGCCTGATCGGCGAGCCGTTCCCGACCGAAAAGGTATTGAAAGGTATTCGGGAGTGTTCTCAAAAATTGTCAGACAGGCAGCTTGCCGGCTCTCTGGCCGCCAATGCAATTCTAACTACGGATACATTCGCGAAGGAGGGCTTCCTGAGTTTTAAAGTGAACGGGAAGAAGGTTCACATGGGGGGTATCGCCAAAGGGTCCGGCATGATTCATCCGGACATGGCAACTATGCTCGGATTCATTTTCTGTGATATCGCGATTGATTCCAAACTGCTTGATAAGGCATTGAGGGTTGCAGTGAACAAATCCTTCAACATGATCACTGTGGATGGAGATACCTCAACCAACGATATGGTGGGAATCCTCTGCAACGGATTGGCAGGAAATGAGAAGATCACCGAAGAGAACGGTGACTACAAAACATTTGTCAAAAATCTGGAGAAGCTGTGTGAGCACCTGGCGAAGCTGATTGTTTCCGATGGCGAGGGTTCCACCAAGCTGGTCGAGTACCGGGTAGAAGGGGCAAAAACGGAAGAGGGAGCACGGCAGATTGTCCGGACGATCTCTGACTCCAACCTGGTGAAAACCGCTATTTTTGGTACAGATCCCAATTGGGGACGGATTTTTGCCGCTGCCGGCCGGGCGGGAGTTCCTTTTGACCCGGAGAAGGTGGATCTCTACTTCGGCCACAACAGGAGTGTACAAATTCTGGACAAGGGGCAGCCGACCGAGCCGAACCGGGCTGCGGTCAAGCAGGAGATGTCCTCCTCCACGGTGACCATTACGCTCGTTCTGAATGAAGGGGATGCAGAAGCAGTCGGCTGGGGCTCCGATCTCTCCTATGAGTACGTACGGATCAACGCGGAGTATACGACGTAGAATGTACTCTGTATTCTAAAAGGGTCATTTTAAACGGTAATTCAGGGAGACGAAGCTTCCCATGGAGTAGAGTTTGACCTGCCCCCAGCCCACTTCCGAGAGAGGAACTTTTATAAAGGGCTCGACCCGAATGCTCCAGTCGGGCATCAGGTCGTACTCATAACCTATTGAAAATCCGGCATTGCTCATCCAGTGGCCTGTACCGGTTCGATCTTGCCAGGAATCCGGGCCGGTCATCCCGTCCTCATACCGGAACCTGTACTCCTCGTTCAGCATGATGTAGGTAGAGAGTCCGGCGGTTGCGTAAAAACGTGACTGTCTGGATTGGATCAGGTCCACTTTTGCCGTGAGGGGGATGTCAAGCAGG
>JBBDRW010000124.1:0-4637 GCA_040905265.1 Balneolaceae bacterium | reverse complement strand
CTTCCCGTCTGTTTTCAGATGGAAATGGTGGGCCTCAACAAGGGTAGAAAACGAACAAATAGATAGAATGATCCCGAAAAGAGGATACAGACGCATAGAGTGCGGCTGGGAATACATAAGAACTTCTGTTTGTAAACCTTTATCCCGAAGGTTCAACAGTTCGGTTCCTGGCAGGTCTCCTGGCTTGCCCGCGACAAACGACCTTCCCGTCAATGTTGACAGTGGTCAGGTGAGGTTTGCCGCATATTTCCGTCCGCCATCCGGCGGATTGAAACAGGCTCACAGTTGCGGGTACAGCTTCCGTTTTTCACGGAATTCCCTTTTCATCTTCAAACTGGAGCCGGCCGTAATGTCTGTATCACCACGGCCATCTCCATAGAAGAACCAAGCACCATAATTGAATGCGTAAAAAAGGTAATGAGTGAATGGATAAGTTCAAAAGGAGAATCGAAAAAAAATTTCCGGTGAGTTACTCAATAAATATATCTGACTGATACATAAGAGTTTACAGGGTCTGTTTTTTTTACCAACAGGAGTGTCCTGCCCGGTGATATGCTTGTATTTCCGAAAACAGAGTTCTATTCTCAATGCCCGCCAGGCCCCCAGTTCAAATGGGCCTGCCGGGCGAAACAGATCTAATATACCCTGCAACCGATACATGACAGTTCAATCATCCCCCCGAATTCTATCACTCCTGCCCAGCGGAACCGAAATCATCTGCGAACTGGGGCTGGAAAAGTTTCTTGTAGGCCGCTCCCATGAGTGCGACTACCCGGAGAGTGTCAAACGGTTGCCCGTCTGCAGCCGGCCCAATTACCCGAGTGGCAGAAACAGTATGGAGATTCATGAATCGGCACGTGATATTCTCAAACATGCCCTCTCCATCTACCAGGTCGATGTAAATAAAATACAATCGCTTCGGCCGACTCATATTCTTACCCAATCGCAGTGCGAGGTATGTGCCATCAGTACATCAGAGTTACAACTTGCACTTCATGAGCTGATCAGAGAAGAAGGGATTACGGTTTTTGACTCCAATCCCGTCGATCTTGATGCAATCTATCGAAACATCCGGCAGATCTCCAATGCCCTTCGGGTTCCAGATGCAGGCGACCGGCTGACGACAAGGATAGAGAAGAGGTTTGAAAAAATTCACGCGGAAACTAATGAGATCCCTGTAAAACCAAACGTAGCACATATCGAATGGATCGAACCACTGATGACCGGCGGACACTGGATGTACTCCCTGATCGATTGGGCGGGTGGCAGAGACTGTTTCCGGAATACAACCAATCGATGGATTACCATTCAGGATTTAGAAAAACATAATCCTGATAAGATTGTAATCGCACCATGCGGATTCAATGTAGAAAGGACGCTGGAAGAGATACAGTCACTCGCCGGCTATAAGGAGTGGCAGAGACTGAATGCAGTACAAACCGGCCAGGTCTATCTGTGTGACGGCAGTTCCTATTTTAACCGCCCAGGCCCACGGCTGACAGATTCGCTGAAAATCCTTGCCGAGATCTATCACCCGGAACTCTATCCAAAATCGTATACGGACAGGGACTGGATACGATATGAACCTGACGTCATTAAATGAATACCGAAATCACAACCAGTGTCGTGTCATCCATACTCTTGAGGAGCCAAACTTCGCTGAACAGAGCGCTGCCGTATTCACAAAATTCCATATCCTGCATTATAAATAATATATTTTTACCACTATGGCAAAAGAAAAAGCAATTATGAACTGGAGCGGCGGCAAAGATTCCTCCCTCTGCCTCCACCGGGTTTTACAATCGGACAAGTATGATATCACATACCTGTTTACAACTTTGAACCAGGAGTTCAACAGAATCTCTCAACATGGGGTACGTGCAGATCTTTTGGATAAACAGTCTGAAAAAATCGGCATACCGGTAATTAAATTATATTTACCAGACAAGCCAACGATGGAGAGCTACAACCGAATGATGAAGGAGGCGTTATCTGAACTGAAAGGTGAACAGATTACTACTTCTCTGTTTGGTGACATCTTTCTGGAAGACCTCCGGCAATACCGGGAAGAACGGCTCTCCGAGATCGGTTTCCAGGCTTGCTTTCCGTTATGGAAACAGGAAACATCCGGGCTGGCCATTGAGTTTATTGAATCCGGATTCAAAGCCGTGGTTGTCTGCGTGGATGAACGATATCTTGACAAAAGCTTTGTCGGCAGGGAGTATGATCAATCCTTCCTGCATGACCTGCCATCCGGCGTTGATCCATGCGGTGAAAATGGGGAGTTCCACACCTATGTCTACGATGGGCCGATCTACAACCAGCCGATCCGTTTCTCCAAAGGGGAAATTGTTTACAGAACGTACATCCGGCCAGAGAAGAGTGATGATGCTGAGGGGTATACCTGTGGAGAGAATGACCATCAGCCCCATCCCGGAACCGGATTCTGGTATCTTGATTTGATACCCCCAACCCCGATAAATAAAAAAATCAGGGGCTGAATGACCCTTTAGGATCACACAAGCCCTGACAGTCACCACGAGTGGTAGTGCAATATCAACGTTGTACATTTCTCTCCAGGGTTTGGCCTTGATACATCGTCTCAACCCGGAATCAATTGGAAATATTCTCGATTATGACTAACGTGGCATTCTGATTCGGGTTAATCCATCCATACGCGATCACCTTAATGAACACCTTTATGTACCAGAGACATTGGCATTGTAGAATTCCACTGGTATCTCTTCCATGTATCATACTCCTGTTGTTTTCATCTATATCCAACAGCCAGGATATCACGGACCCGGACCCTCTGCGGTTTGAAAGCGAAATTCAAACCTTCCTTGAATTTGACTCAAAAAATACCCCACCTCAGAATGCAGTTCTGTTTGTCGGGAGTTCAAGTATCCGCTTATGGAAAACTGCCATTTCATTTTCTGATTACAACGTCATCAACCGAGGATTTGGCGGGTCGCATACATCAGACCTGCTCTATTTTTATGATTCGTTAATCAAGGTATATGACCCGGAATTAATCGTTCTCTATATCGGGGAAAATGACATCGCTGCAGGGAAGCCGATGGATCAGGCCCTTTTGGATTATAAAGAACTCGTTCGGAGAATTCGGAGCGATCATCCAACTGCCCATACCCTTTTTATCTCGATCAAGGCGAGCTCTAGCCGGTGGGACGACTGGGGCCGGATGAGAGAGTTTAATGAACGAGTACGAGAGTTCAGCTACCAAACAGACCGGCACCATTATATTGACATGGCCACATCATTACAAAATAATCAGGGCCTTCCGGATGACCGCTATTTTCTGGAAGACCGGCTCCATCTGAATGATCTGGGCTATCAGGTTTGGAACCGCCTGTTCATACCGTTTGCAGACTCGCTGTTAAATTGACCTCTTCTGAACCAATCCTATGGACAACTTCACCATTCCCGATACCATGATCAGCCTCTTGGTGAGTACAGGAATCCTGATTCTTACAGTCATCATCCTTCGATCGTTAACCACACGATTCATCCGCCGTACGGTTACCTCTACAGACCTTCGGCGGCGTTGGCTGGTTCAATCCCGGAATGGGTTGATACTACTACTTCTCCTCGGGCTGGTGATCATCTGGGGTGAGGAACTCCGGACACTGGCACTCTCTGTTGTCGCCATTGCGGTGGCGTTTGTTGTCGCTACAAAGGAGCTGATTCTCTGTATTACCGGTTCTATTCTGAAATCAGGCTCCCGTTCCTTTAATATCGGGGACCGTATTCAGATAAAAGAGTTCCGGGGGGACGTGATTGATCAAAACCTGCTGGCAACCACGATTCTGGAGGTCGGCCCCGGCAAACTGACTCACCAGCGAACCGGCCGGATGGCCGTGATTCCCAATTCTCTTTTTGTATCTGAACCGGTAATCAATGAAAGCTTTACCCATGACTACGTATTGCATGTGTTTGTTGTACCGTTCAAACGTGAGGATGACTGGCGGGCAGCACAGGAAGCATTTCTACAGGCAGCCAAAAAACATTGCAAACCGTACCTGAAGGAGGTTCGAACCTACATGGAGCAGATCAGTGACGAACGGGGGCTTGAAGTTCCTTCTGTGGACCCCCGCGTCACGATTCAGGTTCCGGCCGCAGGAGAGATCCATCTTATCGTCCGGATACCGACCAAATCGACACAGAGAAGCTATATCGAACAAGCAATCTTTGCCGATGTCTTCCGGGATCATAATTTTGGGCCATCACCAAAAAGCGAAGAGGTCTGAAGTTCTCCGTGGAATTCTTACGGATTCTTAATGGTTTTGGTGCTGACAACCACTTCTTTATACCCGAAGAGGTATAATATTAATTATAAGTGTAAAAAATATACCCGAAATGGTATAGTATGAATACGACAAATGAACTTATCGATTTTGTAAAGTCTCGCCGCGACCAACTGGGCCTTACCCAAAAAGAGCTTGCAGAGCGGGCCGGTGTCGGGCTTAGGTTTGTTCGCGATCTGGAACAGGGAAAGGAGAGCCTGCGACTGGATAAATTTAGACAGAGTTCAGCATACACTCTCTAAAAAAATGAACTCCCCGCACCCTTTTTCTCTTCTCTCTTAAATGTAATGGTAAACTGAGTTCCCTGCTCAA
>JBBDRW010000123.1:0-27320 GCA_040905265.1 Balneolaceae bacterium | reverse complement strand
ATTTTCTATGGCCGTCGGGACAGCAGCCTGACCATTTTAATAGTTTGTCAGTTGAGAACAGTTGAAATGATGAGCCTCTATATATGTTTGGTACAGCCAGATGAGCTGTCAATCCGTGATTAAAAACTGCCAGTAGTACAAAGCTGCTGAAGGGTATCGAAACCAATTCGGCGAGAAGACATTTTTTCTTGCCAGGAAATGCTATTGTCTATTGACATTGGAGGCTATATATATGTTAGCCTGCAATCACAATAGTAGGTTTAATGACATATTTTTTTTATACTGACATAGTGAATGTCATTGTTAAATATTAATGTCATTGTATATTAATGAATGAACTAATATCATATATCAAAAAAGTTACAGGGCTAGAGATAGAAAAGCTGGGACTCCCAGCAGATTCTTTAAAAAGGCTTCCGTTGTTTCTCAGAGAAGGTTATGACTTTCTATGTGCCGAATTTTATAACCATGAAGTAGTTTTTGTTGAGCCAAAGTCAGTAGAAGATGTAACCCCAAGCCAGCTTCAAAAACACATATCGAAAATAGAGTCTGCATTTGAATGTCCGGTTATCTGGGTATTTAATGAGATGACGTATTATCTGAAAGAGCAGCTTACCAAATTCAGGATATCCTTTGTTGTTCCGGACAAACAGCTA
Organism: Balneolaceae bacterium; assembly: GCA_040905265.1. Lineage (GTDB taxonomy): Bacteria > Bacteroidota > Rhodothermia > Balneolales > Balneolaceae > JBBDRW01. The sequence continues at coordinate 26,664 of JBBDRW010000123.1, read as the reverse complement.
TTCATTCCATTCATGTTTATGGATTTGAAAGAACAGAAAAAAATAAGAACAACTCGGGCGGAATCTTTTTCTCCCTCTGCACAATGCATATTGATTTATCATTTATGGATGGGATCACTGGAGGGTTTAAACTTCCAGGAGATTGCAGATATTTTCAAATATACACCCCGAACGATTGGAAGATGTGCTGAAGAACTTAAGAATGCCGATGCCTGTAGTATTGTAGGAGGCAGGTCTAAATATCTTAAGTTTGGTAAAACCAATAGGGAAATATGGGAAACTGTTGAAGACTATCTGAAAACACCTGTTAAGAAAACAGAGTGGCTTTTTCTTACAGAAAATATTGAGAAGGCAAGAATAGCTGGTCTTGGCGCATTGTCTTACTATTCTAATATTAGTACAGGTGATATTGAATCTTTTGCAATCGACGCAAAAATATTTAAAGAATTACGGGATAGAGGCGAAATCCATCCAACTATTTATAATGAACATGATGTTAGGCTTGAAATATGGAACTATGATCCAGCTGTTTTGACAAGAGATGATTTTGTAGATCCTTTTTCTCTCTATCTGTCTTCTTTATATGATCCAGATGAACGCGTACAAATAGAACTTAAAAACATGATTAACAGAATACTATGATAGGTCTTAAAAAGTTTACAGATTTTTTTAAAGACTTTACCAACTCTTACATAATTATTGGTGGGGCCGCTTGCGAAGATTATTTCGAACGAGAAGGAATCAAATTTAGGGCAACTAAAGATATAGATATGATTTTGGTTGTCGAGGTAGTAGATGATGAGTTTATTGCTCATTTCTGGGAGTTTATAAAAGAAGGAAGTTATAAACGAAATGAGCGATCGGAAGAACGCCAATATTACCGATTCATTAATCCTAATAAAGAAGGTTTTCCAGTACAGATAGAATTATTTAGTCGCACTCCAGATATTATTACTCCTGATGAAGATGACCGTTTTACCATTATTCCAACCGATGAAGAACTGTCAAGTCTTTCAGCTATTCTGATGGATGAGGATTATTATCGGTTTACTCTTGAACATTGTACGACCGTAGATGCGCTAAACAGGGCTGATGAGTTAGCCTTGGTCTGTTTGAAGGCTAAAGCATTTCTTGATTTAAGCCAGCGTAAAGAAGAGGGGCAACGCATTGATTCGAAAACAATTAAAAAACATAGGTCAGATGTATTTCGATTAGCTGCAACATTAACTGGTGAGGATCAGATTACTTTACCAGAGAAAATCGAAAAAGATATGAGTGCTTTTATGGCTATTATGGAAAAGGATCCACCACAGACCAAAGATTTTTTGAAAGCAATGGGTATTACTATGGTCAGCACCAAGCAGTTAATAGATCAATTGAAGTATAGCTTTAAACTGAATAATTAAGCCTGCATCTCCATCTATATTCGAGAGTATTTCAGTATTTCTTCTTTTTGTTTTTTAGTTAGGTTATTAATCTCATCTAAATCTTTGGGATTGTTAAACGCTGAATTTCCCTCTCTGAAACTTATGATTTTTTGAGCCGTGACTTCACCAATATGATCTAATTCGATTAATTCATTTAAATCAGAGGTATTCAATGATGGAGACTCCTTAACTAGTTTTCCATTTTCAAAATCTTTTCGATGCCAGCTTAAAGGAATTTTTTCAAAATTGATTATAACCTCCCACCTTACAGGATTATTGGTTTCAAGGTTGAACAAAATTTTTAAGAGTTTAACATCAAAATTTAGTTCTAATTCTTTCTGCCCATCTTTGTAGTGGATTGAGTCAAACCTGAAAGTAGATCCTTCGCTTAAACTTTCGAGATCTTTTTTTGTCTTTTCAGAGACATAGTGAATACGTATATCCTGCTCCTCTTCTATATAAATGAATGATGGAGCTGTCTCTTCTAGCTCTATTCCACCAAGTGATTCTATGATTGTAAATTTATTGTAAAAAGAATCCCTTTCATATAATGGATCTAATTCCTCACTTTGCCATTTATAAACATATTGTGAAACAAAACTGTAAACAAAGTTAGCATCTTCTTTATTCCAGGGACGTTGCATGACTCTACTCCAAGATTCTACTTTATACTTTCCCGGAATGTGATCAATTATTTCTCTATATCTTTCAAATTTAGCGTAATTAATATCAAAACTATTTACTTGCATTAGATTGGTTAATTCTCTGAAGAAATACTGTGAAAATACAGAGCTATCTGAACCTGGTTTAGCCAAAATTGGTGAAGGATCAACATTGATCCGACCTTCTATCTTTTTTTGGAAAATTGCATTTTCGAATGCATCTCTTGATGAAACAATAGACTCTAGATATTTACCTTGTACTAAAAGTTTTTCTGCTTCTTCAAGATGTGCTCTTATATCGTTGTCATCTATAAGTTGAGATATTTTTAAATTTTCAGAATTTACGCCGAAAATGTTTTCAATTGTTTTATCAAAAAACCGTTTTGTGAAACTTACAAATCGTTCCATATCAGGTGCTGGGTCTGTAGCACCATGCTGAACTAAATTTCTAACTTTTCTTAATAGTTTGATATCATCTAGATAAGTGAGCCTATAATTATAGTTATTTGAGAGAAATTTATTTAATACCCCTGCCATTTCAGTTAAACTTCCAGGCAATCTTTTATTCTCAATTGATTCATATTCTAAGTGACTTGAAATAATTCTTAGCAAAAACTCTATGGCATTATCCATGCCATGGATAGCTACCATGCGATCTAATGAACTATCATGCGAGGAGTGAGATAAAGCATGATCAAGGAAGAGTTTTGCCCTTGATAATAACTCTAAGGTTACTTTATTAAGCTCAATTGGTAGTTCTTGATTTGAGGGCATATAAAAAATAGACTTTGATCTATGCAGGCTAACGGCCTGCCGCTTCTGCTGCCAGCCTCATATCTAGTATGGCTAACAAGAGTCCTGAACTGGTCAGCAGGAAGCGATGGTTATAGCACTATGTCTTGTTCTAAAAACTTAATCGTTTCATTTATGGTACTGTCTTCAAATAATCCTAAATAGTAGATATTCGGCTCAAAATCTCGATAAGCTTTAAAATATTTATCTCTTTCGTCTTCTGTTCCCACATATCCTATAGGTACTTTATTCATGAATAAAGTTCGAATTAATTTTTGAATGAAAATATCATCTGGACGGTAACTTACACCTATAATCAGTGCTATTTTTGAAGATTCAACTACCTTGAACAGATTTGTTCTGATTGTATCAATAAAGTCAGTATTGAGGGGGGTGCTTTTATTAGGTTCATAAGCACTTATAACAGAGAGACGGTTATTGTTGTTTTTCATTTTTTTAGGATCTTCGATATAAGTATTGCCAATTATTCTGGATGAACTATCGGATACTACAGCTCCAACCTGCCAATTTTCTGCCATAAAATGCGATGATCCATGAGGTTTAAAAAAAGGTATGGTTTTATCTCGTAATTCGTGGTCATTGAAATTATCTTGGTATGGTATAGCTCCCCAATTAAGGTAATAACCATGCTTTCGTAAAGCTAGTTCAAGAAGTGACTCATAGTTTAATGAAGAAAAAGTTGTATGAAGAATAATTTCTTCATTTATATTTTTTATAAACTTTAAATACAAGGAGTCTTCAGGTAAGTTTGAAAACATAGAAAAATATTTAGAAACACACCAAAGTATATGAGTAAATTCTTCAGGACGATCTAAAAAGGACGAAAGCCATGCTTCAAAATCTTCGCCACACATTTTGTTTAGACGCTGTTCAATTTTTATGAATGATGGTATTGCAACTCTTAAATTAAAAGCAAGATCTTTACCTAATGGGGGATAATATTTTTTGTGTTGCCCATATGATGCTCCCGCACCTACCATCATAAAACGATTTGTTTTAATGTTATTCGCCATACTCTATTCGAGATTCGTTTGAAGTGCTATAACATAAAGGATTGTATCCGGCGTGCGAAAAATATAGGTACACCGATCACAGTTTGCAAAACGTAGCCGCATGCCGAACATTCATTGTCAAGATTACACTTGAATGGTCTTCAGGTCGGCACCTGCTTCCAGTAGCCCTCACCCCCAAATAAAAAAAGCCTCGCAACATCATATTACTATGCGTTGCAAGGCTTTACTCTCATGTGGGACCGGGCGGAATCGAACCGCCGACACACGGATTTTCAGTCCGTTGCTCTACCGACTGAGCTACAGTCCCGTCCCAAACGAGAGACGCCAAATATACAGGCTTTTGCACCTTTAATCAAAGTAACAGCGAGGAAAATATCTCAAGAAGTGTTCGAGACGAACTACTCTACAGATGTACCCGTCACTCAGATTCGGTACTACCCCAAATGGATATCCTTTAGATGAATCTGAATCGACCGCCGGTTCTTCCAGAAATTCTCTTCGAGCATGTAGGCGACGTCGATCCGGCTGCCGTTGGGGTTTCGCAGCAGCGGCATATAGTCATGCATGTTGAAACCGATCACATCAAACGTGGCTGAGCCGTTCTGGGAGAGTTTCATCTTCAGGTGGCCGTTCCCGACAATCGTGGGTGTCCCCTGGACCGACACCCCCCGGCTCACAAAGATAGGCCGCTGGTTTCCGGGGCCGAAGGGTTCAAACTGGCTCAGCAGCTTCCAGAATTTCGCATCCACCATATCAAGGCTGATCTCGGCGTCGACGGCAAGCTCCGGCTGAAAATCATTCTCGGAGAGGTCCTTACCGGCAATCTCGTCCATCCGTCTGCGGAACTCCGGCAGCTGCTCCTGCTCCATGGTCAGCCCGGCTGCAAACTCATGGCCTCCGTACTGCACCAGCAGATCCTCGCACTTCCGGAGCGCTTCGTAGATATTAAACCCCTTGATCGATCGGGCGGACCCTTTGATCATCCCGTCCACCGTGCTCAGCATAATGGCAGGCCGGTAGTGCGCATCCACAAGCCGTGAGGCGACAATTCCGATCACCCCGAGGTGCCAGCCAGGATCGTGCAGCACCATGGAGGAGATCGACTCCATTTCATACTCTCTCTCCAGCATCGCCATCGCCTCCTCCATCGTCCTGGCATCCAGGTCCCGCCGGTCCCGGTTGATGGAATCGAGTTCTTGCGCCCGAAGGATGGCTTCGTTTTCGGTATCGGCAATCAGCAGCTCTACTGCAATCCCTGCATCTCCCATCCGGCCTGCTGCATTGATCCTCGGGCCGACCGAAAAGACGATCGAGGAGGTGGAGATGGTACTGCGGTCCACCTTGATCAGCTCGAGCAGTGTCTTGATCCCGATTCTCGATCCGGATGCGATCAGCTTCAATCCTTCCCGCATCAGCACGCGGTTTTCATCGACCACCGGTACGATGTCCGATGCGATGGAGATCGCCACCAGATCCAGGTATTGTGATGCGACCGTATCGGGCAGCCCCAGTCTCTGAACGGTCGCGGAGATCAGTTTGTAGGCGACACCGGCTCCGGAGAGGCCGTCGAACGGATAGGAACAGTCGGGCCGTTTCGGGTCCAGTACGGCAACCGCGTCGGGAATCTCATCTCCGACTGTATGGTGGTCGCAGATGATCAGGTCGATCCCCTTCTCTTTGGCAAGTTTCGCCTCCTCCAGCGCGGTAATCCCGCAGTCCACCGAGACGATCAGGCTGGCCCCCGCTTCTTCGGCATGCTGGATCCCCTCCCGGTTGATGCCGTACCCCTCTTTGAACCGGTGCGGGATGTAGTAGAGGGCATTCACTCCAAACTCCCGCAGAAACAGAAGCATCGAGGCAGTAGCCGTCGTTCCGTCGACATCGTAATCTCCGTAGACCAGAACCGTTTCATTGTTGCGTACGGCACGGGAGAGCCTGTCTGCAGCCGCCTCCATATCCTGCATCAGAAACGGATCGTGCAGCAGGTCAAGGCCGGGCCGGAAGAAGAGCCTCGCCTGGTCAAATGTGTTCACTCCGCGCAGTGCCAGCAGCCGGGCGATCTGCAGTGGAACACCCAGGTCGCCTTGCAGCAGATCGACGGCTTCGGTACGCTCAGGCTCTGAATAGACCCATCGATAGGACATCGGAATGCGTTGGTTTTGTTTGCAGTGTGAATTCGTCGGGCTGCGAACCCTCCCGGCAAGATACAAGTCCGGAAGACCAATTCATCCCTAAAAATCGGTATCTTCACATACCAAATCAAAACCTTCAACCGTTTTCGGTTCAAAAAACCAATGTCACGCAAAGAAATCTTCAAATTCAAGGACCGGATGATCAAGGGGATCTCCCCCGAGGGCTATTTCAAGATGTCCGTCGTCAAAACGACTGACGTGGTCCAGTCGGCAAAAGAGAGACACAACCTCTCACCGATTAACACCCTGCTTCTGGGGCGCACGCTGACCGCTTCCCTCCTGCTCGCTTCCGAGCTGAAAGGGGAGGAGAGAATCCGTCTCCGCCTGGAGGGCGACGGGCCTGTTGGTATGGTTCTGGCCGAAGCGAACCGGACGGGGGAAGTCCGTGGCTATGTGCAGCACCCATTGGCGAATATCGACTACGGAAAAGACGAGATCGGGGCCGGTCTCGGCGCGGGCACTCTGAGCGTGTCAAAAATGCTGTATAACGAAGCGGAGCCCAGAATCAGTACGATCGAGCTCTACCATGGAGACATCTCAACCGACGTGGCCCACTACCTGACCCAGTCCGAACAGATTCACTCGGCCCTGCTTCTTCATCAAACCTTTAAACCGGACGCCGATGTCAGACAGGCGGGCGGGCTTCTGCTTCAGCGTCTTCCCGATGCTCCGGAAGATGTGACCGATCAGCTGCATGAGAGGATGTTGCATTTTGACTCTATCGCAACCCTGCTGGATGAGGGTGTCTATATCGATGAGATTATGGAGCGGGCGGCGCACCCATATCAGGTCAAGGAACTTGCCCGCCAGCCGGTTCATTTCTTCTGCCGCTGCAGCCGGGACCGGTTTGTGACCGCGCTCTCCATGCTCAACTACCGGGAGCTTGATGAAATGAAGGGGGAGCGCCAGGAGATGGTCTGCCACTTCTGCAACGAGTCCTATACCATTCTGCCGGATGAAATCGGCAAGCTGGCAGAGAATGCCCAGGCAAGGATGAATTGAGGTCAGACGGCAAAGGAGGTGCCGCAGCCGCAGGACTCGCTGGCGTTGGGGTTGTCGAAGGTAAACCCGCGCGCTTCCAGGCCGTCCGGATAGTCGACCACAATCCCGTCCAGATACATCAAATGGCCGGAGTCGATCACAATGTCGATCCCTTCGGATGTAATCTGGCGGTCTTCGTCCGTCTTGAAATCGAATCCCAGCTTGTAGTTCAGCCCGGCGCATCCGCCGCCTTCCACAGCGACCCGGAGAAATAGCTCGTCATCCAGGCCCTCCGCATCGCGGATCTTGTGCACCTGTTTGGCAGCTCTGGGAGTCAGCGTCACCGGCTGCTCGCTGAAGCTCATTTCTGAGAGGCCCGCCTCTTTGGGCGCCTGTTCGTCCTCCTCGACATCAATCAGGGAGGAGATCACATCATCCAAATTATCATCTATAACTGCCATACTGTTCGCTGTCCGTTATTTTGTTCTCTCGGAGAACATAAAATACTCATCTTTATCACGACTTGACAAACGCAGAATCCCCGCGCTCACAAGGTTAACCAATATTTTTGATGAACGGTAGGTCGTTACGTTAATCAAGTGTGCGTATTTCTGAACCGTAATCTCGCCATATTCATTCAAAAACCGAAACAGCGTCTGTTCGTCGGTCCCGTACTCGAAGGTAACCCCCTCTCCGGAACTGCTCTGTTTCAGGATCTGAATCCGCTCATCACTCGCCAGAACACTCTCCTCACCCCTCCGGATAAAGACCTGGCGCACTTTTTTCCCTTTGTTGTAGACCGGCTTGGATTCCATCTCCGGAACCCGGACAACCATCACATCGCTCTCCGGAAGGTGAACCAGGTCAATGGTAATCGGAATCGCAGGCACACAGTACTCCGATGCCGCTTTCTCCAGAAGAAACTCCTCCTCATAGTAGTCCTGAATGCCGGAGATCGACTTGTCATCATTCACACCCACCAGAATCGTCCCCCCCTTTGTATTAGCAAACGCAGCCATCTCCCTCGCAATTTTAACCGGCGCCGGAGTCGTACGCTTGAACTCCAGATACGTACCCTCACCGGTCTGAATCAGATTCTTCAAATCCGCAGCCGCCATGGATGAAATAGAAATAGAACCGTCGTACAATTCCTTCATCATCATCAGATTGTCAATTATCTCCAGAATGTCCCGGTATCAAAAATTCTCTCTATGCAAGTCTTTATAGAACCAGGATTTTTGTTCAAGATCAAGGCCGGAGGATTTTTTAAACCGCAGCATATAGGCTGATATGTGAGGATTTAAAAAATCCGACAACGCAGAGCTTGGACAAAAAGACGGTTCCAGGTGACCTATATCAAGATTTCCTCCTTTGGTATACGAGTCATCAACTCATATAGTGCATCACGCGGGTCAACATTTTCAAAAAGTACCTTATAGACCGCTTCGGTAATCGGCATCTCCACCTTGTTCCGTTCCGCCCACTGATGGACGGATTTCGCTGTCCGCACCCCTTCGGCCACCATATTCATCCCGGAGACGATTTCATCGAGTGTTTTCCCCTGGCCGATATGGTACCCGACATACCGGTTCCGGCTGTGTTCACTCGTACAGGTCACGATCAGGTCTCCCATGCCGGTCAGGCCCGAGAAGGTATCCTGGGAGGCTCCCAGCATCATCCCCATCCGTTTCATCTCGTGGAGCCCGCGGGTAATCAGGGCTGCCTTGGCATTGTCTCCCAGTTCGGCGCCATCCACGATTCCGGCCGCAATCGCCATCACATTCTTCACCGATCCGCCGATCTCGACCCCGATCATGTCGCTGTTCAGATAGACCCGGAACATCGGCGTCAAAAATGTCTCCTGGATCAGCCGGGCCACCCGTTTCGAATAGGCGGCGGCCACAACCGTGGTCGGCTTGAAATGGCCCACCTCTTCGGCATGGCTCGGGCCGTAGAGGACGCCGATCTGATCCTCCACAATACTGCCGTCCAGTACTTCCACCAGTACCTGGGACATGGTCATGAAGGTATCCATTTCGATCCCTTTGGAAACGGTCACAACGATCTCTTCGCCGGTCAGATATGGTTTCAGGTTGCCGGCGATTTCACGCACGGTATGGGAGGGTGTTGCGATCACGACCATCTCCGCGCGCCGGACCGCCCCCTTGAAATCGGAGAGAGCCTGTACATTGTCCGGCAGCTCCAGCTCGCTCAGGTAGGAGGGGTTATGCCGGTCCCGGTTAATCCCGTCCACGATCTCCTTTTCTCTTCCCCAGAGAGTGACGTCATGGCCGCTTCGTGCCAGTACAAGGGAGAGAGCGGTCCCAAAACTGCCGGCACCGATAATACTGATCTGCTGTATCATGAATCACTCCGTTTTATCCCTGATGGACTCGTCGCCGCAAAAGGTCACCTTGCTCTCCGTCCCGTTGAACAGGCGCCGGATATTGGCATGGTGCTTCACAATGATCCCCGCCGCCACGATCGCTGAAAAAATCTGGACGCTCGGATCAATGGGCCAGCCAAGAATCCAGACCAGCAGCTGCTGGGAGAGCGGGTAGATGAACGCGGCTACAATCGTCCCCAGAGAGACATATTTGAAGATAGCGATCACCGAGACAAAAATAACCAGTGTAATGCTGATGGAGAGCGGTTCGATTCCATAGAGCATACCGGCGGCTGTCGCGGCCCCCTTCCCCCCTTCAAACGAAGCAAATACCGGAAACATATGTCCGACGACGGCCATCAGGCCGCAACTGATCCGCAGAAAGGAATCGGCATCCCAAATTTCGGGCGTTACCGGGCCGGAACCGATCTGCCAGGCGATCTGGCTGATGATGGCCGTACAGAGAAACCCTTTAAAGAAGTCCGCGAGCAGCACAAAAAGGCCGGCCTTCCAGCCGAGAACCCGGAACGTGTTGGTCGCTCCGGCATTTCCGCTGCCGTGCTGGCGTATATCCACACCCTTGAGCCTGCCCGTCCACAGGGAACTGGGAATGGACCCGATCAGATAGCTAAGTAGTAAGACTAGACCCAATGATACCATACGTGACGACTCCGAATTATCAGAAGCTTTTGAAACCCAACCGTTTCAGCGATATCGGCGTTGCCGGCCTGTCGGTTCCGTGAATCGCACAAAATACACGGCAGACGGCACAGACGGCCCTATACATGCTTCCGTCAATGAATACAAAACGTCTGATTATAGTGAATTGAACGCCATGAAGCGAATCCGGGCACAAGAATCAGATCATTTGCAACACATTCAGTCAGATATGCCGCTCCGCATGATAGGAAGAGCGCACCAGGGGGCCGCTCTCTACATGCTCCAGCCCAAGCGCTTCACCGATTCGCTTGTATTCGGCAAACTGGTCCGGGTGAATCCACTCCACAACGGGGTGGTGCATCTTGGTCGGCTGCATATACTGTCCGATCGTCAGAACATCCACACCGTGATCCACGCAATCCTGCATCAGGTCGTTCACCTCCTCTTCCGTCTCCCCGAGGCCGACCATGATCCCGGTCTTGGCCCGAAGACCTGCATCCTTGCAACGCTTCAGCAGCTCCAGGGATCGCTCATACTTCGCCTGCGGCCGTACCGTCCGGTAGAGCCGCGGAACCGTCTCCAGGTTGTGGCTCAAGACATCGGGCGGAGTGTCGATCACGATCTGCAGGGCATCCCGGACGCCGCGAAAATCGGGGATCAGGGATTCGATCGTTACCCCCGGAATTTCCTGTCGAAGGACGGTATGGCACTCGGCAAAAATCGGTGCCCCTCCATCCTTTCGCTCGTCCCGGTTGACCGATGTGAGCACGACATGCCTGAGCTGCATCTTTTTGGCGGCATCCGCTACCCGGCGGGGTTCATCCCAGTCCAGCCCCTCCGGAGGCCTGCCTGTCTTGACAGCACAAAAGGAGCAGGAGCGGGTACAGACATCCCCCAGGATCATAAACGTTGCCGTTCCGGCACCCCAGCACTCTCCCATATTGGGGCAGCGGGCTTCCGAGCAGACCGTATTCAGGTTGTGGGTCCGGATCGTCTCCGATACCTCCTTGAACCTTTCACCGGATGGAAGCTTCACCCGGAGCCAGTCCGGCCGGCGTGAACCGGGTGTCGATTTTTCTATGACGTCGAGTTCTTTAATCATACGTACAATCTCTTCGAAACCGTCGTGCGTCTCCTGTTCCTGTTTGATTTACCCGTCTGAATGACCGGTTGCAAGATACGAAAAATCGCTGTCGTGTTCAGGCAGATTCTCCAGGCTGCCTCTCTCCATCCTCGCGCCGAATACCTCCCCGAAATGGCGGATGATCTCCTCCCGGACCTCCTCCTCCGGGACCGGACGGGCCAGCAGTGCCGACAGGGAGGTGACCCGTTTGTCCTGAATTCCGCACGGAACAATGTGGTCAAAATAGCTCAGATCCGTATTCACATTCAACGCGAATCCATGCATGGTCACCCACCGGGAGCAGCGGATCCCCATCGCACAAACCTTTTGCTCCCCGACCCAGACACCAGTCAGGCCGTCAATCCGGCCGGCCTGAAGCCCGTACGTCCCGCACACCCGGATGATCACCTCCTCCAGGCTCCGGAGGTATTTGTGGATATCGGTCATGTACCGGTCGAGGTTGAGAATCGGGTACCCGACAATCTGGCCGGGGCCGTGATAGGTGATATCCCCGCCCCGGTCGTTCTGAACAAACTCGGCGTCGATCTGCCGAAGTTCGGCTGCCCCCCGGAGCAGGTGGGCGGCATTGCCGCTCTTGCCGAGCGTATAGACATGCGGGTGCTCGACAAACAGGAGCTGGTCGTTCACCGCCGGCTGCAGGCCGGGTTCATCCCGCATACGCAGTTTATCCGCAATGAGGCGCTGCTGTACGGACTTCTGAAGATCCCAGGCCTGGCGGTAGGGAGTGAATCCCAGATCGTAAACGTCAATTCGGTTCATGCCTCCCCTCCTTCGGAGCCGGCTGCCGTTACTTTTTCTTCGGCTGGGTACCCAGATGCACCCCTTCACCGTACGCTTCCGCGACTGCTTCCATGACCGCTTCGCTCATGGTCGGGTGGGGATGAACGGCGCTGATAATTTCATGGCCGGTTGTCTCCAGATCCCGGGCGACCACCGCTTCCGCGATCAGTTCCGTCACATGGGAGCCGATCATATGGCAGCCGAGCCATTCGCCGTATTTGGCGTCAAAGATCACCTTCACAAAGCCCTCTTCATGGCCCAGACCGGACGCTTTGCCGCTGGCCGAGAAGGGAAATTTACCAACCCTGACATCATACCCCTCCTCCTTCGCCTGTGCTTCGGTCAACCCGACCGAGGCAATCTGCGGTTCACAGTAGGTACATCCGGGGATGTTGTCATACCGGATCGGCGACGGATCCTTGCCGGCAAGCCGCTCTACGCAGACGATCGCTTCGTGGGACGCCTTGTGGGCAAGCCAGGGGCCGCCTGCGACATCCCCGATGGCATAGATTCCCTTTTTCGAGGTCTGATACGTCTGTTTGTCGATTTTGATGGCGCCCCGTTCGTGTTCAACACCGGCTTTGTCGAGCCCGATCCCTTCCACATTTCCGGTGACTCCCACAGCAGAAAGGACCATGTCGGCGTCGACGGTTTCATCCCCCTTGGAGGTCTTGATCGTCACCTTCACACCTTTGCCCTTCTTCTCCACCTTCTCTACGGTGCTTCCGGTGTGGATGGTAATTCCTTTCTTTTTGTAGATCTTGCCGAGCTCCTTGCCGATGTCCTTGTCTTCGACCGGAACCAGGGAGTCCTGAAGTTCCACAATCGTCACCTCGGTTCCGATGGTGTTGTAGAAGTAGGCGAACTCTACGCCGATCGCGCCGGCACCAATCACAACCAGTTTCTTCGGCTGCTTCTCGAGCTGCATCGCACGCTCCGAATCGATAACCAGTTTCCCGTCGATCGGAATGTTCGGCAGTTCCCGCGGCCGGGCTCCGGTCGAGATAATGAAGTGTTTGGCCTTCACACTCTCCGTCTCCTTGCCCTTTTCATCCTGAACAGAGAGCTCCTTGTCCGACTTGAAGACCCCTTTGCCGTTTAAAACGTCGATCTTGTTCGCTTTCATCAGAAACTGGACGCCTTTGCTCATCTTGTCCGCCACATTCCGGCTGCGCTGAACCATCCCGCCGAAATCCGCCGAAAAATCCTTTACATTGACGCCATAATCCCCCGCATGGGAGATCGACTCAAAGACTTCCGCCGACCGGAGCAGGGCTTTGGTCGGGATACAGCCGATATTGAGGCAGACTCCTCCCAATTTCCTCTTCTCCACAATGGCTGTCTTGAAGCCCAGTTGAGAGGCCCGGATGGCAGCTACATATCCGCCGGGGCCTGAACCGATTACACACACATCAAATTCTTTTGCCATAATTCTATTCTACAGGTTTGGGTAGTTAACGTCTATAATCTCTGGATCTTTTAAAAATCCCGGCTCACCTCCTGTCAGCCCATTATCCGGAGAGGAACTCCGGTGCTATCGGCTCCGGACAAATTCGGCCTCCAGGCTTCGGAATGCTGCTCTGTGCCAAACCGGCAGAGGGCCTCTGAGGCCATCCGGACTCTGCCGGGCCGGATAGAATGATCACCGAACCGGGAGCGTTGTAATTTAAGGAACTTCCACCAGATAAGTAAATCAGAGCGGAGAGTTACCGGCCGGACTCTTCATCCAGTTCACACGTCATAAAATACATCGCCGGGTCTCCGACAGAGAATCCGCACCGCTCATAGAGACGGCGGGCCCGGTTATCCTCTCTCACCTCCAGGGTCACCTTGCAGCAATCCGTCTGCTGCGCCTGCTCTATCACCGCCTCAAGCAGTTTTCGGCCGATCCCCTGCCCTCTCATCTCCGGCAGAACCGCCAGATCATGTACATTCAATACCTTCTTCGCCGCAAACGTAGAGAAACTGTAAACACAGTTGGCAAGGCCGGCAGGTTTGCCGTCCAGATAGGCGATCAGGGACATTGTTCCGGGAAAAAGGCTCATCTCCCGGATCAGGTTCTCCTTCACCTCATCCTCCAGCTCCTCCTCCATCCCCATCGGGTCCCGCGCGTACTCCGAGGTCATCGACAGCACTGTATCTGCGTGGTCCGGGTTGGCATAGTCGGCTTTAACTATCGTAAGCATTCCGGGATGATGGTTTACCATTTCGGTTCGTGTAGGATTCTGTGAATCCCGAGGAACATTTTGGAGACGAATCCCATTTAAGTGACTGTCCGTGTCAGATCAACCTTGCTCATACGGGGTTCCGCCGGCTGGCGGATTCGTTTACCCTGTCGCATGGTTGATCTGACACTGGATGCAAAGATACAAATTCCCATAAAGAAACCGTGTTACCAAATGATGAAACCACTCTGCAAACTGGCAGCGCCGATTTTGCTGCTGCTTTTCGCAATGTCCTGCGACACAACGTCTACCAATTCAGACGACCCGGAAGAGATTCACTATTCAGAAACGGAAAATCCCGGCATGTCGAACCTCGATTTCCTGACGAATGAGACCTTTAACCGCCTGATCCTGGAGATTGACTACATGCCCGGCATGCGCCCGACGGATGCTGCGATTGACAGCCTCGAGGAGTTTCTGGCGAAATGGCTGCAAAAAACGGAAATCATCATCCAGGTACCGACTGAAATACCTTCCGGCGGGCAGGAGGAGTACTCTGCCGACGATATCCGGGACCTGGAAGCGGAACACAGAGATACCCGGACCGATGTGGAAGAGGGTACGCTCACCTCCTACAACATTTTTGTGGATGGCAGCTATGATTCGGGGAATGTGCTGGGGATTGCCTATTACAACACGTCCAACGCTTATTTTGGAGAGACGATTCATAATGTGAGCGGCTCACCGCCCCTCAATCCAAGCCGGGAAAAAGTGGAGGCGACCGTTCTCCGGCATGAGTACGGCCATCTGCTTGGGCTGGTGAACAACGGCACGGAGATGCAATCCAGCCATCAGGACAGCGGGAATGGCAGACACTGTACGGAAGAGAATTGCCTGATGTATTATGCTGTTGAAACGACCGATTTCTTTGCAAATCTGTTTGATGGCTCCATACCGGAACTGGACGCCTATTGCGAATCGGACGTTCGCGCGGCGCAGGATTAGGGGATAGGGGAGAGTTCTCGTTGATCAAGAGCTATTCCCTGTTCCCCGGTGCCAAATAGCTCCTCCGGCTGGCGGATCTTCTCAGGGGCGGAACCGATGCACGATCCTCAGTTTCGTTTGTATTTGAACAGGTTCTCCGCGCCCACCTTCTCTTCTGCCTGATTCAGGGCGTACTGGCTGTCAAAGAGGACAATCGGATTCTTTTCCAGGTCACGGGTAACATGGGTTGAAAAACTCCCTTCCAGCTTTTTCATCAGAGCCGGGTCATCCGGCAGCCAGCGGGCCGTGTTGTAGGTCATCGTCTGTTTGTTGAGTTCTACGCCGTATTCGGTCTGCATGCGGTGTTCCACTACCTCGAACTGCAGCACACCTACCGTACCGAGAAGGAGTTCATTTCCCACGCCGCCGGGAACTTCAAAAACATGCACAACCCCCTCTTCGGAGAGCTGTTTCAACCCCTCCCGGAGCTGTTTCCGCTTGAAGGGATCCTTTGTCGATACCTTCATAAAGTGTTCGGGAGTGAAGAGCGGGATCACATTGAATTCGACCGGGTTTTCGGAGTAGAGTGTATTCCCGATGCGAAAGAAACCGGGGCTGAACAGAGAGACGATATCTCCAGGGTACGCCTCCTCCAGAATATGGCGTTCATCCCCCATCAGGGTGTGGGGCGTCGACATCTTCACCTTCTTGCCGCTCTGGGAGTGGATCGCTTCAAGCCCCCGTTCAAACTTGCCGGAGGTGATCCGCACAAACGCGGCGCAGTCCCGGTGGTCCGGGTTCATATTGGCCTGAAGTTTGAAGATAAACCCGCTGAACGGCTGATCCAGCCCGCGCTCCTGGCCGTCCCCGCTCTCGTAACTCTGTGGAGGAGGGGCCAGCGAAGGGAAATAGTTCAGAAACACATCCAGGCCGAAATTGTGAAGGGCAGACCCGAAAAAGACGGGGGTTACCTCTCCGTTTGCAAATTTCTCGCGGTCCATCGACTCGAACATATCCTCCATCAGAAGAATCTCCTCTTCCAGATGGGCCTTCTCGGTATCGGAGAGCGTGGAGGCCTCCAGCCCCTCTTCCAGGCTCACTACCTTCGTCTCCGCTTTCTTTGCACCGTGATCGGTCTTGATGTAGAGGTGAAGCTCCTTTCCGATAAAGTCATAGATTCCCTGAAACTTCGGCCCGTATCCAACCGGCCAGCTCGCCGTCACCGCTTCGATACCCAGTTTGTTCTCGATATTGCTGAGGATTTCGAGCGGCTCCATCCCTGGCCGGTCACACTTGTTCACAAAGGTGATGACCGGAACATTTCGCATTTTACAGACTTCAAACAGCTTTTCTGTCTGCTCTTCAACCCCCTTCGCGACGTCAATCACCATCAGCCCGGAGTCCGCCGCAACCAGGGTACGGAGAGTATCTTCGGAAAAATCCTTGTGGCCCGGTGTATCCAACAGGTTGTACCGGATTCCGTTCTGTTCAAACCGAAGCACCGAAGAGGTGACGGAGATCCCTCGCTCTTTCTCGATCGCCATCCAGTCGGACGCGGCGTACCGCGACGCCTTTCGCTGCCGAATCGACCCGGCTTCGTGGATGGCGCCCCCGTATAAGAGAAGCTTCTCGGTCAGGGTCGTCTTCCCGGCATCCGGGTGGGAGATAATCGCAAAGGTCCGGCGTTTCTCAGCCTCTTTCAGGATCGGGTTATGTTTGGTAATCGTCTTGGACATAAAATTGGGTCGCGATGGATAAATACAGGAGCCAGTCGGTTGTATGGGATCGCAGCGTGGCGATTGCATCAGATTCAACGAATGCCCGACAGGCTCTTTGCACTGCAAAGACAGGAAAGATACGAACTCTCCGGTTTGTTATCACATGTGATCTGCTAAAACAACCCGAGCTGTTCATCCTGGCGCTCCGACGGAAAGGCGGGCATCGGATTCAGGTCGATCAGTTTTGAAAGCTCGCGGTGGAAATGGCGTACAAGTGGCGGCGCATGTCTCTTCTCCGGGGCGTGTATGAAGATGTACGGGTGCAGCCCTTCACGAATCCAGTCCGCCGTTATGATGGCCCACTCCTTCAGGTAGGTTTCGTTGTTCAGGATATCATTGGCGCCTACATAGCGTACAAACGGCCGCATACCGGTGGTGTCGAACCGGATGGGCACCTTCGGTTTTTTCTTCTGTGCTTCCCGGATGGCCGGGGCATGCGGCTGCAGAGAAAAAAGCTTCCGGGAATCGAAAATCACACGGTCCATATTCAGGCTCTTCAACAATTGATCCAGGTGCCTCTCCTGCTTCCCTTTGTCAAAATAATCGAGATGGCGGACTTCCACTGCATAGTGGTGTTCCGCCGGCAGCAGGTTCAGCATCTTCTCCAGTTTGCCGAACTCCTTGTAGGAGAACGACGGCGCGAGCTGTATATGAAACGGCCCTGTTTTTTCATGGATCGGGGAGAAGAGATCGATAAAACGGATCACCTCATCCTCCACATCATTCAACCGCTTGTAGTGGGTTACTGTCTGCGGAAACTTGAAGCAGAACTTGAATCCGTCCGGGACCGCATCCCCCCACTGCCGGATCGTCTCCGGAGAGGGTACACGATAGAAAGTTGTATTCCCCTCCACCGAGTTGAAGACCGAGGCATACTGCCTGAGGAACTGATCGGGGCGGGCATCCTCCCGGTAGAAGCTCCCAACCCACTCTTTGAGTCCCCACTGCGTGGTTCCGATATGGTATTTTTTTATGGACATCCGATTCTCTTTTAATTCCCTCCTGACCTGAACCAACCTGCACAACACGTCTCCACGGCCAACCCATCTTCCCGGGAGTGAAACCTGCACACCCGGTGCCCCCGGACTTGGACGGTTCACGTTCCGCACGACCTGCCGGAGCAGGGGTACCTGTACGAAACGACTTTCATTCATAAATTGCAATCCCTGCAATAAAAACCCGGGGAGCGGAAACAATCTGCTTCAGATATCCTGTAAGCGACCATACATCCAGGCCAGCGGTCTCTCCCCGAACAAACCGGTTGCATTTGACAACTGCAACGAAGAATTTATCACATCCCGTGAGGTCAAACCAGCTGGTGGATGCAAAGGCTCCTGTAAACCAAGCTATATGTATCGTCTACTACTTCAATTTTTACTCGCTATCTCCCTGCCCGTTCTGATCGGAATCAGCCTGCCCGATACTCCCCGGAACGAGGCCGCACCCGGCACGGAGTACCCGGAACACATCCCCGGCCGGTTTACCGGTGGATTCGGGGAAGAAACCTGCCACTCCTGTCATTTTGATTACGATATCAATGATGAACGGGGAAGCCTGGAAATTACCGGGATCGGTGACACGTATGAACCGGGCAGCCACTACAACATCACCGTTACCGTGTCCAGTGAACGGCTTGGGAAAGGGGGATTTCAAATGACCACCCGTTTCAAAGATGGATCCCAGGCAGGCTCCTTTGCCTGGTCCGGAGACCGTCTTACCCTGACGCCTCTGGAAGATACCCCGGTCGACTACCTGCAACATTCGGCGGCAGGTACAGCACCTGTTGAAGAGCGAACGGCCCGATGGACCTTTGTCTGGCAATCCCCAAAAGATGCTAAAGGGCCCGTAACCTTCCATATTGCAGCCAATGCCGGCAATGACGATATGTCCTCCTTTGGAGACTGGATCTATGTACGTGAGTGGGTTGCCGAAATCGAATAGTGTCGATTTCACCTGCTTTCTACGCCATGTGGGGGTATCCTCTCTGCAATCCGGACACGATCTTATCGCTGGCTTTTTCTCCTGTGTCTGTTATCTTCTGCTTGCAACCAGTGTCGTGTCAACCATGCAATGTGACACTAGGAGTCTGGCCGGGCCAGGCAAAACGGTGAACCCCGATTGATATGAACGATCTTCCAGGTTATATCTCCACCCGCTTCGGCGACCCGAAAACCCGACGGAAAATCTATGTGGGCGGATTTATCGCCCTCCTGATCGCAGGCTTCTACTATGCCGGCAGCTTCCCTGAACAGGACGGGCACTTCGGCTTCTGGTCGGTCATGCCCCCGCTGGTTGCCATTGTACTCGCCTTCTGGACGCGGGAAGTGGTCAGCTCACTCTTTATCGGGATCTGCCTGGGAGGGGTGATTTCAGGGAATGTGAACATCGTGGAACAGTTTCTGATCCCATCGATCGGGACGGAGAGTTTTGCCATGATCCTGCTGGTCTACCTCTGGGCACTCGGCGGGCTGATCGGAATCTGGACACGAACCGGCGGAGCGGAAGCATTTGCAAGCTGGGCCAGCAGCCGGATGGTTCGCGGCCCCCGGACCGCCAAATTGTTCACCTGGATTATGGGGCTGATCTTCCATCAGGGCGGAACGATCAGCACGGTGCTGACCGGCGCCACCGTCCGGCCGGTCTCCGACAAACACAAGGTTTCCCATGAAGAGCTCGCGTATATGGTGGATTCAACCGCTTCCCCGGCAGCCACCCTGATTCCGTTCAACGTCTGGCCGTTTTACGTGGGCGGACTGGTGATCGGGACCCTCCCTCTCTTTGAAACCACCCAACAGTCCGTTGCCTTCTTCTTCGCCTCCCTTCCCTACAACTTTTACGCTATTTTCGCCATTGGAATCACCCTGCTGTTTGCTCTTGAGAAACTCCCCTGGGTCCCTGGCAAAAAAATGCGTGCCGCCATCCGGAGATCCCGGGAGGAAGGGGTGCTGGACCGTCCCGGAAGTTCCCCCATGACGGTAAAGGAGTTGACGCAAATGAAGATCCCGAAAGGGTACAAACCGGGATTGATCGACTTCTTCGGGCCGATCGGAGGTCTGCTGGGGGTTGCCATCATCCCCTATATCGTCACCTATTATTTTCTGGGACGCCAGGACGACCCGCTCCTGCTGATCGCGGAGGCGTTCGTAGCTTCGGTGTTGATCGGTATCCTGATCGCAGTGATCAAGGGAATGCGGCTTCAGGATGCTGTAGAGGGTTTTATCGACGGCTGCAAAGGGGTGACGATCGGTGCGATCATACTCGCTCTTGCCGTCTCTCTGAAAGAGGTGGCGGATGCCGTAGGCACGGCGGCCTACGTAGTTGCGATGGTGGGAGATATCATTCTCCCGACCATGCTTCCCGGCCTGCTCATGATCTTGTGCATGCTGATTGCATTCTCAACCGGAACCTCGTGGGGAACGTATGCGGTGGTCTTTCCCGTAGCAGTACCGCTCGCCTGGGCGGTCATGCCCGATGTATTCTTCCTGCAGCTCTGTTTTGCCGCTGTGATCGGCGGAAGTGTGTTTGGAGATCAATGCTCCCCGATCTCGGATACAACGATCCTCTCCTCCCTCTCCACCGGGTGTGATCTGATGGATCACGTCTACACCCAGTTTCCGCTTGCCATTGCTGCCGGAATACTGGCCATGATTAGTTATGCTGCGTTGGTTATCTTGTTTGTATGACTGACGAGGAGAAACAAGAGTTACATCAATTGATTGAAGAACAGATCCAATCCGTCGGGGAAGAGATCGAAGAACTGATCGAACTGACGAAGCCGATCTCTCTGGACAACTCCATCGGCCGCCTCTCCCGGATGGATGCGATCAACAACAAGACGATCAATGAAAAGGCTCTGAGAGATAAAAAATCGACCCTGCAGAAGCTCGAACGGGCCAGGCAGCGGAGTGAAGAGGGAAAATTAGGAACCTGCCTGAAGTGTGGGGACGAAATCGTTTTCGGGCGTCTGAAAATCATGCCCTATACCACACGCTGTGTCCGGTGTGCGTAGGGACGCATGTCTATACCTGTTTCAGGTGTTACCCAAATTCTGGCAGCCCCGGGATCTAAAACGCTCAAATGAAACAGACTCCTAGAATAGCAATACAGTTTTGAAAACCAGATTATATATATTTTAACAAATTTTACGCTCTCAAATTCGTATCTATCTCTTTACGAGTAACAGTGTATGTTATCTTTCAAGTTGAAGTATTTAGGAGGCATTGAAAAACCAGGATTTTTGGTCAAGATCGAGGCCAGTCCGCCGGCTGGCGGATGCAAAGCCTCCTATTAGTTCTGTATCTAAAAAACCCAAGGAGAAATACCATGAAGCACCTGATGCCATTTACAATGTTGTTTTTTCTGCTGCTGGCTTGTAGCCAACCAGAGGAAGAATCAGCCATGCCAATGTCTGAAGAAGGCCTTACCGATGATATGGAGACCGTGTTGGCCGTTGAAGAGTACAAAGTACCCTGGGATGACAGTCGTTCACGTGATCCCTTTGTAGCACCGAACGGCGATATCTTTTTTGCCGGACAGAGAATGGACTATGTGGGCAAGTTTGATCCGGAAACCCAGGAATTTACCCGATATGACCTCCCCGAAGGGGCGGGCCCTCATACCGTCGTTGCCGACAAGAACGGCATGATCTGGTACGCCGGCAACCGTGACCGCCACCTCGGCATGCTGAACCCGGAAACGGGTGACATTACCCGGTACGATATGGAGAGTGATCTTCTGAGAGATCCGCACACGATCGCGTTCAAGAGTGATGGCAATTTCTGGTTCACAGCGCAAGGTGGTAACGGAATCGGCCATTTCAATGTGACAACCGGAGAAACGACCGTAATTGAAGTCCCAACGGCCAATGCGCGTCCCTATGGAATTCGCATCGCTCCCGATGGCCAGCGCCCCTGGATTGCCCTGCTTGGAACCAATAAAATTGCAACGGTCGATCCGGAAACCATGGAGTTCGAGGAGATTGAACTCCCCAGAGAAGATACCCGCCCCCGACGCCTGGATGTGGTTTCAGACGGAACCGTATGGTATGGAGATTACAACTCCGGCTATATTGGACGTTACAATCCGGAAGATGGAACGGTGACCGAGTGGGAGATGCCGGATGGTGCAGGGTCCCGGCCGTATGCCGTTCTTGCCGATGAGTATGACCGGATCTGGTTCTCCGCCAGCGGCCTGAACCCGAACAAACTGGTAGCATTCGATACGAGTACGGAAGAGTTTATTACATCCATCGAGATTGAGAGCGGCCAGGGCGCAATCCGCCATATGGACTATGACGAGGAGACAAATTCTCTCTGGTTCGGAACAGATACCGGCCATATCGGGCGGCTGGTAGTGAACTGATTTTATATCCTGATTCATCACTCATGCAAAGGGTGCTCTGGTGTATGCCAGGGCGCCCTTTTTTTTGCAAAACATGGACTCCCTCCGGAGGCTATGCATCCGCCAGCCGACGGATTGCTCAATGTGTAGGTTTGAAGATACCCCTGAATTTTTATACATTTCATTTCCGAAATTTGTTATTTTTAACAAATAAAAGAAATGAAAACAAGTTATACCAGATTTCGGGAAGAGCTGAAACCCTTCCCCCTCTTTTCTGTACGGGAGATCGAGAAATATTTTCCCGGCTTTGACAGCCGGCGGCTTGTCGAGTGGCAGCGGAAGGGGTATATCCGGAAGTTGAGAAACCGGTATTATTCGTTTGATGATCAACCTGTGGATGAAGGGTTTCTCTCCTATGCGGCCAACCAGCTCTACAGCCCCTCGTACCTCTCCCTGGAATCGGCCCTGTCTTTTTACGGATTTATCCCTGAAGGTGTCTTCCAGTTCACCTCCTGTACAACCCGTAAAACACAAACGTTTGATACACCTGTCGGCAGCTTTTCCTATCGGCGGCTGAAACCGCCTCTCTATTTCGGGTATCTGCTGCAAACGTGGGGTGATCATCACTACAAGATAGCCGAACCTGAAAAAGCCCTGATCGACTACCTCTATCTGCATCATGAACTGGAAGAGGCCCGGGATCTGGAGGCGCTCCGCTGGAACCGGCATGAGATCCGGAACCGCATTTCGGCAGACCGGCTTTCACGATATGCAACCCATATCGGTTCACCTGCACTAGATAGGCGGATAACCCTGTTACAGGAATTTCTCCATGCTGACGATTAAAGAGATACAATCCTTCTTTCCGGAATCTCTGCACCGGTTTCCAAGATTCATGTTGCGCGAATATCTGCAATACAAGATCCTGGAGATCATCTATGAGGGTTCCCATGCGACCGGGCTCTGTTTTCTGGGCGGGACCTCACTTCGTATCGTCCACGGCAACCGCCGGTTTTCAGAAGATCTTGATTTCGACAATCTCACACTGCGGGAAGATGGTTTTGAGGAGGTGGCCGGTGAAGTTCGAAAAGAGCTCGAACGCGAAGGGTACGTTGTCGAGATGAAAACGGTCATGAAAGGGGCGTGGCATTGCCACATCAGGTTTCCCGGATTGCTCTTCGAAGAGGGGCTCACCGGCCACAGGGAGGAAAAGATTCTCATCCAGTTGGATATGGAACCCCAGGAGTATGAGTACGAACCGGAAAAATTCATCCTGAACCGGTTTGATATATTCACCACCATTCTCGTCACACCGCTTCCGCTTCTCATGGCACAAAAACTCTACGCCATTTTGAACCGGAACCGAAGCAAGGGAAGAGATTTTTATGATCTGACGTTTCTCATGAGCAAAGAGACAAAACCCGACTATGAATACCTCGATGCCAAGCTCTCCCTATCGGATCCGGCCTCATTGAAAAAGGCCGTATTGGAGAGATGCGGCCGCCTGGAGATGGACATAATGGCCGACGATGTAGAACCGTTCCTGTTTGAACGCTCCGGAAAAAGAAAAGTCACACAATTTGAAAACATTGTAAAACAGTATTCGTTTTAACGGCTGTTCTGCAGACGGCCTTCACTCGACTCCTCCACGATGTAGAGCGACCTGCCGACCACATTCTGATTGATTCGGCGGATGTACAAGGTTACCATGACACCCCTTAGAAAAAACATCTTGTCTAGTCGTCCTGCTGCTGCTCTTCGCCGATGATCTCAAAGCGGATCTCTTGCGCAGTCTCCTCACCACTGTTCAGGTCCAGGGCTTTCCAGGTAAGTTCATACCGGCCTGGTTCCAGCCCCTGCGTCTCAATCTCCAGGCTCTCGGCAAAGCGGGAGACGTCATGCCGGAAACTCAGCGTCAGCGAGAAGTCGCCGGGGTCTCCGGTGCGGTCCCATAACAGAATTCGTTGCACCGGCCGGATCTCGTAGGTAATCTCAAAGTCGGCCACACCCTCCTCGTTCTGCTCCAGATGGTAGAGCTCGAAGTGAACCACCAACGGCTCTCCTTCCGGAACCTGTCTGTCGTTAGCCACTACAAAGTCGAAGAGCGCTCCCTCTCTTCGTCCGGCACGCTTCTCATAGCCCAGGATCAGGTCTCCCAGCAGCAGCGTGCCGTCCAGGGGCAGCGGCTCCGGCTGCGGCAGCTCCACACGCCCCAGGCCACGGATATCCTCCGGGATCAGGCTCTCGAACCGGCGCGGGGAGTCCGGGTCGGTGTTGGAGAGTTCGGCGTAGAAGTGCTGGTGTGTGGCCTGTGAAAGCCAGGACAGGGTAAAGACGGAGCTGCTCGGGGTATCTCCC
The DNA here is from genome assembly GCA_040905265.1 of Balneolaceae bacterium. GTDB lineage: Bacteria > Bacteroidota > Rhodothermia > Balneolales > Balneolaceae > JBBDRW01. The sequence continues at coordinate 1,981 of JBBDRW010000123.1, read as the reverse complement.
AGCGGGTCGATATACAGGTCCGGACGATACTGCGAGCGGCTGATCGTGCGGCGGTGCTCATCGCTTAGCCGCAGCCCGTGGGTCAGGCGGTATCGGCCCAGACGTTCCTCCTCGTTCTCCGGAGATTCTTCGCCCTGGTCGAAGAGAAAGGCAACCGTCGGGCGGCTCTCCACGAAGCTGAGCAGGACCGGGTTGCCTGCTTCATCCAGCAGGCGGTACTGGGTTATATCGATCGGGATTTCGGGGATGCTCTTCTCTTCGGCCGAGATCTGTTCGGGAGCCGCCCGCATGTTGCGGTAGGTTTCTACGTAGTTTAACCTTCTGGCATTTTGGCTGGCAACTCTGTAGCCTAACCCATTTTCAGCATCCCTCTTTTTAGTTAAAATCTCATGATACATTCGGTTGAAATAGTGATCTTTTGTGGCAAGCTGATCATAATAGATCTCCTGGATGGCCATGGCCGCTCGATCAAAGTTTTCTCTCCGGGAGGTAAACAGAACATTGGGCAAGAGATCTTCCATTGTATAAAGCCGGCCATAGCCACCTCTTGATCGTTCCCCAAACATCAGCACCAAATTGTGAGTCATCTCTTCGTTCGGGGCGTAGTAGATCCAGTACTCATACCGGTGAGGGGCACCAGCCCGTGTATAGAGAATATCGAGTATGGTTCGAGAAGAGTCGCTATCTCTCATAACCCGCGATACATCCGACTCAAAGAGCTGAAAGACTCCCTCATCTTTGATGTTTGGCTCTCCATACTTTACGTAGTAGGTGCCCCGGTCGTCGGTGCCATAGGGTGTGGCGTCGGCCCATCCACGGGTGAAGTGCTCCCGAACATAGGCGATCCGCTCCCAATGCTCCAAAAGACGAGGGTTTCCCGGGCGATCCGGTACCGGGTTCACCGACTCCCAGTAGCCCAGGATTTCATCCAGAAGGATCGGATTCCGATCGGTGAGCAGACCGCTCCACCGTTCATAGGTCTCTTCGCCTACCAATGGTTCCAGGAAGTCCAGTTCATTCTGCAGGGCGGGAATGTTCGATTCACTCATCGCTCCCTCGGACAAGCCCCACAGGTAGAAAGAGACGGCCATCGGGTAGTAGTCGCGAAGCTTCTGCTCAGTTACCAGGCGGATGTAGTCCGTGGCCAGTTCGGTGGAGGGGGCTGTCAGTCTGGAGCGTGCATCCGTCCAGATACGAAGGGCCTCTTCATACTCCCCGGCCGATTCGGCCTGACGGCCAAGCTCCAGCCACATCTGCACATCACGATCCTGGCCGGCCTCTGCAAGAAGAGGTTGCTGGAACAGCAGAAGCAAGAGAAGCAGTGCAGTCATGGCCCTGCCGGGATGGGTTCAGGGTTGATGGTTTCTTGATAGCCCGCAACAGGTATAGCTGGGACTACCTCAGCAAACACAATCATATGCTTTTAGATAGCATAAGATTATATAAGTAATAGGATTCTGAGCAAAGAGTCAACGATCATTCACGTTTTCCGGATGGATTCGGTTGCGAAACGTTGCTCTCCCCGACAATATAGAGCGGCCGGGCCAGCACATTCCGGTTGATGCGGCTGATGTACTCCCCGATGATACCGATAGAGAAGAGCTGCACACCTCCCAGAAACACTACGCTGATAATCAGTGACGTCCAGCCGTCAATGGTACGGGCCAGGACAAAGTGGGACCAGAGGGCATAGAGCAGAATCAAGAAGGAGAGCAGCGACACCATGAACCCCGCCTGCGTAACCAGACGCAGGGGCCGATTGGAAAGTGACGTAATCCCGTCCAGCGCGAAGTCGAGCATCTTGCGGAACGGGTAGCCGGTCTGTCCGTGCTTTCGCTCCTGGCGTTCATACTCCACACTCGCGCTCCGGAATCCCATCCAGGCGATCTGTCCCCGAAGAAACTTGTTTCGTTCGGGCATCTGGCGGAGAACCTCCACCACCTTGCGGTCGATCAGACGAAAGTCTCCCGTATCCAGAGGG
>JBBDRW010000122.1:0-4752 GCA_040905265.1 Balneolaceae bacterium | reverse complement strand
AGGCGGTTTGCGGGTTCTCGCATGGATGTTGAGTAAGGGGCGCTTTTTACAGCTCATTTGATAATAACGGATCCGGGGAAACAGCGCCTCATACTTAAAGGGCACCATATCATTATGGACGGCCTCTCCATGAACCTGATTGTCAGCGAAATTGCCCGGTTCTACAGTTCTGCTGTCAGTGGTAAACCATTGTCCTTGCCGGCTCCTCTGCAGTACCGGGAGTACCTGGAGTGGCAGCGGGTAAATGCGTTTGAAAGCCACCAGAGCTATTGGACAGAACAGTTGTCCGGCAACATTCCGGTTCTCGAACTGCCGTCGGATAAACCCGAACCGGCATCCCGTTCGTACCGGGGCGGCCGCATATCCAAACAAATCGACCCGAATCTCTTTGCAGAGATTCAGAGTCTCAGCCGAAAAAGCGGTACTACCCATTTTATGACGCTATTTGCCATGTACGCTCTCTGGTTGCACCGGCTCAGCGGACAGGATGAACTGATCATTGGAATGCCGGTGGCAGGGCGCTCATTAAAAGGAGCTGACAACCTTGTCGGTTACTGTACTCACCTCATTCCCATTCATTCAAGGGTAGACTGGAACGAACCGTTTGCCGGTTACCTGAAGCGGATGCGGGGCGTACTTCTGAAGGGGTATGAGCATCAGGATTATCCTTTTTCCAGGCTCATTGAAAAACTGAACAGCCGTCGCAGCGGAAGACAGGGCTCTATTGTACAGACCGTTTTCAATCTGGACAGGCCGGGTGAAATTCCCGCTTTTGACGGGTTGGACGTATCATGGCTCTCCCAGCCGGTGGCTCATACAGCCTTTGACCTTGTCTTCAACCTTACGGAAATCGGTGAGGAACTCGTACTGGAGTGCGACTTCAACGATGACCGTTTTGAGAGGGCAGCCCTGGATCTGTATACAGACTGTTTTGTAACCCTGGCTAAATCTGTCGTAGAAAACCCGGATCTGTCACTTGCCGCCACATCGCTGATGAGCGAGGAACTCCGTACAGAATGGCTGGTCGAGTGGAACAACACCGGTCATCCGTACCCGGTGGCAGAAACAGTCAGCCGGTTGTTTGAAACGCGCGCGAACAAACACGGGAAAAAAACGGCTCTCACATTCGACGGCGGCAAACTGTCTTACAGTGCACTGAACAAGAAAGCAAACCGGCTGGCTCATTATCTGAAGGAGAAGGACGCCGGCAGGGACAAAGTTGTGGCCATTTGTCTCAAACGGTCGCCCGAATTGATCGTCAGTATACTGGCGGCTCTGAAATCAGGAGCAGCGTACCTTCCGCTGGATCCGGATTACCCCGCCGCACGGCTCTCATACATGATGGAAGATGCACATCCGGTCCTGCTGATAACAGAATCGCAATTTGCCGATAAAGTATCAGCGCCGAAGAGTGATAAGCGGATATTGGCCGATGGGGAAGATTTTGCCGGCCTCGCCTCTTATTCGGACAAGGATCCGGAGGGGTGTACCGGGCCGGATGATCTCGCCTACATTCTCTACACCTCGGGTTCAACAGGGCAGCCGAAGGGGACGATGGTTCATCAGCGGGGAATGCTGAACTACCTCTCGTGGGCCGTGAACTATTACGGAACCGAAGAGGGATCGGGCTCTCCGCTCCATTCATCCATTGGTTTTGATGCGACCCTTACCAGCTTTTTTACTCCGCTGCTTTCCGGGCGGACGCTTCACCTTTTGCCGAACGACGGTGTGGAAATTGAGCATATTACTGCGTGTCTGACGGGCAGCGGAAAGAAGAAGCCGGACTGGTCACTGGTAAAATTGACGCCGTCGCACATGGAGTTGTTGAATGAGTTGATTCCGGATGAAAAAAAAGCGGGATTGACGCGATCCATTGTTCTTGGAGGAGAGGCCCTGACGGGCAGAGCCGTCAAACCGTGGCGGAAATCGGCGCCAAAAACGAGGATTATTAACGAATATGGACCAACCGAAACAGTTGTGGGATGCGCCATCTATGAGGAGCAGAGAACGGATCCCGGCACCGGCCCGGTTCCGATCGGCCGGCCCATATGGAATACCCGGCTATATGTGCTCGACAGGAATGGCTACCCTGTACCCCCGGGGGTAGAAGGAGAACTCTATATTGGTGGTGACGGTGTGGCACGGGGTTATCTGAACCGGCCGGATTTGACCAAAGAGCGGTTTATAGACATTGGTGAGACGGGGCTTTTGGAAGTGGATGATCTGCCGGCAGGCAGGCTGTACCGCACCGGTGATCGTGTGAAGCTGCTCGCTGATGGAAACCTGGTCTTTCTGGGGCGTTACGACAATCAGCTCAAGTTGCGCGGATACCGCATTGAACCTGCAGAGATTGAGGGGGCACTGGTGGAACTGTCGGGCGTTCGTGAGGCTGTAGTTATGCTGAGGGAGAATTCCAGCCATCAATTTCTCGTCGCTTACATCGTGACGGATTCGCCCGGGGATCCAGGGGACCTCAGGGACATTTCGGCCGCCGAAAACTCAAAAAGCAAATCGAAGGCCGGTGCGGATGAGAACGATACAGAGAGCGACGAACTGAGAACCCGGCTGCGAACAGCACTCCGGGATCGCCTGCCCGAACATATGATTCCATCGCATTTTGTTCTGCTGGGGAAGATACCACTCAACAAGAATGGAAAAGTGGACTACCCGTTGCTTCCAGACGTATCGTCCGGATCGGGCCGCGACAAAAACAGGGCGGTGTCGTCTGTGTCTTCCCCGCGCGGTGATGCGGAACAGCGTATTGCATCTATCTGGTGTGACCTGCTGGAACTGGCCCGGGTCGGCAGGGATGAGAACTTTTTCGATGTCGGCGGGCACTCCCTGCTTGTACTGCCTTTGCGGGACAGGCTCGCAAGTGAGTTCAAACGCGAGATTATTCCGGCCGATATTTTTCAATACACCACCGTGGCGTCCATGGCGAAGTATCTTGCGCCAGCCGCCGATCCGTTCTCTGGAAAGGCTGAAAACGGGGAAACGGAAACGACCGCTAACGGAAAACTGGCCCCGGCAGCAAGCGGTCGGAAAGCGCGATCGAGTGCAAAGCGCAAAAAAAAGAAGGATGAAAGGAGATCATAAGTGCATTTGACAGAGCAGACATACAAAGATTTAAACGATGCCCCGGAGTCCATTGCCATTGTCGGCATGAGCCTGAGGGTACCGGGCGCGGACTCTCTGGAAACATTCTGGAAAAACCTGAGAGACGGCCGGGAAACCATTACATTTTTTACCGACGAGGAGTTGCGAAGTGCGGGGGTGGATGAGGCGACACTGTCCAGTCCGGAGTATGTGAAGGCGATGGGAAGGCTGGAGGATGTGGAGATGTTCGATGCCCGGTTCTTTGACATGACGCCGAAGGAGGCCGAAATCCTGGATCCACAACACCGTGTACTCATGGAGGGCGTGTGGCGTGCCCTTGAACACGCAGCCATTGACCCGGAGCGATATCCCGGCCGGATCGGGCTCTATGCAGGTGTCGGATTCAACAGCTATCTGATCCATCATATTCTCTCCAGTCCCGAACTGCTTGAAAGTGCAGGGGCGTGGCAACTCAGCCTGAATAACGACAAGGACTTTGCACCCACACGGATCGCTTACAAGTTGAACCTGCAGGGGCCGGCTGTCAGTATCAGTACCGCCTGCTCTACGTCACTCGTTTCTACCGTCATGGCTGCACAGAGCCTTTTGGCCTATCAGTGCGACACGGCTATTGCCGGCGGTTGTTCGATTCATTTGCCGCAGGATCAGGGCTATGAGTACATGAAGGGAGGAACGGTTTCTCCCGACGGCCACTGCCGGCCGTTCGATGTAGATGCCGCCGGAACGGTGGATGGCAATGGAACGGCCGTTGTGGTATTGAAGCGGCTTGAAGATGCTGTCAGGGACGGCGATACCATCCATGCACTGCTTCGGGGATTTGCCATCAACAACGACGGATCTCTCAAGGTGGGTTATACGGCTCCCAGTGTATCGGGCCAGTCTGATGTTATTCTTGAGGCGCTCGAAATGGCGGAGATCGACCCTTCGGATGTGCACTATGTTGAAACCCACGGTACCGGAACCGAATTGGGTGACTCGGTTGAAATCAGCGCACTTTCAGAGGCCTTTTCGGGATCGAACGGGGGAGCAAAAAGCTGTGCTATCGGTTCGGTAAAGAGTAATTTTGGCCATCTGGATACGGCCGCAGGTGTTACCGGTTTGATTAAATCAGTACTGGCAATGCAGCATGGGGAGATCCCGCCGACATGCCATTTTAAAAAACCCAACCCCAAACTCGGGCTGGAGAACGGGCCGTTTTTTGTCAATAACAAACGGATCTCCTGGCCGGAAACCGGTGGAGCCGCAAAAATTGCCGGTGTGAGTTCATTTGGCATCGGTGGAACCAATGCGCACGTGATTTTGGAAGAGGTCGTTCAAAGCCGGGACGGATTACGATCGCAGGAAGAGATCCGGCCGTTTGTGATACTTCCGCTCGCCGCGAAAACCGAGGATGCCCTGAAGCAGATGGCCGGGGAACTGGCCGCTCATATCGAATCTTCTCCGCAGCAGTCGCTGGCCGATATTGCCTGGACACTTCAGGCAGGACGCCGCCATTTTGGCTTCCGGAATTTTGTCGTTGCAAACGCCGAGGACCGGGTTGCGTGCTGCACGAAGTTGCGAGCAATCTCAGGGGCCTTTGACCGCGACATGTCTGCGGCGGCCGTGGCCGAAAGTGAAAACAACGCCAGGGATCTG
>JBBDRW010000121.1:0-4854 GCA_040905265.1 Balneolaceae bacterium | reverse complement strand
GGTTTTGCTTCGAAAGGAACCAACATTACATTTTACACCAGAAGAAATAGGACAATTACTCGATTACCTCTGCCGAATCGCCAATTTGCATGAGGTCCATTTTCTGTGGAGGCCCATTCTAAACGATCCGAAGGATGATATGATCCTGGATCTGGCCGTACGGGCTAACTGTCAGTATATCGTCACGTATAACACCCGTGATTTCACCGGTGTTACTCAATTTGGGATCAAAGCTGTAACTACAAAAGATTTTTTAAAAACTATCGAGGTGATATGATGAGTACCTTAAGCATCCGTCTTCCCGAATCCCTGCATAAACGACTGAAAGAAATGGCCGACAAGGAAGGTGTCTCTATGAATCAGTTTATTACCTTGGCGATCAGTGAAAAGGTCTCTACTCTGCTGACGGTAGATTATTTGAAAGAACGAGCTCAAAGAGGTAATCGTAAAACCTTCGAAGAGCTGTTGAAAAAAGTGCCAGACACAGAACCGGACGAGTTCGATGCTCTGTAAACAGGGGTGTACAATCTGTCATTCCATTACGGCCGGATCAGAGTTGTCCCCTGCAAGCCAGGCCAGGAGGAGAATGCACGTGCTGTTGTGATCCGGAACGGTTGCCCGGCATCCCGGAACTCCGGTGGGATCACCCTCTCTTTGTACTCAGTGTCAAGTTCAGAAAATCGCAACTCGTCATGACTTCCCCGGTCAAGAATCTCATCGGAATCATCCATTGAAAAGATAAGAACCTCATCTATATCGAGTTTGTCACGCAGCAGAAATGCGTACGCCGGCAGAGAGAGAGGGCTGGGCGGCTTGTCCCCGGAGGATTGAATAAGGTTGGATAGCAGCAGGAGAGGAACGTCTGGCATGGATCGGAGTTGAGAAACATCCACATCCAGATCTCCGTTGGATTCCGTTATCAAACCACGTTGAAATCCGTGAACTCCCACTGTGGCGACTCCTTCATCTGCAAAGAGTGCGATGAGCCGGTGATTCAAATCTTTGATGGCACGGATTCTCGCTTCTTCCCGCATGATGCCGGTTTGAATCAGTCGTTCTGTATAGTCGCTCTCACCATGAATTACAATCCCTCTCTGTCCTTTTTGTGCGGCTGCCGACTTTGCGAATGCGGTCAGAAAGAGTCCGTTATCCAGGTGGTTGTGATCCAGGACGGCAATGTAGTCAGTCATGGGTCAGGGAGAGTCTATAGGTTCAATGATACTGTTGACGACAGCATCCGAGATAGCCGGCCGTACATCCCGTATGCCACTTCCCTGGTTGCGGTCGGGAAATGTACGGTTGGTTAACAGGATGATTGTGGTTTGGTAATCCGGGTCGATCCAGAGGCTGGTTCCCGTAAAACCGAGGTGGCCAAATGTACGGAAACTGGTTAAACGTCCGGCGCTGCTCATATCGCTGTTCTTCCGGTCAAATCCATACCCGCGCTGGTTGAATGGGGACTGACGGCCAGTAAAGAGATCTACTGTCTCGGGGTTGAAAAACCGATACCCCGCAAAGTATCCGCGATTCAATAACATCTGAGACCATTTTGCAATATCGTAGGCAGATGTAAAAAGCCCGGCGTGTCCGGCAACACCATCCATGAAATAAGCCCGTTCATCATTTACAAATCCGTGAACCATACCGCGTCCGTAATGCTGGTCGATCTCTGTAGGTGGAATACGGTAGAGCATCCATGCCCCGAGGCTGGCCGGGTTAAAGTGGGTGGAGGTCATCCCCATCGGTTCAAAAATTTCCCGGGCGGTAAAGATGTCGATACGTTCCCCGCTGACCTGCTGTACGATTTCGGCCAGCAGAATAAAGCCGAGGTCGCTATAGACATACTCCTGGCCGGGTGGATTAATCAGGGGTTCATTTTTAACGGCTTCCAGTAGATCCTCTCTGGCACGGATCCGGTCGATATAGATACGGAATGCAGGCAGTCCCGATGTATGCAGCAACAGGTGTCGGATGGTAACCCTGTTTTTCTCTTCCTCCTGGTATTCAGAGATATAGTCAGATACGCGGTCATCGAGGTCAATCCGGCCCTCCTCCACAAGCTTCATAATTGCAGTTGTGGTCGACATGACTTTGGTTAGGGAGGCGATGTCATAGACATCTGAGCTTACAACTTCGCGGTTTTTTTCATAGTTGTGGTAGCCGTACCCTTTATGCCAGACCAGTACTCCATCTTTTACAACGGCAATGACACCACCGGGAAATACAGAATCTTGAATTGCCTCTTGCATGATTTGGTCCACCATCATCAGAGAGTCACTGCTCATTCCGACGGATTCCGGCCGGTCCGGCCGGAGCCCGGAGTGTGGTACTCGCCGTCCCTCGCCGGTAACATAGAGATCTGCGATCGGGAGGGGGGCGAGGCCACCAATTTCTGCGCCGCCGAACAGGGCGGGGACCGTTTGGATCAGTTGATGCTCGGACGCGTCCCAGGCAGCTAAATGCACATCGGCATCCGGGAGTTCGGCAAGAAGCAGCGGGCTTCCGAACGTGATCAGAAGCGACGGGAGTTCTTGCCCGGTCAGTTCACGCAAAAGGGCAAGCAGTTCAGGATGGTCACCTGCTGTTTTTTCCGAAGCGCCGAGAAATGAACCGATCAAAATCAGGTCAGTCTGTTCGGCGCTGCGAAGGATTTCTGTTCGCTCAGGTTCCGTGATGCCGGGAGTAACCGATGTGTGAACAATATGGCTGTGGTATTGGCCAAGTTGAGACGTAAAGGTTTCTGCTTTCGATGTCGAACCCGGTTCTGAGAGAGAGAGAAAGAGAATTCGGGGAAATTGTGATTCCCGAACAGGAATTATACCCCCTCTGTTTTTTAACAGGGTAACCGACTCTCTGGCAATCCGGTCGGCAATGGCCAGATGTTCCGGCTTTTGAACCTGGCGGGCCAGGTTCTCAAGTCTGGTGCCTCTTGATTGAAATAGCCCCTGATCAAGTTTCATCTTCAGGATCTTTCTCACGGAGCGGTCAATCCTCTCTTCATCGAGTTCACCACTCCGGACAGCCTCCTCAAGGGCATAGATTGCTGTAATTTCATCCGGGCTTGCAAGAAGAATATCTGCACCTGCTTCCAGGGCAAGCCTTGCGCTTTCACCGGGAGAATAACTTGATGTTATCACGCTCTGATCCAGCTCGCCTGTGACAACAATGCCGTTGAACCCAAGAGAGTCAGCCAAAAGTCCTGTCAGGATACTCTGATTCAGGCTTGCAGGGAGGTAGGGCGGGGTACTGAATTCAGGGTAGATATGGTGAGAGGAGAGGATCCCTGACAGCTCCTCCTGAATCGCCCTTCGAAAGGGTATCAGGTTGGAGACTCTCATCTCTTCGTACTCCAGCGACACAGACGGGATGGAGAGCAGGGAGTCAAAGAGAGCCCCGGACTGTCCGGGGAAAAACTTGGCCGTTGCCATAACCCCTTCACTCTCAAGGCCCCGGATGAATGCCTGGCCAAACCGGTTTACCTGGTTCGGCCGGCTGCCAAAAAGCCCGGGAGAATAACCGGCGGTCACCGAGTCCGGGTGCAGATCGAGCAGAGGTGCATATACCTGATGTATGCCCAGTTCACGTACTTCCCGTCCGGTTACAGCCCCGGCCTGAAATGCATTGGCAGGGTTCCCGGTAGCCGTGATTCCCATCGGGGAGACGAGAGGCGAAATCCCCTCAGCATAATGTTTGGAGTCTGTTGTCAGATTCAGGGATACCCACAATGGCAATTCGGAAAGTGCCTGTAATCTGTTTGTGAGGTCTGCAATACCGTACAGGTCACCGCCCGTAACATAGATTCCGCCAATTGAGTACTCCTCCAGAAGATGTTTCCACTCCTGATAGCGTAGATCCTGCTCATTCAGAAAACGGCCGTTTACGGGAACTGTGAAGAGCTGCCCGATTTTTTCACGAAGGGTAAGATCCTGCAGTAATTCTTCAGCATTGAGCATCGTTTCAATTCGTTCCCGGGCCTCTTCAGCCAGAACCGGTTCATCTCTTGTATCCTGTTCGGATGGCCCGGGATCATCGGTGGGCAGTTCACTGCTCTTGCAGCCGGCAACTACCAGTAAAAGTGTGAGGAACGGGATGAGTATGTTATGTTGTCGTTTCTTCATATGTAAAGCTTCGGCGCTTATTCAGTGTGCAGGTTCAAGACGCATGGTTTGGTAACTTACCTCTCTGAAAAATGTACTATCCTGATACAGATACCGGTATTGTCCCTGTAACCAGAGCTCGGTCTGGTCGCCGAAATATTCGGAGAGGGGGTTTCCGGACTGGCCTGTCGGAGTAACTGTTTCGATCCTGTTCAAATTGCCAAAATCCACAATTCGACGGATTGACGGGCCAAGTAACATCTGGTATGGGTTACTCCAGTCATATTGTGCTTTGTTGACTGTAGTGCCCTGCCCGGGAACCGGATAGGGCCCCTTGCTCATCAGATTGTTGACAATCATTTTCAGTACGGCCGGCGCATCCGGATCGTCACTGGCTTCCGCAAAGAGTGCCGGACGAAGCGTAAGTGTATGCAGGTTTTCCCATCTCCACTGTACCGGTTCATCTCCATACTGTTCAGATAACCACTCGATTGACTCTTGCATACTGAGCCGGATGATCTCATCCCTGGAGTCGATCCCATTTGCGCCAACCTCCTGAAACAGGAAACTGTTCTCCTGCAGGAGGCGTTTCATGATTCGGATCGGGATATTCTCTACCCTGATCAGGTTTTGATAGATTTCCTCCCCCACAAGGCCTGAAAGAGTATTACGGGTTAGTGTGATGAAAAATGTGTCAAAAACAGAGGCAGCGGTTGAATTCATATCATACCTGTAATCCCAGTTTTCAAGGTATGGA
>JBBDRW010000120.1:0-4977 GCA_040905265.1 Balneolaceae bacterium | reverse complement strand
CCTTTTCGATATATTGCCGATACTCATTCAAAGTAGTAGCACCTATTGCCTGTATCTCACCCCGGGCCAATGCAGGTTTCAGCATATTGGAAGCATCCAGTGATCCACTGGCGCCGCCAGCTCCAACAATCGTATGGAGCTCGTCGATAAAGAGAATGACATTGTCTGTCTTCTCAAGCTCGCTCATTACCGCTTTCATCCTCTCTTCAAACTGGCCTCTGTATTTGGTGCCGGCAACCAGTGCGGCAAGGTCAAGGGCAATGACTCGTTTGTCATACAAGACACGGGAAACTTTCCGTTCGATGATACGGGAAGCGAGCCCTTCTGCGATGGCCGTTTTACCGACACCGGGTTCCCCGATCAGAACCGGGTTGTTCTTTTTCCGTCGGCTCAATACCTGGGCAACACGTTCTATCTCTTTTTCTCGTCCGATAATAGGATCGAGTTTGCCCTCTTCAGCCAATTGGGTCAGGTCTCTTCCGAAATTGTCAAGTACGGGTGTTTTAGATTTTTCCATTTTCTTTTCGCGTGAACTGCCTGACTTTTGAGATCCCTTTGAAGACGAAATGCTGGCTTTCAGGTCTCCGGCACTCGTCGGGTCATCATCACGGGATTTGCCGGAGATAATCAGATCCAGCTCTTCCCGGACCGCGTCGTAAGAGATATTAAACTGCTGAAGAATTTGTGCAGCAATATTCTCCTCGTCTCTAAGCAGTGACAACAGCAGGTGTTCAGTACCAATTGTGTCACTTTTGTACAACTTGGCTTCCAGATAGGTAATCCGCAGAACTTTTTCAGCCTGTTTGGTAAGAGGAATATTTCCGACTGTAACCGATCCGCCGGTTCCACGGACTGTGTCTTCAATGGTCTTTTTCAATTTATAGAGGTCACAGTCAAGATTCTTCAGTATACGAATCGCAACTCCGTCTCCCAGTCGCACAATTCCCAGGATCAGGTGTTCCGTACCGATGTAATCGTGTCCCAATCTCAGCGCTTCTTCTCTGCTGAATTGAATAACATCCCGAACCTTACTTGAAAAATTACCCTCCATGTCGGACCTGCAGCTATTTGGATATATTAATTAGACTTCGAAAATAACAAACGACTGTAATGCTTTTTTAGTTCGTTTCAACCGTCAAAGTAGCATAGCGGATAGGCAATAGCAAACAGAAACGGATTGATATCCCTCTCTGTTATCGGTGCAAAAAACGGGATCAATAGAGAGGTTTGCCGGTCATCTCATCCGGCTGATTCAACCCCATCATTTTAAGTAGTGTGGGGGCGACATCTGCCAGGATACCATCGTGCAGTTTTACCTCGCCCTCGCCGATTAATAATACCGGAACAAGGGCAGTGGTGTGGGCTGTGTTCGGGCTGCCGTCCGGCTGAATCAGGCAGTCGGCATTTCCATGATCGGCAATAACAAGAACCTTGTAGCCATGGTTCTGTGCCGTCTCAATGACCGTCTTCAACTCCCGGTCAATGGTCTCAATCGCTTTAACAGCTGCATCCATCACACCAGTATGTCCGACCATATCGGGGTTGGCATAGTTGAGAATAGCAAGGTTGTAGCTCTCGTTCTTGAGTTGTTCACACAATTTTTCCGTGACCTCCGCTGCACTCATCTCCGGCTGGAGGTCGTAGGTGGCCACTTTTGGACTGGGTACCATGATACGGTCTTCTCCCGGGTTGGCAGTCTCTTCACCTCCGTTAAAAAAGTAGGTGACATGAGGATACTTTTCCGTCTCTGCAATTCGAAGCTGTTTCATGCCGTTTCGGCTGACATATTCTCCCAGGGTATTCGTCAGCTCTACCGGTGGCCAGGCAACATGGACATGACTGTTGAACGTCTCATCATAGGCAGTAAATGTATTGTAGCTCAGGTCCAGGGCGACAGTAGGAAACGGAACTTCGTCAAACTGCAGCAGTGCTTTGGTAATCTGTCGGGCCCGGTCTCCGCGGATATTATAATAGATCACAACATCCCCTTTCTGAATCCTGCTCCCGGACTCTGTTTCGATCAAATGGGCATCGAGAAATTCATCGGTAATCTTTTGATCATACGATTTCAGAAACGCCTCTTCAGGGTCCGAAATGTTCTCACCCACACCATGTACAAGCAGATTGTATGCTTTTTCTGTTCTCTCCCAGCGGTTGTCCCGATCCATGGCATAATATCGTCCAATAACGGAAGCGAGTGAGCCTGTACCAATCTCTTCTGCCTGTTTTTTGAATTCGCGGTAGTAGTCGATGCCTCCGGTGGGCGAAGTATCCCGCCCGTCTGTGAAGGCGTGAACAAAGGTATTCTTCAGGTTGTATCTGCCAGCCATCCGGAGAAGTGCGAAGAGGTGCTCATTATGGCTGTGAACACCACCATCTGAAAAAAGGCCCATCAGATGAATCCGGCCAGTCTTCTCGGCTTTTTCAAACGCACGTGTAAGCACGTCATTCGTATAGAAAGAGCCATCGGTGATCGCCTTGTTGATTCTGGAGAGCTCCTGCCAAACAATCCGCCCGGCGCCGATATTCAGATGGCCGACTTCCGAATTGCCAAACTGGCCTTCCGGGAGGCCAACATCAGTGCCGCTTGCCGAAAGCCTGGCATTTGGCCAGGTTTGAAACAGGTTGTCGAAATAGGGGATATTTGCCCGGTCGATGGCACTGACACTTGGATCTTCTGCTATGCCGAAGCCATCAACAATGACCAGGAGTGCCCTGTGGTCAGAATGAGCCAAATCAGGAGAGGTTGTTTACGTGCTTGGTGATTTGTGCTTTCTTCCGCGCGGCATTGTTCGGGTGAATCACTTTTTTCACCGCCATTTTGTCAAGGTAAGCCGTTGCTTCTTTTTGCAGTTTTACCGCATCCTCTTTGGAGGTTGAATTCAGTACGCTTTTCACAAGTGTGCGCATTTTCGAGCGCCGTCCTCTGTTTCGGGCTCGTCTCTTTTCATTTTGACGTACGCGTTTAATGGCTGACTGATGTTGTGGCATAATATATTTCGTATCTTCTTAGGCTGATAACCGCTGAAAACCTCCCGTATTGGCTGTGTTTTCAAAGGAATCGTTGTTTGTAACTTTTTACAGACCCCAAATTTAAAACTTATCAATTCATTATACAAGATTGAATTGATAATTACCTCCAGAAAATTTAATTTAACCAGTCTCTGATGATTATTGTAATCGATGGTCTTTCCGGTTCAGGAAAAAGCTCAACGGCAAAGGCAGTTGCAGAGAGGATCGGGATCAATTATCTCGATTCCGGAGCACTCTACCGTGTTGCGACCTGGATCTGGCTGGAAAACGGGGAGACTGAAGAGGCGTTCCTTGACAACTTGTCGTCAAATGACATCCGTTTTCGATATGAAGATCGGGAATTTCATGTTTCGGTTAATGGCCGGGATATTACAGGCCTGATCCGGTCGGAGCGTGTCTCTGCTGCGGTCAGCACGGTTGCTGCAAATCCGGAAGTAAGAGCTTTCGTGAATGCAATGATGCGGCAGGCAGTTCAAGAGGGTGTATGGATTGCAGACGGACGAGATTTGGGTACGGCAGTTTTTCCGAATGCCGAGCTTAAATTCTTTATGAAAGCATCCATCGATGTGAGGGCGCGAAGACGCTACGAAGAACTCCTGCAGCAGGGGGAGATGGCGGATTTCAACTCTGTTAAACAGAATCTGGCAGAGCGGGATCGGAAAGATATGTCCCGAAAGGCAGACCCTCTGAAAAAACCGGAGGATGCAATCGAAATAGATACAAGTAGTAAAACATTTGACGACCAGGTAAATGAGATCTGCATTATCATCAGTAAACGACTGAACAGGGATATTTCAACCACTTGAACTATCACTAAAACCATAACTCAATCCTTCCGGCCAACAGCCGGAACGGCAATGTTAAATTAAACTCAATGACTGAAGAACTAAAACAGGAAACCGAAAAGAAAGAAGAAGAACTCAATCAGGAATCAGCTCCTCAACAAGAAGAAGCTTCACAAGAGACTGAAACTACTGAAGAGACTTCACAAGAGACTGAAGCACCTGAGGAGACAGCAGAAGAGACTGTTACCAATGAAAAAGAAGAACCGGAAACAGTTGAACCGGAAGAGGGGAGTGTAACGGAGGATGATGAGGATTCAACTGAGGAACCGACAGCAGAAGAGACTGTCGAAGAACAGACAGACGAAGAGAATGCAGAGGAACTACCCACTTTTACGGGAGAGTTGTCTGACACAGTCTACACATTTGATCAGCTAGAGGCCGCTTCTGAAGATTACACCGACGAAGAGTTTAATCAACTCGCCGGAATGTATGAAAACACTCTCAATGAGATTGAAGAGAAAGAGATTGTTACCGGCCTCGTGGTGGATGTCAATGAGAAGTATGTTGTCGTAGATATTGGATTTAAATCTGAAGGGATCGTTCCGGTAAACGAATTCTCATCCAAGGTACTGGAGTCACTGCAGCCGGGTGATGAAGTAGAGGTGTTTCTGGACAGAGTGGAAGATCATGAAGGCCAGCTGATCCTCTCCCGTCGAAAAGCTGACATCCTGCAGGCCTGGGAGGCGATTGAAAATGCCCACGATACGAATGAGATTATAGAGGGTACGATTCAGCGACGAATCAAAGGAGGTATGGTTGTCGACATCTTCGGAATCGATGCCTTTCTACCAGGTTCACAGATTGATGTTCGGCCTGTTCGAGATTTCGATGCCTATGTCGGAAAGACGATGGAGTTTCAGGTTGTCAAACTGAACATGCAGGCTGAGAACGTCGTTGTTTCACACAGAGCTCTGATTGAATCGGATCTTGAAGAGCAGCGTGAAGAGATCCTGGAGACCATCGAGTCTGGCCAGGTTCTGGAAGGAATTGTCAAAAACATCACCGATTTCGGTGTCTTTATCGACCTGGGTGGTGTGGACGGCCTGCTTCATATTACCGACCTCTCCTGGGGCCGGGTTGAACATCCCGAAGAGATTGT
>JBBDRW010000119.1:0-5000 GCA_040905265.1 Balneolaceae bacterium | reverse complement strand
TACAATCTGATCGCAGGGACTCTCTCTTCACTCTGTCACTACTCGAACAGGGAAAAGAGCGTGAATCGCATCACACCCGGTATTCATGGAATCAGCAACGCCTTTCTGAACACCCCCTGGCCAAAAGTAGAACGGGCCAAAAAGAGGTTCTCAGAGCTCATCCAAAATGGGAAACTAACGGAAAATGAGTTGTTCCATTTGCTCAGCGATCAGGAGAGATTCCCGCCCGAGCAACTTCCTGACACCGGACTGGAGCCGGAGTTGGAGAGGGCGGTCTCCTCCTGTTTCATCAAAACGGCTGATTACGGCACCCGGTGTTCCACCCTCCTCTTTGTAACCCATCACGGTGAAGTGCGGTTTGTTGAACGGGTTTTTGCTCCTGGCACAAACAATGTGACCGAAGAAAACGGGTATGATTTTCGGTTTCGGGATTCATAACCTGCCGAATACTGAAACCGAATCAGGGCAGGTTTACCAGACTCCTCTCAACGGTGCGATATCAGGGTTGTCGAAGAGATATTTTTTTCGTGCTGGCAATGAAAAAAGTGTTACAAATCCCGCAGCCGGTCCCGTGCCCGTCGGCGGACATCCTGCTCTGCATCCATCTCCAGAATCGCTTCATAGTAGCTGCGCGCTGCATCCCGGTCTTGCAACCGCTCGGCCGCGATCCCGGCATGATAACCACTCAACAGATGAAGCGATCGGTTCGTGGTATTGGGCAGGGATTTACCCAATTCGAAACTCTCCTTCAGTTCTTCAAGAGCAGCCTGATACTGACGATCTCTCATCTTTATCCGGCCGCTCCAGTAGAGCAACTCCTCCTTCATGACGTCCATATCCGGCAACGAATGTCTCTCCCAGTGGGCCACGGCATCCCGGATCGCCTGTTCGGCCAGATATCCGGCCCCCTGGTGAAAGAGAGCACGAACCTGTAACCTTCTGTAGTAGCTGTTGTCCGGATAACGGTCAACCAGTTCAGAAAAATAGGGGACCGCCCGATTGTACTCTTCTTCATAATTCAGCAGAATATTACCCAGAAAGTAGGTCGCTTCAGGCCGGGCAAATACCGCCTCACGGCTGGTGATCTCAAGCAGCCGAAGCCCCTCTTCCTTATCTCCCGATGGCAGGAGCCAGGATACAGCCCGCACAACCGGATACGCCTCCGGAAGATACGCCGCATAATACTTCTTGAGCCCCTCTGCAAAGAGGTTGTCCACGAGGTTCGGCGCTACCTCTCCCAACCTGGAGTGTGCATGTTGAGCTTTTCGGGCTGTGTAGATACTGGGCAGCCAGCGGTTCCTGTTAGAGAGTTGCCGTGCCATATACCCCGTCGCAACGGCCCGGATGATCCATCCGTCCGGATGGTCCGGCTCCCGGTCGAGTAGTTCTGATGCTTCAGAATCAGCCCGGTTCATCCGGGCCATTAACTCATCGTCATGGCTTTCGTCAAACAGATCCGTCAGCACGACCCACCAGTAGTCCATTGCATCAAAAAGAGTCCAGAGGGGATGGTCCGGCAAGTCGTTCATCCAGGGTTTCAGCAGCTCCTGTGCTGCTTCCGGTTTCCGGTTGTAGAGAGAGTCGATCGCTGCCTGGGCAGCCTGTCGGAACTCCGGGTCCTCCACCAGCACCGGCATCTGGGCGGGAAGGGCGATCGGGATCGCCCAGAGAAGGATCACGAAAATGAGAAAGCTTCGAATCATTTTTTATTAAAATCGAGCGTGTCAAGTTTCACCAGTTTGCGAAGGTTGTTCACCTCTTTCTCCTGAAGGAATCTCCAGCGTCCCATCCGCAAATCTTTATCAGTCAACCCTGCATACTGCACACGCTTGAGTTTGACGACCTCCGATCCGAAATGAGAGACCATCCTTCGAATCAGGTGGTTTCTCCCTTCAAAAACCGAAATCTGTACGGTAGCTGCATCCATCGGATCCCGCTGGATTTGAGATGCCCTGGCGGGGCCGTCTTCGAGCTCAACCCCGGTCACGAGCTGTTCAAGCTGACTGTCTTTCATAGCCGGTTCCGCCGTTACCTCGTACACTTTTTGAACCCGGTAGCTCGGGTGCATCAACCGATGTGCCAGATCTCCATCATTGGTCAGGATCAGCAACCCCATGGTATCCCGGTCAAGCCGCCCGACCGGATAGACCCGGTAGCCGGTCGCCTCCTCAACGGCATCCAGTACCGTATTCCGGTCCCGTTCATCATCCGTTGTACTGATTGTATCTTTCGACTTGTTCAGAAGAATATAGACAAAAGGCTCCAGAGACAGACGCTGGCCGTCTACCACCAACTGGTCCGAGGCTTTCACTTTCACTCCAGGTTCGGTAACCCTCTCACCGTTGACGAACACCTTACCCTGTAAAATGTACTCATCCGCATCCCGGCGGGAACAGAGGCCGGAGTGTGCGATATACTTGTTGATGCGGATCTCTTCCCGAAGGTACTCCTTCTGCCGGACCCCGGAAGAGCTGCCGGGTTTGGGGCGTCTCGCTTTTTTCAGGCCGCTGGCTCCTGTCGATTGACGGGTTGAGGAACTGCCCGACCGTTTCTGTCCGGGCCTGCTCGATCTGCTGCTTCGTTCAGGCCGGCCGGTTCCGGTTCTCTTGCTGCCGGACGGCCGTTTACCAACCTCATCCCGTCCAGAATCCTTTCTCCCGGAACGGCCACTTCGGGAACCGCCTCTGTTCGATTTGCCATTTCCCGGTCGGCTTTTCTCCTGACTTCTGCTGCCCGGCCTCTTCTTCTTATCCATCTTTGTCCAAAAAATTTAAAACGTGTTATTCCGGTTTCTCTCCGGAATCTGATTCTGTATCACTTCTCTCCTCATGCTCGGCACGGTTCATCTCTTCCGTTGTTTCAGGCCCACTCTCTTCTTCATCCAAATCTATCTCCGTCTGCGGATTCTCGTCCGGGGTTTCCCCTTGATCCACCACCGATTCCACATCAGGCCTGTTCCGCTTCTCCAGAAATTCATCCAAAAGATCATCGGCATCCTCCTCTTCCAGCTCCATCTGACGCTCCATCAGCAGCTGCCGATGTTCCGCCATATCATCATCCTTCAGGATCTCTTCAATTTCACGCGGACGTGGAAGTTCATCAACGGAATTGATCCCGAAATGTTTCAGAAAGTGGTCAGTGGTTTTATACAGGAGCGGTTTTCCCGGCGAATCGGCCCGGCCTGACACCCGGACAAGCATCTTCTCCAGAAGCTGGCGAAGGATATACCCCGAGTCCACACCCCGGATCTGGTCCACTTCCGGCTTGGTGATCGGCTGCCGGTAGGCGACAATAGCGAGAGTCTCGATGGCCGACTGCGACAACTTCCGGTAGGCGTTTTCATGTTGAAAAATACTGAGCCACGGATGAAATCTAGGCTGTGTGACAAACGTAAACCCGCCCCCGACCTCTTCGATCCGGAATGCAAGCCCGTTCTCGTCATAGCGCCGGTTCAGCTGATCTACAACCTGGCGGATAGTCTCTTCGGTCAGTTTCAGTTCATCCTCACCTTCCACAACAATCCCGGCCAGATGATCCCAGGAGATCGGGTCGGGACTGGAAAAAATAAGAGCCTCGATCACCGAAATGAGCCGAGTTCCGTCAACAAATTGATAGTCGATCATTGTCAAAGTGATGTGCCTGCAGTGGACAGGGAAAGGTACGTATTCAGTAACCGGAAGGCAAAGGGCAGAATTCTATTCAATCGCGTCCACATCCACCGTAATTCTGACCGACCCGGCTCCTTTCGGTTTCTCTTTTTCGTAGCGGGTAAAGATCCGGTTCAGGAGCCGTTCAATGGCACCTGCGTTGTGCTCCGGTTTGATCTTGAAGTGCGCTTCCCACTGGTAGAGGCCGTGCATCCACTCGATCACGGACGGAGTAGGTCCCAGAACTGCAAACTCCGAGGTCTCCACCCGCATCGCATTGCAAAACGCTTCAGCGACCATCTGCGTCCGGGCCCAGGAACTCCCCTTGAAATGGAATACAATCATCCGGGAAAAAGGAGGGTAGGTGAGCATCTCCCGGTCAGAGAGTTCCTCCTTGGCAAAACTCCAGAAATCATGTTGCCGGGCGTGGAGAATCGCCCGGTGCTCCGGCTTCCAGGTCTGCACATAGACAAACCCCGCTTTGGTACCACGGCCGGCGCGGCCAGCCACCTGGCTCAGAAGCTGGTACATTCGCTCCCCGGAGCGGAAGGACGGGAACGCCAGCTCCGTCTCGGCGCTAAGCACCCCGACGACCGTCACATTGGGAAAGTCGAGCCCTTTTGAGACAAGCTGCGTACCGATCAGGATATCGGCACCGCCCTCCAGGAACTGCTCATAAATCTCCCGGTGAGCGTACTTGCCGGACGTCGTATCACGATCCATTCGCAGCAGCCGGGCGTCAGGAAACAGTTCGGCGATACTCTCTTCAACCTGCTGGGTTCCGCTCCCCTTGGCCACCACTTCCTCCGAGCCACAGTTCTCACATCGGGTATCGGCCTTCCGGGCATATCCGCTGTAGTGGCAGAGAAGCATGTTCTTCTTTTTGTGATAGGTGAGGCTGACTGAGCAGTCAGGGCTTTGGGGAATATGGCCACACTCTTCACACTGAAGATAGGAGGCGAAGCCACGCCGGTTGTAGAGCAGGATGATCTGCTCCTTCTTCTTCAAGGCTTGTTCAATCGCTTCAAAAAGCCCTACGGTCAACGGCCCGCGCATGGCAGAGCGGTAGTGTTTCAGGTCAAATACCTTCACCTCCGGCAACTCTCCGGCCGGACGCCCCGGAAGTTGAAGCAAAGTATGTTTCTTCACCTTCACACCCTGCAGGGAGATCATCGACGGGGTTGCCGAACCCATCACCACCACTGCCTTTTCCATATGGGCCCGCATGATCGCCACATCCCGTGCATGGTATCTGGGAGCCGGGTCGAACTGTTTGTAGGAGGCATCGTGTTCTTCGTCCACTACGATCAGGCCGAGATCCTTCACCGGGGCGAAAACGGCCGAACGGGGGCC
>JBBDRW010000118.1:0-5052 GCA_040905265.1 Balneolaceae bacterium | reverse complement strand
GGCTGTTGAATATTACAGATTTTGACAGTCTGCTTGGCCATCCCGTTGTGGGGCCAAGCTGGGAAGGGTTTGTCGCCGAAAACATCATTGGAACCTTGCCCGATACATGGCAATACAGTTACTACAGAACCACATCCCAAACAGAAATTGACCTTGTGCTGGAAGGCCCGCGAAACCGGGTATGGGCTATTGAGATCAAACGATCGGCTGCCCCCTCACTGAAGAAACCGTTTCATACAGCATGCGCTGATGTCGGAGCCACAAAGAAATTTGTTGTCTATTCAGGTTCGGAACGCTTTCCGATAACGGGAGATACGGATGCGATTGGACTTATGGAATTTCTGAAACTCCTCAGAGAATAGTCCGGGATATGGAGACAGAGCTGCCATAGAATGCCCTCTTTGAAAGGCAAGTCATTAAAAACAATTTATCAGTATGACCACATATATAAATTGATAGTAATCATTGGTTAGATAGTCTCAATTTATAGCGGCCACATTGCCCTGTAAATCTCTCCATCCAGCATATTAAGAACATAGATATAAGATTCGTTGGCTGATATCGTAAAATCCTGAGGTTGCATAGATTGGTTTTCTATACCCTGAAATGTAACAACCGTCATGCTCTCCCCGTCATTTGGCACCCAAACCACTGTCAGCGGCTGATCTTCACGAACATACAGCAGTATTGCGACCCCTTCATCAGTAGCATGTGCTTCCTGTATGTAACTAAATGCATATCTTGCGGGTAACTCCCTGTTCAATCGCTCCAGGTTTGCTTTAAAGAAATATTCAAACAGTCCGTCCTGGGCAGGTATTTTTAAACGTTTTTCCCAAGCCACTCCCCCTGAATAGGTATATTTTTCCAAAATAGCCGTGGATTGCTGAATCAAAAAAATTCCTGTTTGATTCCTCCTCAACCTCACCATATTCAATTCATGCGCCGGAACTCTTCTCGAAGAAATGGCTTGTCGGTATTGTTGGGGGGTAGAAGAATACTCATATTCACCAAGAGCATCTCCGAAATAGTGGATGCTACCGGTTTCCACATCTACTATCGAAAATAACGATCCATTCAGGCCACGGGTTGGTATCGCAAAACGTTGTGGAGTGATCGCTTCAAATCTTACGGGACGTAAAGTTGAAAACTCTTCGAATTCTATAAGAACATCCTCAATCCAAATTCCTTCAAAATCGTACTTGATAAATTTTTTACTCTCATAATCGTATACCATATAATAATCATCAAACTCCCAAAAATCATAAACAGCCCGGAATTCGCCCGGCCCATCACCTGTATTTCCGAAAGAGAACTGTTTATTCCCGTCCAGATCAAACTTGTGAATCTTTCCAAGACCATAATCATTTAGAAGAATCCCATCAGAAACCGATTTAATTAACGATGGAAAAGCAATCCCGGACGAAGATTCAACACTGATGAGTAATGAAGCCAATTCAACTTCAACCTCTTCAAAAATCATATTCTCACTTTTCTCAACAGAACAGCCGACTATCAAAACCGGCAGAATAAACAGGAGTCGTTTCATGTTTTGAAATCAGTATTGTCGAATGATTGGAACATGATGAGAAAAATATTTAGCAAGAAGCAAGACAACAAGATGAACAGAAACAATCCCACCAACTCTCACATTTCCGGCAGCGCAAGGTACAATCATTATCTGTTTCACAGGTAGGATAATCACTACCACTTCCCGCCATAACTTGCTTCATTTCTCTACGGCTTAGCACTTCACCGATATCACTTAATTTTCCCATCACAGTACCTTATGTTTTACTTGTTTGTTCAGCCTGTTTTGCCCCAAAGTAGTCGAAGCCGGGTACAGACACATTTCAAACCCCATTCGGTTTAGCGAGCTGAATCACTCTGACCGAATTTTCTTTCATTTCACAAGGTGTTTTGTCGTTTATCGAAATATTGATTGGTCGAACACATTCGACCTGATACCCAAAACATAGTAAAGGACGATGAATCAAGCAATTCTATAAGTGACCTTTTTTTAATCACTTCGGATTAGTCTGAACAGGTTCGTTGAAACCAATATTACAGCAGCGAATTTCATAGTACAGATTCAAATCCGTTTTTGAAATTTCAATATTCTGTCAGCCAGGTTGTAGTGATCTCTTCATCAGCTATTGCTCCCATTGTATCATATACCGCAGGCCATGAGAGCAAAAGTTCTCCGAACAATCGAAGTATCTCCTGAAAATCTTCCCGGCGATCCGTGGAAGGTTTGTCAATGTCATCGGGCTGAAGGTAGTCGAACGACTCTGCGGAGTTCTCAAGCACCTGGATATAACGGTGGAGATGCTCCTTCCAATACGATGGGGCGTCCATGTTTCGAAACAAGTGCCGGGCGGCCACATTTACGCGCTGCCGGGTTACCGACTGGTAGATCTGCCGGAGTTCATCGGAGAATTGCTTTCCGGTCATTGCTCCCAGCCGGGTGAACATCTGGCCAAGCGATTGCAGGTTCGCTGCTTCATCTTTCCCATCCAGCCGGTCGTGACGCGAGAGGATGAGTACGGCAACCAGATCGTTGACCCGAATCTTCTGCAGCAGCGAGAAGACGTCATCTACGGTACGGGCCCGGGGTTCCGGTGTCTGGTGCGGGATCACCCAGGGGATGTTTCCCGAATAGGCGTGCGGAAAACAGACTGCCATCAGATCGCCAAAGATACCGTCGCAACGGGCCTGCACCGGCATGAACGGAGGCAATAACGAACGGTTATCCACCGCAAAATTCATCCCGATACAACGCGTCACATCCGAAATCACCGGGCGCGATACTCCCCGGATCACCTGCCGGGTCGAAAGACGATCTGTGTATCCTTCCTGTGGGTACAGAAGCCGGTCAAGGGACTCTCCCTCCAGAAAGAGCTTGTAGAGATCACTGAACAGACAGGTATCTCCGGCAGGGCCGGGCAGACTCATCCGGATAGAGGCCTTGTCGGTCTTCAATCCGTTCAGAAACGCAACGTTCATGTTGTCAATGTCCGGCACCTGGCCGTTTCCTGTATGCACTTCGAGAATCGACTGGAGCGGCCTGCCAAGCAACTCCCGGTGGAGGGAGAGGAAATCACTGTCCGTCAACTCCACAGCTCCCGCCGCCTCTTCGAAGGAGTCGAAATACCAGTACTCGTCAGAGCTGAAGCTGGAACTCAGTTTTATCCCCTCCCGGGCCGATGGCAACTGTGCCGGACGGCAGATCGTATCATCGTCGGTCTGCAGGGCAAGGGTCCCCTGTGTAAGCAGCAGAAAAGCGTTTCGCGCTCCACCTTCGGAGCGGTTGCAGCTTGGATGGCCCATCAGGGCAAATTCCATTACTGCCGGGTCCACCCCGGCACTGTCAGACAAAGAGCGGGCAAACTGGCGGCGCTGTGAACGGTCCATCGAGCGAATCCTACCCGAATAGGATTGTTCCAGCTCACGAAGAACATCGCGGTTTTTTGCCCGGGCATCCTCCGATCGAGAATCATCCAGAATGAGGATATCCGGCTGGTGCCGGTGCAGCATAAAATTCTTCAAAAAACTTTTCAGACATCGCTTCAGCATATCCGGACGGTCGCAGGTGGGTATCCCCATCACCGAGATCTCCTCGCCCTGCCCTGCCTCAATATTCGGGTTAAAACCCGTATGGTTTTGCGCCGCCCGTACGATCTCTTCCTGAATTTCGGAGCGGGCGACCAGAAATCCGAGCCTGACAAACTGTTCCAGCTCTTTAATCAACAGAGCCACTTGCCGGGAAGTCGAAGGTTGCCAGAAACGGTTCAACCCGGCAATAATAGCCCGCAAAAGCCCGGTTCCGCCGCCGGCCGCCGTCTGTTGAGACTGCTGCCGGAATTGAAAAAACTCTTCGGCGTGAACGTGCAGTGGCGCAAAACTCTGACAGAAAAAAAGCAGATCCATTGCCTCCCGTCGTACCCACGCCTGCTGCTTCCCTCTTGCCGAATGGAGCAATACCTTCTCTTCGTTTTCCGAGACGACGCGCCCGTCAAAAGCACGGTATTCGGTTGTTGCAGATACATGGTCGTTCATAGGCGAATTGATAGAGAGTTCGGTTACCTCAACTGCCCCCTCATGTTGTTATAGACCCTCTCGAGCAGTCTCATGTCGTCGGTGATGATCTCGGCCTGGCCGGTCATCCCGCCCCGGGGCCGGACAGAGCGGCCATAGCTGGTCACAAACCCGCCGGGAAAGCTTACCTTGCCCAAAAACACCTCTTCACCCACCGGCACTTCTGAGAGGTAGTCAATCCTCCCCTCCAGGGTTCCGTACTCGTGGTAGGGGTACCCGCTCAGCCGAACCAGCACCATCTGGCCGGGGCGGATCTTGCCCACCGACTCCTGGGCGATCTGCAGCTCCCCGAAGTAGCCGGTATCCTCCGGGCGCACATACAGCACACTCTGCCCGGCCTGCAGCGACTGGCCCTGCTGGATAATTCCGGCATGGATGACGCGCCCGTCCAGCGGAGCGATGAGCAAGTAGTCCCTCATCCAGACGTCCACGGCGCTGCGAAGGCCCGCCAGGGCCTGCCCAAAGACCAGCCGCTGATCGCCGATACGCCGCTCCAGCTCCAGGATCTCGGCCTGCTTGGCGGCCTGGCTCACCTGGCTGGAGAGAATCGAGGACTCGGTCTGTTGCAGCGGGAGGCGGCGGGAGGCCAGCTCGCTCTCGGCCCGGGCGATCTCAACCGGGGCCAGCAGGCCCCGCTCGGCCAGCCGCCGCTGGCCCTCAAACTCCCGGCGGGCCCGCTCGTAGTCCTCCTGCTGGATCGCTTTCTGCTCCTCGAGAAGCTCCAGCTGGCGGCCCATCAGCGACAGCTCCCGGCGAAGCATCTCGGCCTGGCGCAGGTAGATACCCCCTTCCAGGAAGGAGCGCAGCTCCCGCCAGGAGGCCTCAAAGCTCTGAAAACTCCCCTGCAGCTCCCCGAGTCCGGCGTAGGCGGGAAGTGAGAAGGCGCGGATGCTTCGGAGATTTCCGGCCGAGAGCCACGCCTGCAGGGAGTCGATATCTGCCGACAGGGCCAGCACC
>JBBDRW010000117.1:0-5243 GCA_040905265.1 Balneolaceae bacterium | reverse complement strand
AAGGTGAAGGTTTCTGCAAATCCGAATGCAAGTTCGTGAAGGCTTTGGAATTGATGGCGCAGAGAGCGGTTGAATATGGTTTCATCTCTCTTTTTTACAGGCTGTTCGTCATAGTAGTGCCTGCCGGCTTCATACCTGCTTGCAAACCGGCTGCGAAGGGAGAGTGAAAAACTTCGGTCGATACCGGGTCGATGGAACCCGATCCAGTGGATCTCTCCAACGGTATGCCAGGCAGATATGAGCCGTTGTGAGGGGTAATTACGGTTTAAAAACTCTGCCCGATTCCCGGCAGGAATGGCATCCTCCGGGAGAAACCCCTCCGTTTGCTGCAAAAACCAGTTCTGGTTTGACGGCCGGCTTTCCCCAGGAGAAAGTGGCGATACCATGTGTACCCCGACGGCTCCTGCAACCAGTTCCATCCGGTATTGATCACCGCCAAGGTGGAGGTTGGCCGGGTTCAGAAACATCGATTCATACCCGGAACTGTAGGCGGCTCCTCCTCCGCCAAATCCGGCATGAACCGGTGTGGAAAGGAGTTGTGCAGTTGCTTCAACGGCACCTGCAGAGAGTATCAGAGTCAGAAGAGTGAGGAATGGAGGCAGTCTTTGTTGAGACATTATGACATTACCTTCAAATTCGCAGCCCGCAGCATCAAGGTTTTCTGTCCCCGGCCTTTGAAATGGACAACAACACGGCTGTCCCGGTCGGTTCCGGTCCTGTTGATGATTTTTCCCTGGCCGAATTTGCTGTGGAGAACATTGGTTCCGGCCTGGAACGGATCATCTTCATATTCAATCTCATAGGCTGATGTCCCTGGTGTCTGCCTGCTTCCGCTGTGGGTGGCCCGGGTTCCGCTTTTCGGTGTTTTCCAGTCGTATTCAATTCTCGTGGACCCCTCTTCTTTGGCCGGCCGGGTTGAACTATCCGACCCTGTTTGTCGAATCGTCGCACCGGTTTCTGTCCGGACGATTCCGGGGTCAACCTCATTTAAAAACCGGGAGCGAAGCTGTCTCGTCTCTTCGCCAAACTTGAAACGGATCTTGCAGTGGCTAAAGAAGAGCTGCTTTTCAGCACGTGTAATGGCGACATAGAAGAGGCGTCGCTCCTCCTCAATGTCCGCTTCTTCTCCGTTTCTTCCACCCATCGGAAAGAGATTCTCCTCCAGGCCGACGATAAAAACGACGGGGAATTCCAGCCCCTTGGATCCGTGTACAGTCATCAGGGTGACGGCTGGCTTCTCCTCATCATACTTGTCTGCATCGGTGATCAGGCTGATTTCTTGTAAAAATGCAGCTAACGATGGTTTTTTCCCCGATTTCTCATACCAGGAGATCGCATTCTGAAACTCAATGATGTTCTCTCTCCTTGAGAGCGACTGCGCAGACCCCTCTTCAACCAGAGCTTTCATATACCCGCTCTCTTCGAGAAGCTTTTGGCAGACCTGGAGAATGGACATTCCGCTCTCCAGTTCATTTCGAAGCTCATGGATCATCCGTACAAATTTTTCAATCTGAATTCGGGCCGGTTTGTATAGGTCGGCACTCTCTACATTCTGAATGATGCTCCAGACAGACCGGCTCTCTCTGCGTGCCCTCTTTAAGAGTTCCCCCAGCGTCTTTTGTCCGATACCGCGGGAGGGTTCATTTATGATCCGGAGCAGGTTCTGTTCATCGTGTGGATTGACCAGCAGAGTGAGATAAGCGACGATATCCTTGATCTCTTTTCGCTGATAAAAAGAGAGTCCCCCGACGAGCTGGTACGGGATATTCTTTCTGCGTAACGCCTCTTCGAATACCCGGCTTTGGTAGTTTGTCCGGTAGAGGATGGCGAACTTGCTGAATTCGTATCCCTTCCGGAGGTTCAGGTCGTGGATGTAGTTGACTACACGGTTGGCTTCATCTCTCTCATCGTAATTCTCCAGCAGGGTAATGACATCGCCCTCCTCATTTTCCGTCCAGAGCGTCTTGTGAAGCTGTTTCTCGTTTCGTTTGATAATGGAGTCTGCACACTGCAGAATATACCGTGTGGAGCGGTAGTTCTGCTCCAGAGGTATCTGAACCGCATTTTCGTAATCCTGTTTGAAGTTCAGAATATTCCCGATGTCCGCCCCTCTGAAGGAGTAGATGCTCTGAGCATCGTCCCCTACCACGCAGATATTTTCATGAGCTTTCGCAAGCAGGCGAGTCACCTTGTACTGTGCGTGATTCGTATCCTGATACTCGTCGATCAGGATATATCGAAATTTCTGTTGCCACGATTCGAGTGTTTCAGGGTGCTCTTCAAAAAGGGTGATCGGATGGACCAGCAGATCGTCGAAATCCATGGAGTTAGCCTGTTTCAGCCGGTTCTGATAGACCTCATAGACACGTGCCGTAATATCGTCCAGAGTACTTCGGACAAAGCGTTCGTTGTAGATATCAGGGGTGATGAGTTGATTCTTCGCATCACTGATCCGGTTCCGTATCGTTCGGGGCTGAATTTCTCGCGGATCGAAATTCAGCTCGCTGAGAATCAGCTTGATCATCTGCTCGGAATCACTGGTGTCGTAGATACTGAAGTTACTGTTGAACCCGATTTTTTCAGCTTCAAAACGGAGGATTTTGGCAAATATGGAGTGGAATGTGCCCATCCAGAGTCCGGTTGCACTGTCACCGATCAACTGTTGAATCCGCTGCTGCATTTCACGGGCAGCCTTGTTTGTAAAGGTCAAGGCAAGGATATTGGACGGGAGGGCCTTCTGGCTGTGGAGCAGGCAGGCGATCCGGTAGGTGAGTACTCTGGTCTTGCCGCTGCCGGCTCCGGCCACAATCAGAAGCGGGCCGTCTGCATGGGCTGCCGCTTTTCTCTGTTGTTCGTTTAGCTTATTCAGAAAATCGGGCTGGCCGTTGCCAGGGTGCATGTCAGGCATAGGTTGGAGGATTCCAGATTCGGTTGAAGATTCAAATATCGTTTTGCCGATCGCTGCTAAAAGGTACGAAACGTGGTTGAGAAAGTCTCCGGCAAGAGGGGGCAGAACCCGGTTTTCTTTCTGCCCGGGAGCGTCTGAAAAGCACGGCCTGTTCGTCAGCCGCAACAACTCTCAAACCCCGGAACCTGTCCAGCCCGCTTTCGAAACGGTTCAAACAACCATAGTTACGAATCCTGCAATTCGATATTCTCCTTCATCACTCTCTCCTGGATATCTTTTGGCACGTTGGCATAGTGAGAGAAACGGCGGGTATAGGTGGCACTCCCCTGGGTCATTGATTTCAAACGTGTGGAGTACTCATCGAGCTCTTCAAGCGGGACTGAGGCATAAATCTTCTGTATTGTCCCTTCTGCATCCATTCCCTGAATCTGGCCCCGGCGTGAACTCAGGTCACTCAGTACATCTCCCATATAATCAGCCGGGACATGAACTTGGATTTCATAAACCGGTTCCATCAACTGAGGAGAGGCTTTTAGAAAACCGTCCCGGAAGGCCATCAGGGCTGCTGTTTTGAAGGCCGCCTCGTTGGAGTCGACTGTGTGCATGGAGCCCTCAAATACGGCAACCCGAATATCCCGGACACGACAACCGCTCATCGGCCCGTTCTCCATTTTCTCCATAATTCCCTTCAGAATTGCCGGCATAAAACGTGTATCGATGACGCCGCCAACAATACAATTAAGAAAGACCAGCCGCCCACCCCACGGCAGCTCGACCTCCTCCGTCTGGCGGATGGAAACGTTGTCCGGGTCGGGCATACCCTCACTCCAGGGCTCGATCAACAGGTGGACTTCTGCAAACTGCCCGGCACCCCCGGACTGTTTTTTATGTTTGTAGCGGGCTTTGACGGAGTGTGTAATGGTCTCCCGGTAGGGGATTTTGGGCCGTTCAAACTCAACATGAAGTTGAAATCTGTGGACCAGCTGATGAAGAATGGCTGAGAGATGCTCCTCTCCCTGTCCGTGTATCAGTGTCTGTTTTAACTCCTGGCTGTGTTCGATTGTGAGGGAGGGGTCCTCTATCTGCAACTGATGGAGCGCGGTTCCCAATTTGTCCTCCTCCCCTTCGTTGACAGGGAGGATCGCTTTCCGGATAGTCGGTTCG
This sequence comes from Balneolaceae bacterium, assembly GCA_040905265.1. Lineage (GTDB taxonomy): Bacteria > Bacteroidota > Rhodothermia > Balneolales > Balneolaceae > JBBDRW01. The sequence continues at coordinate 1,171 of JBBDRW010000117.1, read as the reverse complement.
GGGTAGCGTGGTGGCTTGAATGTGACTCTGTCCCCCTTCACCGTCAGGGTATCTCCCGATTGTATCTCCTTCAGTTTTACTGCAACAGCCAGGTCACCGGTCTTCACCTCGGGTACATCTGTCCGTTTCGGGCCGGCAGGGATGGAGAGAGTTCCGATTCGCTGGCTGCTCTGATCTCTCCGGTTTTCCAGATCCGCGCCGGTTCGAATCTGGCCGGAGTGAACCTTGAACATGGTGAGGTTTCCAAGATGAGCCTCTGAATAGGATTTGAAACAGAAGAGACGGGTCTCTCCGTCCGGATCAGACCGAAATTCACTGCCATCTTCGGTTTTTACAGGAGAAGCATCCAGAGGAGAGGGGGTGTTGTTGCAGATAAATCCCATCATCCGGCCTGATCCCATGTTGCGAAGGGCAGATATGCAGAAGATGGGATAGATCTGCCGGTTGAGCAGCGACTGCTGCAGGCCGTCCCGCATCTGATATTCATCCAGCTCGCCATGTTCAAAGTAAAGATCCATGAGAGATTCGTCATTCTCAGCAATCAGCTCGACCAGTTCGTTATGCAAAAGCTCTACCTGCGCCTGATGGGATTTCGGAATCGGCAGTTTGTCGGGGCGCCCCCCGCTCTCCGGAAACTCATACATGGTCATCTTCAGTACGTCGATGATGGCATGAAAATCTTCTCCCTCCACATAGGGATACTGGATGACCGCCACCTCCCTTCCAAATCTCTCTTTGGCCATATCCACACACATTTGAAAATCGGACCGCTTTTCATCCATCCCGTTTACGGCCAGCAGGGAGGGGAGGTTGAGCTCTTCAGCTCTCTTCCAGAGAGCCTCTGTAACGGTCTCTACGCCTCGTTCTGCATGTAGCAGGAAGAGTGCACTGTCCGCTACAGAGAGGCCGCTGATCACTTCGCCGATGAAATCCGGAGTGCCGGGTGTATCGATCAGATTGATTTTGGTCCCCCTCCAATCGAGGTTCAGAATTGAGGTATAGATCGATTTCTGCTTCTCCTGTTCCAGTGCGTGATAGTCGGAAAGGGTAGTTCCGGTCTGTATCGCACCCCGTTTTTCCGTTGTGCCGGATTCAAACATCATGGTTTCGGCGAGCGTTGTTTTTCCGGAGCCTGCGTGGCCTGCCAGCAGGATATTCCGGATCTGACTGG
>JBBDRW010000116.1:0-30205 GCA_040905265.1 Balneolaceae bacterium | reverse complement strand
TAAAAAAAACTATGGTGGGAAAACTATATGCCCTTGACATTATCCTTTTTAAAGATGTTAACTGACCTGCTTAGTAGTGAACTTGTATTTCTTCTTCATCAATCTCAATGACAGAATGCTCTTTAAACAAGGATACTAACATCTCAATATTCTGCTCAAATAAACGAAGTAAATCTCGATTGTTGATGTTTCCCGTAGAAACTATCAACAATTTTTGCGGCCGACCTTCCAAAATGTGATTGTCCAAAAAATCACTGTCCTTTGTGATCACAATTCGGTTTTCCTGATCTGCTATACGAATGATTTCATGATCAGGCGTAGCATTCTGTTCAGGTAAATCTAAGGTATGTTTGGATTCAATTTTATGAGTAGATATAAGATCAGCAAGACGTTTTGGAAGATGTGCATCGACTAAAACTCTCACTGGGCAATTTTTTGAGATTTTTTAGTTCTCGATAGCTGAGCAGCATATTCCAGGCAAGCCAGTAGGTCCTCCCTCTCCAAGTCCGGATAATCCTCGAGAATTTCTTCAATACTCATATCTGAAGCCAATAAGTCGAGCATGGAATCAACGGGATAGCGTAATCCTCGAATAGTAGGTTTGCCATGACAAATGTCAGACTTTTTCGTAATTCTATTTAACAAATTCCGGCTCATAGCGAATAACTTGGATTAAGAAAATGTACACAATCAATGAACGATCACCAACTTGTACAGGTATATCTCGATAATGGCATTACTTCTGATTTTGACTGTATGCATTTATGGTCAGTTAACATACAATTATACACCTGCATTGGTAGTATACCTGATTAAATAATAGTAGAAACCGACTGTGATTCCAAGAGATGACAGGATTTGGTCACATAATCACTCTCCGGTGAAATAAACAGGTTAGATAAAAAGGATCAGTAAAAACATTATTCGTTCCAAAAATTCCGCTATGTAAGCCCCGGACGTTCTGTGATGGTTCTCCGTCGGGTCATGCTGGCCGCGAAGACCGGCTCTTTCCGCCGGTCGGCAGCCTTGCAGAAGCATCTTTTGAGTGTTACTAATTCATCTCGATTCTGTATTTCAACACGTGCTGTACGTCGGTTTCCGGATTACGGGTCAGGTGATAGAGCGCTCCATTCTTGATGATCATATTTTCATATTCACTCCCCACCCATCCCTCAAGCCGGTCAACAGGCCAGGGATGGGTTCCGAGCAGGGTGCCCTCTTCATCCAGAACCCACCATTCAAAATGGTCGTCGCTTCCGGTAATCGTCAGAACCCAGAGACGCTCTTCATCATCAACCAGCAGGAGATTGAGAGCCGGCCAATGGTCTGGTACATCATGTTCACGTAAAGCGAACCGATATGCGTCCACTCTCTCCTCGAGGCCTGACAGGTCATATCCGGTCACGGGAGCCTTCGGGAAGGTATGGTATATCGACCGAATGTACTCTCCGTCAGAACTATGCACGCGTATGTAGAACTCTTCGGATGCAGATGAATAGATCGCGCCCGTTTCAGAAAAAGAGACGAGTTCCTGGCTGGTAAACGGGAAATGAAGAAGCCAGGTCTGGCCGCCAATTTCGCTTGTGAAGGTTTTGAGCAGATCATGCTTAAAGATATTATCCGAAACCGGCTCGAGCTCAGGGTCGAAGAGGTAGTAAACCGCCGCCCCGTCTTCCGGCATACCGAATGAGCGGGCATCCGGGTCCAGCGAGCCGGTATTGGTAAATCTCATCAAAATATGCCCATCTTTTCTGAAATAGAGATGAAAAGGCTAAGTTCTGGTATTATCTTCCAAATGACTCCATCGAGCCGGGTCAAGGTTATCGGTTTTGACAAGCGAATGGGTCTCGAGGGAGAAGGTGCTTATCCTGAGGTTTGTACTGTCATACACATAGAGGAAATCGTCATTCACACCCACGATCAATCCTCCGTGTATCGTCTGGAACTCCCCGGGGCCTTGTCCGGATCTGCCGATTGTCCTCAGATAACTGCCCTCCGGGGCGTAGACATAGATTACGTCACGACTCATATCGGTGATGTAGACGTGTCCTGTGTGGTCAACGACAAAATCATTGGCATAACCGATATAGACCGAATCTTCCTCCTGGTTCCCATATACAGCCTCCGGTACCAAATCGAGTGTATAGAGGGGCTCCGCGTCTTCAGGCAAGACGGTCAGGTTTTCGACATCCTGCAGATTCTCCGGAATCACGGGCTGTGTTCCGGCCGTCCAGTCCTCGTCCTGTGGCTCACCGGATGTGCAACTACATAGAAACAGACCGACAACAATTGTGCTCCGGATCATCCGCATCACTCCCCCATTGCTTCGTAGATACGGGAGATGAACTCATCGTCCAGGCCGAGCTCTGCGGGTGTTCTCGATTCCCACTCCGGTCCTGCAAGGAGGGCATACGGCTCTTGCACAGCCACGTGCTGCATAGAGAGCAGGAGCCATGTGAGAAGGGGGGGGGACATTGGTGACGAGGGCGGAATAGTTTCTGGCTTTGTTGATGTTCATGGCTTGTTCGTTGATGTTCATATCACGCAGAGTTTGGAGGCCAAAAACAAATGAGACCCTTCCTCATCAACCCTGTACCTCCGGCAACCTCCAGGGTGCCCGGTATTCCGGTGTGATCAGCCGGGTCGCTTCCGGGTCGTTCAGGAAAATATTCCGCTCTTCATCATAGCGGAGCGAGCGGCCGGTTCTCTGCGAAAGATTACCGATATGAGCAAAAATAGCGGCTGTCCACCCCTTGTCAATATCACAGGCAGGCTGGTCTCCGGTGCGGATACAGTGCAGGAAGTTCCGGACGTGAAGATCGTGATACTGACGCCCGCTCTGTTCGGGAACCGCCTCCATCCTCGGCCCGTCGCCACCGGATTCCGGTGTGAGCCACCAGGTCTCCCGGTTGATCACCAGGGTACCGTTATCCCCCGTAAAAGAGAGTCCGTAGGGAATACCGTATGGGCCCGTCTGTATTCCTGCCGTATGTTCCCATGTGAAGCAGAAGTCATCCATTTTCCAGTTGACCGAGAGTGTGGAGGGGGTTTCGTGTGCCCGTTCGAACCGGGAGAAGATCCCGCCATAAGCCATCACCTCTTCCGGAGGTTTGGTGATGTTCCCGGCCCAGAGAGCCATATCGATCAGGTGCACACCCCAGTCGGTAATCAGCCCTCCCCCATAATCCCAGAACATTCGCCAGGAGCCGTGAAACCGGGAGGGGTTGAAGGATCGCTCGGGTGCCGGGCCGAGCCATCGGTCAAAATCGACCCCCTCGGGAACCGGTTCGTCAGGAACCACCGGCTGCCCCAGCCCGTAGTTAAAATTGCACCAGATATGCATGCGCCGGATGTGCCCCATCTCCCCGCTGTGGATCCGTTCCATCGCATCGGCCCAGTGAATCCCGCTTCGCTGATTCTGGCCCACCTGAACGGTAAGTTCAGGGTGTTGGTGAGCCGCCCGCCGCATAATATTACACTCCTCGATACTGTTGGCAATCGGCTTTTCAACATAAACATGCTTCCCAGCCTCCAGCGCGTCCACAAACTGGATACAGTGCCAGTGATCCGGTGTTCCGATAATCACAGCCTCTATCTCCGGATCTTCCAGAAACTGTCGATGGTCACCATACATCGAGGGGCGGGAGCCCTGGATCTCTTCCACATCGGCTGCCCTGCCCTCCAGTACATTCCTGTCCACATCACACAGAGCCGTACAAACGACATTCGGTTCATTCAGATGCAGCCGGAGGATATTGAATCCATGATTCCGGCAGCCGATCAGTCCGACGCGGATTCTGTCGGATGGTGCACCGCTGAAAGATTTTGCACCGATCGGCACGATGGAGGGGAGCAGGACACCTGCTGCTGTGGATTTGAGGAATTTTCGACGGGAGATAGTCATGGCTGTAAGGGTTTCTGGATAGTAGTATATTTGATCCAATGGTTCAAATCATTTCAATCGGTATCGACACAATAGTTACCCGCTCCGGTTCGTGTGTATACAGAGACAGCGATCGCTATGAAACAGCCGACAGATGATCAGATACGGGAGTGGGCTGAGAAAATCTCCCTGGGAGACCGGAATGCATTCAATGAACTCTTCCGGTGTTTCTACCCTCAGCTTGTGAAGTTCGCGTGCAGGTACACGCGCAGCAGGGAGGCGGCATGCGATGTCGTACAGGATGCGTTCATTACAGTCTGGCAGAAACACCGGGGAATCGACCCCGGCCGGTCCCTGAAGGCGTACCTCTATCAGATCGTGCGTAACAAGGCGCTGAACTATCTCCGGGACTACGCAGACAGAACGGTAAGCTTGGAACCGATGGAGACGATCACGCTTACATCGGATGAACATACGGATGAGGAGGCCCTGGATGGGCAGACGTCCGGAACGACTCCCGAACTGCTCAGGGAGTGGATCAGCCGTCTTCCGGAGCGTCGCAGGGAGGCCCTGGAACTGAGCCGATTCGACGGCCTCGACCATACAGAGATAGCAGGTGTGATGGAGGTCTCCCCCAACACGGTTAACAACCATATCGTAGCGGCTCTCTCCTTCCTGAAGGAGTGTTACGAAGAGTATCAACAAAACGTAGAGTAAAAAAGGAGTGATGATGGACAGATTCGCTCAACATGACAACGACAAAGACCTTCCGGAAAATCTGCTTGACCAGTTCCGCGAGAAGGACCGGGAAACAGTGCGGCAGATTTGGGAACTTCTCCCGGAAGTGGACTCCGGTGAAGCGGATATTACCAATCATGAAACCGAAGAGGCCCTTGCCCGACTCAACCGGTCTCTGGGCCAATCTGAAATGGATTCGATCAACACTGTTGCCGAACCGGAACTTCAGCACACACTGCGGCATCACAGAAGCCAAAACGGCCGGATGGATCGAAAAAAGGCTGCTGGCCGGAAGCAAGAAGCCTCCACATCCCGTTCAATGTACGGCCGGATCATTACCCTGAAATGGCTGGCGGCCGCAGCGGTTCTGATCACAATCGGTGCCGGATGGCTCTGGCTGCCAAAAACCGTTACCATTCCCCACGGACAGATCGCTTCCATCACCCTGCCGGACGGCTCGAACGTTGAGCTTAACAGCGGCTCGGAACTCCGGTACAGCCGCCTCTTCTCCTATACACACCGGAATATCCATCTGAACGGAGAGGCGTGGTTTGGTGTCGCACAGGGAGATGATCCATTTGTTGTAGAATCGAATGGTGCCGTGACACAAGTGACCGGAACCTCCTTAATGTCCGTTCCTGGAGAGATGATCCCGACTCTGTTACGGAGGTAACGGTCTCGAGCGGTGAGGTGGAGTTCTATCCGGCAGAAGATCCGGAAAAGCTCGTTACCCTGACGCCGGAACGGATGAGCCGCTGGTCAACCGGGATGGCACAGCCTTCACTTCCCGAACTGGTGGACCTGGACCAGATTCTGGGCTGGAGAGAGCTGAAACTGACGTTTCATGACAAACCCCTGAAGAGTATTTTTCGGGAACTCGAACGGCGTTATGACGTCCGGATCGTACTGACCGATCCCGCACTTCAACAAGAGACCCTGACCGCTTTTTATGTGGATCCCGGAAGTGTGGAGTCGGTACTCAACGATATCTGTACCGTTAAAGGGCTGCGTTATACCTCCACTGCCAACGGCTTCAGGGTCTACAAGCCCGAGCCATAAACAACAACCTCCTGCTCTATAAGAGTTCTGAATAATCGTCTCAATGACAGCCTGATAGAACCGTTTTCAAACTCTTCCGTATACCTGATTTATATGTACACCGTTCTGAACAGTAGTAACAGAAGATCCCGATAATCTCTGATCAGAAGTGGCTTTAACCGGTGAACCCGATATGAATGAACCTGCAAACCAATTGTCCAGAGATCAAATTCTGAGCCGCCTCCCCTCCCTGGCGGCCCGATTTCTGATCGTGGCCGGGCTTCTCCTGGCCCCGGTTCTCCTGCAGGCCCAGGATATGGAATCGGAGCGGTATACCTTTCAATTCCGGGGTGACAATCTCTCCGATGCACTGAACCGGATCGCCGCCGAAACCGGAAAAGATCTTCTCTACGACCCGCAACTGACTCGGGACATAGCTGTCTACAGCCAGATTCGGGAACTTCCATTTCCAGAACTGCTTGTCCGGCTTCTGGAGGGAACCGGGCTGGACTACCTTACCCTCTCTTCCGGCACCGTTGTCATTGTGAAAAGAGTGACAGACAGTCCCGCCTTTGGCTCCTTTGCAGGAAGAATTATCGACAGACAGTCGGGAGAGCCCCTGCCGGGAGCTACGGTGCTGCTGGCCGATGCCTCCGGCGGAACAAGTACAACAAGGACCGGCTCGTTTCATATGAACCGGATGGTTAGCGGGAGCTACCGGATCATCTTCAGCTACCTGGGTTATGAACCGGTTACCAAAACCATTGATATCCATCCGGATGAACAGACGCGGGAGGTGATCGGCCTGGAACCGAAACCGGTCTCTTTTCACCCGATTGTGGTTACCAGCCACCTCCCTCAGCTTCCACACCAGAATGGAAGCGGTGAAACGGCCTCGTCAGAGAGCGAATGGGTGATTGGAAACAGCCTGAGAGACGCCGTCCGGAGCCTCAATCTCTTTTCCGGTGTACAGCATGGAATCTCTATGACCGATCTCCACCTCCAGGGCGGCCAGCATGGAGAGCATCGCCTGCTGCTGGATGGAGCCCCTGTCTACAACCCCTACAGCTTCGGTCAAATGTACAGCGCTTTCAGCCCGTTTGCCATCCGTTCAATCGAAGTACACAAGGCCGGATATGGCCCGGAAGCAGGCAGCCAGATCTCCGGGCTGATCAACCTGAACCATGAAATCCCGGAGCAGGACCGTACTGAGGGGATGATTCATGGCGACCCGCTCAGCCTCAACAGCCGGGTGAATCTCTCCATCCCGTCAGGTGGAGAATCGCCTGTTAACGTGATGGCTGCCGGCCGGACCAACTACTGGAGCATCTACCAGGCTCCGTTTCTGAAACAGGCTCTGCGGAAATGGGATGACGTAGATCCCCTGATCACACACGTTCTCCTCCATCCTGAAGGCGAACCACCCGGCTATCAGACTCTGGAACACTCCCCGGACATACAGTTCCATGATCTCCACCTGGCTGCCCGGTTCGAGAGCGACCCCTTCAACCGATTTGAAGCGACCCTCTACAACGGAGGCAATTATGTGAATACCGATCTGCTGGCCCAACGGTCGGAAGCCAGGGATTTTCCCGAATATATGTATGCAAGCGACCGATACCGGTGGAAAAATTTTATGGGTCAGTTCGCCTGGCATACCATGCCCACTTCCCGGCTCGACCTGAGTCTTCGGACCAGCTACAGTACCAACAGCCTGGGCCACCGCTACCGGATCGGAAATACGGAACAGTCTACACTTTCCGGGTCGAATACGACCCTGTTGACCTTTTCCGGACAACAATCCACATCCGCCTCAACGATCTATGATACCTTTCGAGAGCACTCCAGCGAAATCCCTGTCCAGGAGGATCACAACCGGATCAGGCACTTTATTGCACGCGCCGACCTGACCTACAGCTTCTCTCCCGGATTTCAGGCCGAAGGCGGTCTGCGGGCGGATCGCGTCACCTCGGAAGTAGATTTCAGTGAGCTCTTTTATCTGGCTACCCGCTCTACGGAGGAGTCAACCCTGCTCAGCAGCTGGATCAACGGCCGGGTAGCGGTCGGAAATTACTGGACATTCAACCTCGGCAGCCGTTTTACCTGGCACTCTTCGACAGAGACTCTCTATCCGGAACCGAGGGCCAGTATCCAGCTCGACCGTCCTGACCTCCCCTTCGGCTACGGCTCCTTCCGAATCTCCGGAGGCCTCTACCGACAATTCATCAACCAGTATCAGATCACCAATGCGGGGCCGACATCACTTGTTCCCTCCTTCTCCGTCTGGTCTCATAACGGAATCGAAGAACCCCCCAAAGCGTGGCACCTGAGCGGTTCGATCTACCTGGAGCCGGGAAACAGGACGACGGTCACCCTGGAAGCTTTTCACAAGTGGCAGCCGGTCAGCTATATCACATCCTACGAGAACCTGGTAACGGGTGTCCAGCTTTCCCGAACCGGATTTCAGGCGTTTGCCGAAGCGACCTCGATGCAGGCGTACGGCGCCGGGATCCGCATCCGGCAAGATCTGCCGGATCCTCGTTTTCAGCTAATGCTTGGGTACGATTACAGCATGAGCATGGTAGACATGGAGTCACAATTCGGCAGAACTCTCCCGGCTCCCTGGAATGAACCTCACCGGTTTCAGGCACGGGCACTTGCCCGCATCCACCCGGCTATTACCCTTGTAGCCAAATGGGAAACAGTAGCCGGCCGTTCCTGGGGGTTCCGTCGTGCTTATTATGACTACCTGCGTTATCAATACCCGGATCCGTTCGGACGGTTTACCTTCTCAAGGCCCGATCAGGACAAACTGCCTCCGTTTCACCAGCTGGACCTCTCCATCATCTACCGGCCGGAGCTGAGCCATATCTCACCGGAAATCCGTCTCGACCTGATCAACCTTCTTCACCATAATAATATCGTCGACCGAAGCCTGCATCCCGAACCGGGAGGCAGATACTCCGTTCGGGAACGCACGTTCCCCGGATTCACCCCTTCGCTGAGCATTCAGTTACGGTTTTAGAGCACGCAGCACCCTCTCCTGCCCGAACAGCTACTCCGGTGATGGGATACAATCTCGCGTCGTGCCGACTGAGTGCGATACTGGTATTGTATAAGGAGGCTTTTTTTCCAAAACCCGATAGTTACTCCCGAATCAGTCCGTGTAACAGACAGTGAAACAGGGAACGGTCCCCGAGACAAAACTTCCGATTTCAATTCGAACCGGAAGAAACTCTCGAACAGAATGAAAACAGAACAACCAACCATTGACTATACGGAAATTCAAGACGATGATGTTGTCTCAACTATTAGTCAGAACCATTATTGCAATAGGGACCCTGGCTGTCATGGCCGGGTGTGAACTCTTTCAGAACGGAGAAGACGGCCTCGCGACCGGTGACCCCATCGAGCGCCGGGAGTTGCCCCGTGCCCTCAGCAGCCAGGAAGAGATGGTTTCGGGGGGCTCGGGTGAGTTCGGTTTCCATCTGATGCAGAAACTGATCGAATCGAGCCCGGAAGAGAGCCATTTTATCTCACCGCTCAGTATCGTCATGGCATTCGGAATGGTGATGAATGGTGCCGAAGGAGACACCTGGAGCCAGATGCAAAAAACCTTTGCCATGGAGGGGCTCAGCCGAAACGAGATGAACGAAGCGGCCAGGAACCTCTTTACACTCCTCGCTGAATTTGACGAATCGGTTCGGTTCCGGATCGCCAACTCGATCTGGTACAGGGATACATTTGAAGTGGAGGAAGATTTTCTCTCAACCAACGAAGAGTACTACAACGCCGAAACCCGGCCGGCAGATTTTAACGATCCGGCAACGGTCAGTGCCATTAACCAGTGGGTCGACCAACAGACAGAGGGGTTGATCGATGAGATCGTGAAGGGCCCGATCAACCCGCTGACGGTCATGTATCTGATCAACGCAATCTACTTTCAGGGAGACTGGAGCTATCAGTTTGATCCCGACAAGACCCGGAAAGAGAGTTTCTTCCGTGCAGACGGCTCTCTCGCCGAAGTCGATATGATGAGGCTGGACGAACTGGAGGGGGCTTCCTACCGTACAGGAGACAACTACCAGGCGGCCAATCTCTATTACGGGGACGCAGGGTTTGCGATGACCCTGGTTCTTCCCGATGAGGAGACCGGGCTTGAAGAGTGGCTCCGGGAGGCCGACTGGAGCCTCTGGCAGGGGCTGACCTCCGGGTTCTGGAGCACAACGATGACCCTGGAGATGCCCAAATTCGAGATGGAATATGAAATAGACTCATTTCCGAAGCTGCTGGAGGAACTCGGTATTGTGGATGCATTCAATGCGAGTCTCTCCGATTTTAGCCGAATCAATCCGGATGCCGAAGACCTGCACATCACCGACGCCCGGCACAAGAGCTTCATCCGGGTTGATGAGGAGGGGACCGAAGCTGCCGCCGTTACATCCGTGGAGATAGGTGTGACCAGCACGCCTCAAACCGTCCATCTCCGGCTGGACCGCCCTTTTTTCTATGTAATTCGCGAGGTGGAGTCCAACACCATCCTCTTTATGGGTACAATGACCGGATCATGAAGTTATTTGAACGCATGACAATATCTGACAACCATTCCTGACACTGAAGAACCTTTCTGACGGGCGCCCGATAGCACAACGATGACCCATAGACCCCAGGGCGCCCGTCTTTTTTTTTGCCGGTTCACGATCTCCCTGTACCTTTCAGGGATCGTTTTAACACTCAAATACGTCGATGGAACAGGCCGGCATACAGGAATCAGACGGGTTCATCCCGGCAAAAGAGTCTCCACTCTTCACAGCACTTTTCAGCTGCTTCAGCCGGTGGCTTTTCCGCTTCCGGTTTCAACAGGTTTGGGTTCACCAGCAGTACCAGCCAAGATCCGGCACCAGCACCCTCTATTACCTGAACCACTCCTCCTGGTGGGACGGCCTGATCCCCCTGCTCCTGAATCGTTATCTCTTCCGGCAGCGGGGGCGTGCAGTGATGGAAGAAAAGCAGATGAAACGGTACCGATTCTTCAAATGGCTCGGTACCTTTTCAATCAACCCGGCCGACCGGAACCACACCCTTCGCTCCCTGCGATACGCAGCAGAGACCCTGAAACGGAAAAACAGCGCGCTATACCTCTATCCGGAAGGGAAGATTCTCCCGTTTAGCGACAACAAACCCGATTTTCAAAGAGGGATTGCCTGGCTTTGCAGACAATGTCCGGATATGGATATTGTACCGGTTGGGATCTATATACACACCATGCGGTCCGGCCGGCCGGAACTGCACATCTGGATCGGTGAACCTGCCGGGGTTGTACACGGGTCATCGGAGCAGGAACTCATAGAGACTCTGGAAACCAGGCTTCAGGCCATTCTCCAAAACCTGAAACAAACAGGTGGGATCGACGATTCGCCTTATAGGAAATGGATGTAGTGATCCGTCAGCCAAGCGATACGGGGTATGGTTAACGGTTCACCAAGAGTCTGCCCACCACCCTGTTCTGAGCCGGACATGGCCGCCCGGCACGGATACAATTTCCTGAATATCTACACGTCACTGTCTGACGCTGAGTAGCCCCCTATTCGTACAGATCCCCCCTGTCAACAGCGGCAAGTTCCTCAAACAACTGTGCAAGCTTTTCGGTTACCGCATGAAAATATCTCTCTCCCTTCTCTTTTGTCGCTTTTTTGGGATTCCCTACACCGGTGTCCATGGTTACCTCACTCCAGGCACGCTCAGCCCAGGCCCACGGTTCACGAAGTGCCTGAATACGGAACTGCCGGGCAGCTCCGTCACCCGCCTCTTCCAGCGGACGTACCAGCTCGCCACGCAGATAGAGGATCAGGCTCGTCTCCATCTCATCGGCATGATCCCCCTCTTCCTCAAAATAGTCCCGCTTGTCCAAAGAACGGAACCAGTCGCAGCTGGCCAGAAACATCTCCGGGTAACGAACCCCCAGTTCACGGAGCATCGTTTTAAAATCATTGCCGCCATGGCCGTTCAGTACCAGAAGTTTTCGGATTCCCTGGCGGTTTAACACTTCAATCACGTCTCCCAAAACAGCAGCCTGGGTACTCGGATGCATATTGATGTTCAGTTTGATGTCGGTCTGTCCGGTATTGACCCCGAACGGCACCGTCGGCAGAATAACCACCCTCGCCCCGGCTTCCCAGGCAATTCGTCCCGCTTCAGCAGCCATATGATCGAGCTGAATGTTATCCGTCGCATACGGCAGGTGGTAGTTGTGCGCTTCCGTTGCCCCCCAGGGGAGAACAGCGACATCGACCGGTTGATCTTTCAACCTCTTCCAGTTCGTTTCGGCAAGGATCCAGGGTCTCATTCTGATGGTTACTTTTGGTTGACTGTTTGGTGTGAATCGAGCATTTTGAAAGCCATCAAAAAACTCTGTATCAACAGAGCATTTTTCCAGCTCCTTCGGCCTTTCGGTCAGGGAGGGCTTCCCGGTTCAGCATCGGCTTTCGCCGGGAAATATTCATAAAAATCCTTCAAGAACCAACCGGGCACTTCCATGACACATGTACGATTCGGCATATTGAGTACTGCTAACATCGGTGTGAACAAAGTCATTCCCGCCATGCAAAAAGGGGCAAACTGCAAGGTAACTGCCATCTCGTCCAGGAATTCCAGAAAGGCGAAGGAAGCGGCGAATGCATTGGGAATACCGAAATCCTACAGCTCCTATGAGGAGCTCTTGGACGATCCCGATATCGATGCAGTGTACAACCCGCTGCCCAACCACCTGCATGTCGCCTGGACACTGAAAGCACTGGAAGCCGGCAAGCATGTCCTGTGTGAAAAACCGATCGGGTTGACGGCTGAGGAGGCATCCGATCTGATCAGAGGCTGCAAAGCGTATCCGAACCTCAAGGTGATGGAGGCCTTCATGTACCGGCACCACCCACGGTGGCAAAAAGCAAAAGAGCTGGTTGAGACAGGTGTGATCGGCAAACTCAATGCGGTCCATACCTTCTTCAGTTATTACAACATTGACCCGGAGGATATTCGGAACAAGCCCGATATCGGCGGAGGCGGATTGATGGATGTCGGCTGCTACTGTATCTCCTCTTCCCGCTTCCTTTTCGGACACGAACCGGATGCAGCGAAAGGAGTCCTCGACCTCGATCCGGAGCTAGGAACTGACCGGCTCGCTTCCGGTATACTCCGGTTCGGAACCGGTACGGCCACCTTTACCTGCTCCACACAAACGGAAGGGGCACAATATGTAAAGGCATTCGGCACAGATGGCCAATTCTCCCTTGAGACCCCATTTACACCAGCTCCGGACCAGAAAACCTCTATCGAGATCTGGAAAAACGGGGCAGATGAACCAGAACGAATCCATTTTGAGGCCGTTGATCAATATACACTCCAGGGGGAAAACTTTTCGCGTGCAATTCTTGAGAACCTGGATGTCCCGACCCCGCTTCAGGATGCAGAAAACAATATGAAAGCCATAGAAATGGTGCGGAATAGCTAAACGATGCCCCACAAAAGTCTGCATCCGGATGAGTGTGGAAAACTGGAACGGGAAGCAGGAAAATAGCGTTGTTTCAACCGGGCCTCGCTGCTCTTTTATGGCGAAGGTCGAACAAGATTTGATCTGAACCAACGTTTATTGGTTTCAACGTTGGTTGCTGGTATATTTGATCAGATTCGATATGTAAACCATTTATGTCCAGACTACGAACTGACATAGTTTATCTGTTTTCGGCCCTGCTGGTATCAGGACTGTTGGCCTCTACGCTTCATTTTCATGAGATCACAGACCTGCCCAACTCTGTTGCAGATTCCGATTCCAGACACACCATCCAGCAGGATCACCTCTTCTGCCCTTTCTGCAGTGTGGTATTCGAAGGCACAGTTGCTGAGAACCAGTCTCCGGAAATACCGTTGCTACTCCATTCGGAACTTCCGATTCTTGATCTCCGAATCGTTTCTTCGTTCCCCTTTGCCGCCAAAAGCGGCCGTTCTCCCCCCTTTGGCTGAATCTTCCCCTTACGTACAAAACTTCTACCTCACATGCAGCACTGTAATGAACCGCTGTCTTCATGTGAGAGTCAGTCTATTTAACTATGTAATTAAGATTAAAGATTTTCAGCCATGAATAACAAACTATTTCTATCCTTAACTGCCTTAACTTTATTACTTTTTATTGCCACCGCCTGTGACGTTACCTCTTCGGATGACGACCATGAAGATCATCAGGATCCATGGGGAATTGCACTTTTTATGGATGGAGCGGAGATTGCCCGCCAATTTTCAGGTACGATCACCTATACCGACGGCGACCACCTGGAACTTCATGTCGGTGAGGAGTCCAATCTGATCCGCGTTCGCTTTCTCGACGAGGATGGAGATACCTTTGAACCTCAGGATGATGATCTTTTTCTCGCCTGGGATATCGACCATGAAGACCACCTGGAGGTTGAACAGCATGAGAGTGATGGAAAATGGGCATTTCATCTGGTTGGCCTCTCCGAGGGGGAAGCCGATGTCATCTTCCACCTGATGCACGGCCATGGGGAGAGCGCCCATCCCGATTTTTCATCTCAGCCATTTGAAGTTCATATAGAATCGGAAGTTAACGGGATGAAAATAGAAGATGAAAATGGACAGGATGTCGTGAGCGTAGACAGTAACCGTAACGTAACCGGTCAGATTACCCTTCAGGAAGGGGCCACAACTGCAGAGTGGGCTATTCGATTCCTGGATGACCACGGAGATCCTGTAGAGCCGGGAGATCAATATGAGTTCGAATGGGATATCGAAGATCCTTCGGTCGCCACCATACAACAAGTGGACGGCAGTGAATGGGCCTTTACGGTAACGGGTGTCTCTGCCGGAGAGACAGACGTTCATTTCTTTCTGGTAACCGAAGAGGGTGAACACAGCCACAAGGTCACGATGGCAAACGATGAGCATGAGGAACATGAGGGTGAAATCATTCTGTATGAATCTCCTCATATTGATATTATTGTAGAATAAATTATGTTCAGGGCTGCCTGAACCGCTGCCCTGATCTTTTTTTCAAGAACGGACGATGCCATGACCCGATATCTATTACTTGTATCAGCAACACTGCTCCTGACGTTTCTTTTACAAACTGCACACGGACAGTCGGCTGCAATATCAGGTATGATTCAGGATACCGAATCCGGGGAGGATGTAGCCTTTGCATACATCCATCTGGAGGAGATTAACCGGACGACCACATCCAACAATAGTGGTTCGTTTTCGTTTCGAAATGTCCCGAACGGTACCTATACACTGGTCGTTCACCGAATCGGGTATGTAACCCAGAACCGGTCAATTACCGTCACGACAGACGATGAGATTGAAATTCTTATCCAGCTCCGTTCAACCATACTTACCGGACAGACGGTTGAAGTGATCGCCGATTCCGAGATACTGGTCGGTTCCGGTATGGAACACGCCTCTGTGAAAATTACCGGAGACGAATTGCGGCAGGATCTGGGGACCACACTCTCCGAAACACTTGAGTCGAGAGCCGGTTTTTCCCAGCGAACGATGGGAGTAGCGCCGGGCAGGCCGGTGATACGGGGGCTTGGAGACCTGAGGGTTGAAATACTTCAGGATGGCGGCAAGTCGAGCGATGTCTCCTGGACTTCGGCCGACCACGCTGTCAGTCTCGACCCCTCCTCGGCAGAAGAGATTCAGGTAGCCAGGGGGCCGGCCGCATTCGAATATGGCGCCAACGCCCTGGGGGGCGTTATCAACGTAGTAAAAAACCGGATTCCAAACACTGTACCAACCCGTACAACAGGAGTACTCTCTGCCCAGGGTGTCACCGTAAACCGGGGGCTAACCGGGGCCAGCTCACTGAATATACCATTTGATCCGGTTGTGGTAACCTTGCAACTGAATGGCCGAACCGGACAGGATTTCCGGGCACCCGGAGGGCGTGTAACCAATACCGGAATTCTATCCAGTGACAATGCGTTAGGGATCGGATATATCAAACCCTGGGGGTATGCAGGTCTCTCCGGTTCTATGTACTACAATGAGTATGGCATACCCCCAAACCCGGATGGCGGGCATGCAGAGGGAGTCAACATGGAGATGGTAAAATATCAGGGTGAAGGGCGCAGCGAGGTGCTCCTGAATCACGATACATTCAATCTTCTCGAACTCCGCGGCGGTTTTACCAGTTATCACCATGCGGAAATTGAAGATGGCGGTATTGTTGGGACGGAATATAGAATGATCTCCCATTCCGGATCTGTTAAAATTCGGAACCAGGAGTGGGGATTTTTTGAGAGCGGCCTGATCGGTATCGACTCTGAACTGGTTGATTACTCTGTTTTCGGATCGCGAACACCGAACTCGACCTCTGGAAGTGCAGCCGTTTTTGCGATCCAGGAGATTGACCTCGGTGACCTTCACCTGGAATCCGGCCTTCGATATGAATACCACAGGTTCAAACCGGACCAGGAACGTAACAGTCCGGTTATCGGGCATGTACGTGAACGTACCTTCCAGGCTCTCGCTTCCTCTATTGCCGCCATCTATAATTTCGGCAACGGATATTACCTGGGCACGACCCTGATGCACTCTTTCCGGCCACCATCAGTGGAAGAGTTATATTCTGAGGGGCCGCATCTGGCCGCCTACTCCTATGAGGTCGGAAATCCGGACCTCTCCCCCGAACGGGCACTTGGGAGTGAGCTATTTGCCAGATACCGAACCGACAGTGCACATATTGAATTCTCTGCCTACTACAACTATTTCAACAATTACATTCACCCTCAAGACACAGGAGAGCCAAACCATCGCCTTCCTGAATTCAACAACTGGCAATTTGTTGGAGCCAGAGCGGCCATGTATGGAACAGAACTGGATGCCGAAATACAACTGCAAGAGAATCTGGTGATAGACGGCACCTACACCTTCACCATCGGGAACCGTACACTCTCCGACGAAGAACAGGAGCAGGCCGGCCTGGAACAAAAAAAACAGCCCCTGCCAATGATTCCGCCTATGGAGGGAGGTATCGGGTTACGGTATGCGAAATCAGGATTTTCTATCGGCGGCCGGCTGAAATTTGCAGCTGCTCAAAACCGCACTGCTGAATTTGAATCGGCCACGTCAGGATATACAACCGTAGATCTGAAAGGCCAGTACCGGTTCAGCATCGGCAATACCTTTCATACCCTGACGCTCAACATCCGGAACCTGATGAACACGGAGTATTACAACCACCTCTCACGCATCAAAGAGATCTTCCCGGAACCCGGCCGGTCTGCAGATCTTCTCTACCGGATTTACTTTTGATACCGAACCTCTGCATCGGTTAACTCATTGCAGGCGGAACATTTCCACTCTATTGAAGTATGATTGAACTGTGTGCCAAAACAAACCAACGGAACATTTATGAGTACCGACCTGAAAGGCCCAAGACTAAGTAATAAAAAAAAGCCCGGCGAAACACCGTTTCGCCCACGCAACGCGACTTCAACACAATGGTCCATCACGAACAAACGGAACATTTATAAGTACCGATCTGGAAAGCACGAAACTAAGTAATAAAAAAAGCCCCGGAACAGTCAATTCCGAGGCTTTATGCATTAGGTTTGTTTCAATAAGAAGGGGAATAAGCGATAGGATTCTATCGTCTATCTATCTATAAGGAGAAAGCTAGACCCTATTTGTTACAAAAAATTTTCAGTATTTTTCCAAAACAACCATAACTAACTACAAATGGCGATTATTTCTGTAATTTAGAACTATTCTAAATAATAACCGGCCATTTTGCCGCATAAAAATCCAAAACCATGAAAAAACTACTACTGATTTTCCTGTTTGCTTTCACACTGACGTTCATTCTGAAAGATGCTGAAGCTCAGGATCGCGGCTTCGGCGTTGGAGCCGTCATTGGCTCACCGGACGGATTGAGTTACAAGGCCTGGATTTCTGAATCGACTGCTATCGCAGGTGCCGTCAGTTTCTCCATTTCTGACAACAACTCCAGCTTCTATACCCATGCTGATATACTTGCTCACAAATTTTATACAGATCTGGATTGGGAAGTGGGTACACTTCACTACTACTATGGAGGTGGGGCACGTCTGATCTGGTATCAGTGGATGGACGATGCACTGTTCGGTGTGCGGCTCCCGTCCGGAATCGGCTTTAATTTCACGGAAGTACCGATTGATCTCTTTTTTGAAGTTGCGCCGACGATTGATGTACATCCCGACTTCAACTTTGGATTTAACGGAGCACTCGGCTTCCGCTTCTTTCTGAATTAACCAGGCCTGAATACCCCGGTGGGTTGTCTTTCACCGGGGTGTTCAGACTATCTGTACATCAGCATTCTTCTTATACCGATGACAAAGAATGTGTCATCCAGCCTGATAGTCACTACCGACTTCAAACTCTGAAATCGTATCCTCATCTGATTGATAGAGAACCGGGAATGAGTGGAATACGCCGTCCAGGCTGAAGCGCCCTACCATAAAATGGAGATGAGGAGAACTGCTGAACCCGGTATTGCCGGAATATCCAATCACATCTCCCCGTTCAACCGGCTGGCCAACGGCGACATTGACTCCACCCGGTTTCAGATGTGCATAGACGGCAACCGAACCGTCGTTGTGCAATATCAGGATATAGTTGCCGTCATTGGCCAGGCCGGGATCCGGCCCACCCTCCTCCGAATCAGATTTCAGGCCCGCAACGACTCCTTTTCGTGAAGCCAGTACCGGAGTTCCCTCCTCCATTTCAAAATCGAGTGAGTAGGCCAACCGCCCGGTATGTGTAGGCGCGCCACTCTGTATCCTCCCCTCGTAACCCTGGTGAAGCCTGTACGCCTCACAACATTCGAATGGAAGCAGGTAGAGATACTCCTTATCCGTGGGTGAAAAAAGGTTACCGATAGTGGAGCGGGATTTGGTGTCAATTCTCCAGGGGCGGTTTTGATCCAGAATCTGAAATTGACGAACGACCTGATTATTCCGGGCATTTAGCAGAACAGTGAAGCGGCCATTTCCGGGATCCTCCAGATTTTCAACTTCGTACTCAAATTCTACTGTAACCGGATAGGGATTGGGGTTCAGTGCACGTAACTCAATTCTGTTTCCGGATACAATCCGAAATACCTCTACGGCTTCCTGTGCCTGAGCAGGTGTATATATACTCACGAAAAGAATGCATACAGCAACAGTAAAATGGCATATCCATTGTACCATGAAATACCTGATAATAAGAGAAGATGTGCTGACAAGTGACCGGAAAAAACCAATACAAAAGAGAAACGTGGAACTACCGCGAATCGAAGAGCAGAGCACCACTTTGCAACACAAGCCCTGTTGCGTCCCGTCGTTCACTGCTTCAGACTCCATAGAAGCTTTGAAGAACAGAGGAAGATATCATTTTTGGTTATGGTGGAGCTGCCGGGAGTCGAACCGCAGGGCACTGCCCTGCAACACGAACCCTGTAGCACCCCGTCTTACACTGCTTCCGGTGCCATAGAAGCTTTGAGAAACAGTGAAAGATATCGTGTTCGATTATGGTGGAGCTGCCGGGAGTCGAACCCGGGTCCGGGAAGGTATATCGATCAAACATCTACATGTGTAGTCGCTGTTTTTTGTTTCACCTGAAGCTTTGCCCGGCGACCAGGCAACCTCAGACTATCCTGCTAAAATTTTACAGAAAATGCGACAGGAACACATCTCTGCTATTCTGTCCTTTTTGACGCTCCGGCTCAGTGATGACAGACAAACGCCTGAGGGAACGGTCTCAAGCTGCGTTACGCAGCGAGACGGTAAGAGTAATTGTTGTCAACTACAATTTATCCATGATGGTCGTTTTACGAGATCCATCGGTCGTACTCGACATGCAGTCTGCGATGCTACGCAACCCGTCGAATCCTTTACAGCCCCAATACGTCAAAGATCAATATTTCTGGCCAAATTTGTTTCTATACGAAACAGAAACGAAATGACCCCGTATGAATGTTACCAGTCCATTAAAGAGATTCTTCCGGTTTCTGAAAACCGAGAGAAATTCCTCAATAATTTCATACCTGTAACGAAAAGATACGACAATCTATTACATCTAAAAAACAATAATATGTTTGGATATACTGTTACTACAGCGATTCTGACCCTAAAATCTTTGGTGTAAATCCCGGTTTACAGAATCTGAGCCACAGATAGCAGAACCGTGAAATTGATTCAACCCTATGACTTTCAAACTGCCGGGATTCAGTTCTCCAATCACATTGATTCTTGCTATAACCACACTATTTGTCGTTATAGCAAATCGGCCCCTATTTGCACAGAATAGTTCTTCCATCAACGGATATATCAGTGATCGCACAACCGGGGAGACACTGATTGCAGCGAATGTCGCACTGTTAGAGATCAACCGGGGCGCAGCTTCCAACACCTCCGGATACTACTCGATTACCAATCTTCCACCTGGCACGTATACCATCGCAGCCAGCTATATCGGGTACAGACTCTTTGAAGAGGCCGTAGAACTGGAAGCGGGCGAGACTCTCCGTCTCGATATAGAACTGATACCGGAGGGGGTGGAACTGGAAGAGATTGTCGTTCAATCCGAATCGGAACTGGAAGAATTGCAGAATATTGGTGTATCACAGGTTGAAACCGCACTGATCCGAAGCCTGCCGGCGATCTTCGAACCCGATGTATTCCGTTCTGTACAGTTGCTGCCCGGCGTCAAAGCAGCATCCGATTTCTCAAGCGGGCTTTATATTCGGGGTGGCAGCCCGGACCAGACTCTTATACTTCTGGATGAAACCACTGTCTACAACCCGTCCCACTTTTTCGGTTTCTATTCCACTTTCAATCCGGATGCCGTCAAAGATGTACGGCTCTACAAAGGAGGTTACCCCGCACAGTATGGCGGCCGCCTGGGATCGGTATTGACTGTCTATAACAAAGATGGAAACCGAAATGAGTTCAGAGGTACCGTCAGTGCCGGAATGCTTGCTTCCCGCGCCATGATCGAAGGACCCTACCGGTATGGCTCCTGGATGATTGCTGTTCGACGTTCTACACTGGAACCACTGCTGGCTGCTCTGCGAACACAGGCGGAACTGGTGCCTGAAACGTTCTATTTTACCGATATCAACGGCAAACTCAATATTGATGCAAGCGAGAACAACCGGTTTTCAGTCGCATTTTACTCTGGTAATGACCGGGTTCAGATTCCACTGAATCAGGATGCAGAAATCTCGCTTATGTACGGGAATCAGACACTCAGTACGACCTGGAGGCATATTTTTTCAGACCGTCTCTTCGGGTCAGCAACGGTGACCGGATCACGCTATTTCAACCAGCCTGAATTTGAGTTCGCACAGACTGCATTTGAACGGGACAACGATATCTATGACTGGTCCGCGAAGAGCGATCTGGAGTTTATTCAGAGTGAACGTTCCACCTGGTCAGCCGGTATCTGGAGCGGGTTCCTGACCCTCCGGTTCCGGGACTCATTTGACAATCAGGAGTCGTTTCATTCACGAATTCATACCCGATATACCTCAGCATATCTGCAAAATCGATGGCGGCCTCATCCGGACTGGATATTGACAGCCGGACTGCGGGGAAACTACTTCTCTGAAGGTGAGTTTAGCCGGCTGGAACCACGGATCTCACTCGATTACCAGCCAAATCCGTCCATCCGGTTGCAGGCAGCGTATGGACGATACTACCAGTACCTGACTCTCATCACCAATGAAGCTTTCTCCGGCTTTGACCTCTGGCTTACAACCGCTGAAGGTGTCCCTCCCTCCTACGGGGATCAGTTTGTAATCGGTGCCAAAACAGTCCCGTTTGAAAAGTACGGGCTGGATATCGAACTCTATTATCGAACCATGCAGGATCTGTTCGAATTAAACCCGTTTATTAATAACCCGGCGGGGCTGGACTACCGGGAACTCTTCCGGTTCGGTGAAGGGTACGCGTATGGGCTGGAACTCTTTTTTGAACGAACAGAGGGTACCCTTACCGGTTTTTTGGGATACACATTTGGAGTTACCCGCCGCAAGTTCCCGGGATTCAACCAGGATATATTGGATGAACCGAACCGTGGCCGGTTCTATCCGCCCAAGTATGACCGGACGCATGATCTCAACCTGGTCATCCAGTATCGACTTTCAGATCGCTGGGCATTCACATCCGTCTTCAACTACGCAACCGGACAGGCCTATACAGAACCGGCCGGCCGGACACAGATGGACCGGACACCCTGGGATAATTTGATCCGGGATGTGTTTATCATTGAGAATCTCAATGCAGCCCGGCTTCCATCGTACCATCGGCTCGATATCGGCGTTTCCCGCTCCGGCTCTTTCTTTCAGATTGCCGATGGAGAGTGGCAATTTCAGTTGATAAATGCTTATTCCCGCAAAAATATCTGGTTCTATCAATACGATTTTGAGGAGAATCCGGTAGAGAAAAACGATGTACCGCTGCTTCCGATTCTCCCTGCAATCTCTTATACCGTAACGTTTTAACATGATGAACATCCGATTCCGACAGTTACTATGGCTTGTCATTCCGGCCGTCCTGATCTCTTGTGAACTCACCGAACAGAGTGAATACCGCCAGATGATTGTTATCGAGTCCTACCTGATAGCCGGAGAGACGCTGCCGGAAGTCCGGGTAAGCAGGACACTCCGGGTTGATGACTTCTATACGGAAGGGAGTGCTGTGATTGTCAATGCAGAAATTACGATCTCCCTGCTCCGGGATGACGGAAGTGCCGAGAACTCGTTCTTCTACCGGATGGAGCGGCCCGGCATCTATCGAAGTGAAAATCGGAATCACCGGATTCAGTCCGGACGGACCTATGAAATTGAAGTCACAAATGTTCCCGGCCCGGATCTGGTACGGGCCGTTACCACTGTGCCGGATACATTTACAATCATCGGCGAGATACCCGAAGCCCTTGTATATCAGGGTGAACAACTGGAGGTTACCCTTTCACCCAATGAGAATCCGGGCCGGCAGAACTACTATATTTTTACATCTATTGTTGAGGATGCCGGTGAGTCGTTCCTCACACCCTTCTACGCCGATGTTTTTGAGAATGGAGACCGTACCCTCTCCTCATTGCAAAAAAACTCCTCCGGGCTTATCAATGAAGAGAATTTTGAACAGAATATCGACGGTTCAGTCAATATTCGATATCCGTGGATCGGAATTGCTTTCTATGGAATGAACACGATCGTTGCCAACTCTGTAGATCGAAATACCTATGACTTCATACGTTCACAAGATGTACAACTGGGAGGATCCACCCTCTCTCCGGGTGAGATACCAAATGTCATCTACAATGTTGAAGGCGGGATTGGTATCTTCGGAAGTGTCTCGACAGATACGATCCAGGTCTTTATCACCCGGCCGGAAGGGTTTTGAGCCTGACTTCCGCGGCTGAACCTGGAAGATGATTTCCGCTGCCGTCTCCGTTCTCAATTGAAATTGGAATCCAGGCGCCCGAACTGAAATCAGCGATACTAAAATCAGATGAAAACCATCTACATCCTCTTCATTCTATCCATGATACTCTCTTCCTGTCCGGTACAGGCACAGGAGGAGAGTGACTTCAGACTCGCACGAATCGAGTACAACGGCGGCGGCGACTGGTACAACGACCCATCTGCACTCTCCAACCTGATTCGCTTTGCCCGGGAAGAGATTCCGATTAACCTCTCCCCCACGTATGATGATGTTCAGTTAGGGAGCAGTGACCTTCACAACTACCCCTTTGCTTTTTTGACCGGGCACGGAACCATCCAGGTGAATGAACAGGAAATTCTCAATGTTCGCTCATGGCTGGAGAGAGGTGGTTTTCTCTATATTGACGACGATTATGGATTGGATGTGCACAGCCGGGAGATGATCCGGCAAATCTATCCGGAGGAGGAGCTGATTGAAGTCCCCTTTGATCACCCGATATATCATCAGGCATACTCCATGCCGGACGGGCTCCCGAAAGTACATGAACATGACGGGCTGCCACCCAGGGGGTACGCGCTATTCCGCAACGGTAGGATGGTCATCTTTTACACCTACGAATCCAATCTTTCAGACGGGTGGGCGTATGATGTCCACTCTCCCCCACAAGAAGTATCGGAAGCAGCTCTGCAAATGGGAGTTAACCTGATCGTATATGCGCTCACATCTGCTCAATAACAGGCCACAGCCAGCCACGTATTACGAGTTATTACCCTCTCCACTCTCACGAGGCTTCGCAGACACCCTGAAACGTGCAGAGCCGGAACCTCACCAACCGGCCATGTTGGTTTGAGCAGTTGAATCCACCCTTTTTACTGACGGTTTTTTTCGAGATATTTAACCCCTGTTTATAAACAAAAAATACCCATAGATGATCATTCCTATAGCCAGCGACCATGCAGGGTATGAGGCAAAAAAAATCACCCTGAAAGTCCTTGAAGAGCTCGGACATACACCGGTCGACTTTGGTACACACTCTCCAGAGTCCGTGGACTATCCGGACTTTGCACATCAGGTTTCCAGGAAGATCAGTGACGGCGATCATGAGTTTGGAATCCTTGTATGCGGCAGCGGCCAGGGAATGTGCATGACAGCAAACAAATATCCACACGTCCGTGCAGCAATTACCTATAATGAAGAGATCACTGCTCTAACCCGGCGGCATAACAACGCAAACATTCTCTGCCTTCCAGGGCGGTTTGTGAAGGAGGGAGAGATCCGGCGTATCCTAACTGCATGGTTCGACACCCCGTTCGAAGGCGGCCGGCATCAGCGCAGAATTGACAAAATAGATACCAACAACGACTAACCAACCAGAACGCCTGAATCCGTACATGAAATCGCTCAGAGAACAGGATCCCGAGATCTACTCCAGTATTGAAAAAGAGACCCGTCGCCAGAATGACAATTTTGAACTTATCGCCTCGGAGAACTTTGCGTCCAGAGCTGTCATCGAAGCGATGGGAACCGCACTGACCAACAAATATGCGGAGGGATATCCCGGCAAACGGTACTACGGCGGTTGTGAATTTGTTGATGTTGCTGAAGAACTGGCCAGAGAGCGTGCTAAAAAACTCTTTGGAGCCGACTGGGTGAATGTACAGCCACACTCCGGCGCATCCGCCAATGCTGCCATCTATCTGGCCTTTATGGAACCGGGTGATACATTACTCGGCCTTGACCTTGCACATGGAGGCCATCTGACACATGGATCACCGGTTAACTTCTCGGGTTTGACCTATAAGCCTGAATTTTACAGGGTAGACCCGGATACAGGCCGGATCGACCTGAACAAGGTTCGTGAAAAGGCGATGAGAGTGAAACCGAAACTGATCTCGATCGGGGCCAGCGCCTATCCCCGTGATTTTGACTATCAGGCATTCCGTGAGATTGCCGATGAGGCAGGCGCGTACCTCTGGATGGATATGGCACATACTGCCGGCCTGATCGCTGCAGACCTGCTCAACGACCCACTCCCACACTGCCACGTTGTATCGACGACCACACACAAAACATTGCGGGGGCCACGTGGAGGAATGCTGCTGGTCGGCAAGGATGGTGAAAACACGCTCGGTGTTACCGCCCGTAAATCGGGGCGCACCAGGAACTGGAGTGAAGTTCTCGATTCAGCCGTCTTTCCGGGTACTCAGGGAGGGCCTCTGATGCATGTGATCGCCGCAAAAGCTGTTGCCTTCGGCGAAGCGCTGCAAGAGGACTTCAAGTCGTATCAGATACAGGTTCAGAAGAATGCACATGCCATGGCAGAGACGTTTATGGAGCAGGGATACAATCTGGTGAGTGGCGGAACCGACAACCACCTCATCCTGGTGGACCTGCGTAACAAAGGTATTACCGGCAAGGATGCGGAAGAGGCTCTCGAAAATGCCTCCATCACCGTCAACAAAAACATGGTACCGTTTGACGATCAGAGTCCGTTTGTCACCTCCGGTATCCGAATCGGGAGCCCGGCACTGACAACGCGTGGATTCGGTGAAGATGAGTTCAGAAGAGTTGCCCGGCTGATCGACCGGATCGTTCAGAACCATACCAGTGAAGAGACGATCAAAAATGTCAGAGTCGAAGTACTTGACATGTGCAATCAGTTTCCTCTCTACGACTTTATTACTGCGTAACCTATGAGTAAAAAGAAGAACTTGCGGGGCATCATGGGGAAATATCTGCCCGGTGCAAAGGCACCGAAAGAGGATCCCACAGCTTCGATGTCCTTCCTGGATCACCTGGAAGAGCTCCGATGGAGAATCATCAAAGGCCTTCTCGGCATCCTGACCGGAGTCATCGTTGCATTCTTCTATGCAGATTTCATCATAGATGAAGTTATTCTGGGGCCTACACGTGCCGATTTTATTATGTACCGGATCATGCCCCTGAATGCCGTCGACCTGGAATTGATCAACCTTACCCTTCCGGGACAGTTTTTCACCTACTGGGGGACACTGATCATTGCTGGTATTATTATCGGATCACCAATTCTATTCTACCAGATATATGCGTTCCTCGAGCCAGCGCTTGAGACAGGGCAGAAACTGAGAACGGCGTTTAACGTCAGTTTCATCACCATGTTTTTCATGCTTGGAGTCTCCTTTGGATATTTTATCCTGGTACCGTTTGCAGTGCAATTCTTTGCCCAGTTTAATATCTCGGATGTTATTGCAAACCAGTTCAATATCAACGACTTCTTTATTTCTGTTTCACTCTGGGTGCTCTGCTGCGGGATAATCTTTCAAATCCCGGTAGTCAGTTACTTTCTCTCTCGAATCGGCCTCGTGACGCCGGATGGGCTTCGGCAATACCGCCGCCATGCTATAGTCGGTGCATTGATTCTCTCCGCTTTTCTTACGCCGCCGGATCCGATCTCCCAGTTGTTGATCGGCATTCCACTGGTACTACTTTATCAGCTTGCGATCTGGGTAAGTAAAGTTGCTCACAGACAGCGTGAAGAGGAGTTCGAAGCCGCTATGAGCGGAGATGATGAGTGACGTCCAGCATGACTTCAAATTAATAAGACTAAACGTCCGTCTCCTTCGTAGTAGAAGAGACTGCGGACACCAATGATCTTCGATTTATGAAACACTCGTTCAGTACACACCTGCTACTAGCTGCTACACTCCTTCTGATCTATACAGGGTGTGAGGAGGATACATCCAGCGCCCCATTTGAAGTGGATTATACGACCGTACCCGCCATGTCGGATACGACCGGCATGGAACGTGTAAACCTCGAGGCGGGGCTCCACTACTATGTAATCGAAGAGGGGAGCGGAATATTCGAAGTACAACCCGGATATGACGAAGTACGGATGTTCTATACATTCTGGAGAGAGGATGGGACCATTCTTACCTCCACCTATACCAATGCACGTACAACCCCACAGAACATTGTGGTCTATGATTTCGGCTCGGAAGGTGCCCGAAAAGGGATGGCCGGCATGAAAAGAGGCGAACGTCGGTTGATAGTCGTACCGCCCAACCACGCATATGGAAACGTCTCACCGAGTAATCCCAACTACGATTTAAGAGACGATATCCTCTATTATGAGGTTGAGGTGACAGAATTTCTGAATTGACCCCTGGTTCGTCAAATCCGGCTACCCGGATTAGGACGAGAGCTGTTTCAGCCGTTCCCGGCTCAATCTGGTCAATTCCGGGAAACGGGGATGATCTCTCTGTACCAAATCCTGAAAAATAGCGGCTGCCAGCTCCGGCTGAGCACACATCTCCAGACTTTCAGCAAGCTGAAAAAGGAAGATCACATTCTGCTCGAACTCTTGCGTTAACTGTCTCAGATACTGCAGGGCTTCCTGCGGGCGATCTTCCCTCTGATAGAGAGTTGCAAGTATCAGCTGTGCATCCACCCGCGCATAACTCTCTGTTTGGGCGGCAATCCTGAGCTCCTCAAAACCGGTCGCCTTATCCCCCTCCAAACCGAATAGCCGCACCAGCCATTTCAAGCCGCCCGGTACGCTCCCGACCATATAGTGATACATTCCGCGCCCGATTCTGGCGTCTGGCCGAACTTCCTCAAGTTCCAGCAACTGACGGGTATACTGAAACCCGGTCCGGCCATCCAATATTGCCTTTCGGTACCGGTTCTCCCCTGCTTCCACCAGGCTCTTGTATCCGTAGAGTCCGCTTAGCAGCATTACAGAAAGCGTATCCTCCGGAACCTGCTCCAGCCTCCTCTCTGCAACACCGATAGCCTGTTCCGCAACTGCAAGAAACCGGTCGGCATGTTCACGACTCTGTTCAACAAAAAAGTAGGACCAGAAAGGGAGCATTGACTGAAAAAAATACCCACGGGGGTCCTCCGGATCCATCTGAATCAGCCTGTCAAACCGGTCATCTGCCTCATTCCAGCGAGTCTGGTAGAACGATTCAAGACCAAGCAGCAACAGCTCTTCATAGCTCTCATCTGCCTGCCAACCCATATCCGGGATAGAGTCGGAGGCTGGTTTGGCCGACAAATCAATAACCAGAAATGTCAGAAAAGTAATGCAGATGAATTTACAGGACTCTCTTCGTCTCCACATGAACAGGAAATCCCTCTTTTTTGATTTCAATGTCAACACAACCAACAGCTGATTCACTCAGTTGAACTGAGCTCTCTGTTCCAGATGGGGAATGATGTCACTATCAATGGCGGATATAAGACGGTTGCGATAGCCGCGTGTCGCCCCGCTCTGGCTTCTTGTTGTTGCAACAATGACAGCTTCGAGTTCAGGGATAATCTTGATAAACTGGGAACCGTTCCCCCAGGCGTAGATTTCATGATACCCGTCACTCATCCGGCGGAACCAGAGATACCCGTAGTTTATTTCTCGCGTCCGGCCGGTAACCGGAATGACAGATCTGATCACCCACTCTTTCGAGACCAGTTGTTCCCCGTTCCAGGATCCGACATTCAGCATAAGTTGTCCCACTTTTACCATATCAGCCGGCCGAAGAGCCATGTTATTACCGCCCAGATAATATCCACTCGGGTCCAGATCCCACCCTCCAAGCCGAACACCCATCGGCTGAAACAGGTATCGGTTTGCAAAATTCCGCAAGCTCATCCCGGAAGCTTTGGAGAGTATGACACCCAAAAGATGTGTGGTCCCTGTACTATAAATCCGGTCTACACCGGGTTCTCCGACAAGTGGCCGGTCAAGAGCATAGTGGACCCAGTTTCTGCTCAAGACCCACCGTCCGTAGTTTCCGCCACTGGTGGACTGTAATCCTGAACGCATGGTCAGCAGATCTCCGACAGTAATGGATTCTTTGCCTGGGTCCGGATTCTGACTGAAATATTCGGGGAAAAACTCTCCGATCTCCTGATCTACTCCTTCCAAATACCCTTTATCGATTGCAATACCGACCAGAAGAGAGAGAATACTTTTCGAAGCAGACTTAATATTGTGCGTCCGGCTGCTGTTCATTCCATTAAAATATCTCTCCACCACCTGCTCACCATTTTGATGGATCACGATGCTGTTGATCGGGCCCATGGAAGCAAGGTTAGCCGTCACCTCATCCAGAGAGAATTCTGGTATTGCAGAAGTCAGATCAGGTTCAGATGAGCTCATCGTTGTATATATACGTTCATCATCTGACAACTCTGGCTCCATATCGGAGGTAAAGAGTACCGGGTTGGTTGCAATCATCGCAAAGAGAAGGAGAACAACCAGAGATAACAACGGAATAGTTCGATCTAGATTCACGTCAGTATGACAACATTAAGAGGCATCCAATTCAATTTTCAGTAAAACCTTCTTCAGGGTCTGCTCGTTCATTCGATATCCGGTGCCCGCTGTACTGATACCAGATCAGTCAGGATCCGGATTACCAAAGTGTACTTCAGAAGTCTGTCGGACTTTAGGAGTTCAGCGATTCTAAAAAGAATACCATTCAGACACCTCAGAAAATGTTAAACAAATTAAAAAGTTACAATAGTCTGAATGAGCACCCTGATACAGGGATACTGCGCAGTTGCGATTCTAGGAGTCTGTCGGACTTACGTCGAATCTACTGCGGCGGCGCCCTAAGTCCGACAGACTCCTGGCGGTTTCAAACCAGGCCAAACACTGTCCGGCCGCAGAAATAGCCCAATATTGATAGTGTCTGCAAGAAAACTCATGGTGTCCTGAGAAAACGTCTGGGTGAAACCGGGACTCAGTGGTTGCACATCAGTTGAGTAAGAAAGATATTGTTATGGTTGGATGGCATCGACATGAAAGCGGGATAACAGGTACCCTTCTGTACACGATCAGACAGGAATCAGACACAGCAAAAATGGACAAACAGATAGCGGATTACGTCAATCTTCTGGACGCATCACACAATCAGATATTTAACATGACACCTGAGGAGGCGGAAGAGAGAGTACTCTCCGGAGACCCGGAGCGAGTCCGTGAAATTGACGGTATATTTGCGATTGTTGCCAAAAAGGGACAGCAGGTCCTGTTGGCAAGATCTATTGGAAGGCCAATGCGGTATTTTCTGGCGAAACAGGAGAG
>JBBDRW010000115.1:0-5258 GCA_040905265.1 Balneolaceae bacterium | reverse complement strand
AAGCTTCTGCAACTCTTACGGCCGCTGATACGGATGAATTACCGATATCCACTGATTGTCCTGTTGGTCTCAGTCGGATTCGCCATTCTGGGTGCAAGTTATGCTGTTAAA
Source organism: Balneolaceae bacterium (assembly GCA_040905265.1). GTDB lineage: Bacteria > Bacteroidota > Rhodothermia > Balneolales > Balneolaceae > JBBDRW01. The sequence goes on along the minus strand of JBBDRW010000115.1, from coordinate 5,147 downwards.
CTGAAAATCGATACCGATATCGCGAATCTTCTGCCAAAAAGCAATCCGACTGTTCATGCACTGGAACAGCTTCAGGAGACGGTTGGGAGCGAGACGGTGATGGAAGTGGCTGTACGGTCTCCGGATTTCAATGCAAATATTGAATTTGCAGAGCGGTTGATGGAGGAGAGCCTTCAGCTCTATGATGAACGGCGCGGGGCTTTCTATTTTACCAGGGCCGAGTTTCGGCGAGAGACGGAAACACTTCGGGATAATGCACTCTACCTCGCGACTACTGAAGAACTTCAGGAGATCATCAGCTGGCTGGAAGATGAGATCGAGACGGCCAGAGAGGAGGCCAACCCATTTTTTTTCGACTTTTCTGACGAAGAGGAGGAGACTCAGGAAGATGACCGGCTGGAGCGGTTTCAGCAGGCTTATGATGAACTCATACCATCCGAATACCCCGTCAATCAGGACAGTACTCTCGTGATCCTGACACTCTACCCGAGTGGAAGCAAAAGCAATCTGGGGTATCTGGAGGATATGTTCGCCGCGTATGATGAACTGATACAGGATCTTGACCCGGCTGCAGTTCACCCCGAAATGGAAGTTCGGTTCGGAGGGCGCCTGAAACGGCATCTGAATGAACTGGAGTCGATCATGAATGATGTATTCAGCAGTTTTTCTCTTGGTATCTCCAGTGTTATTCTTCTGGTGATGTTCTACTTCTTTATCAAGAAGTATATTCACTACCGCCGTGGCAACAGAGAGGATCAAAATCATCCCTTTTGGAGCCATCTGATCCGGGCACCTATTCCGATTGCGGTGATCGGGTTACCGCTGTTGATCAGCCTCTGCTGGACGTTTGGCATTACCTATGGTGTGCTCGGAACTCTCAATACCATGACGTCAGTCCTCTTCGTCATTCTTTTCGGACTGGGAATCGACTACGGGATTCACTTCTATGCGCGCTATATTGAACTTCGTTCAGAAGGCTATAGTGTGGAGGATTCTCTGCTACAGACATATGAGCGTACCGGCGCTGCGATTCTGGTCAGCGGGCTGACCACAGCGTCTGCTCTGTTTGTTTTGATTATCGCCGATTTTCGAGGTTTCTCTGAGTTTGGCTTTATCTCAGGTACCGGGATTCTGTTCGCCCTTATCTGTATGCTGTTCGTGCTTCCCAGCATGCTGGTATTGGTTGAACGTATGGACTGGATATTGATGAACAAGCGCTCCGACAGCAATGGATCCGTAAACTCGATACGGGGGTATCCGTTCGCAACCACGATTGTTGCGGTATCTTTGGTAATTTCTGCGATCGTACTATTTCGTGTCGGTAACCTTGAGTTTGAGTATGAATTTGGTAATCTGGAGCCGGTATTCGAGGAGTATGAGTCCTTTCGTGAGTTTTCCCGTGGAGTAGATGAGTCGGCCCGGCGAAACCCTGCCTACATTATTGCTGACAGTGATGAACATGTATTTGAGATCCTGGAGATCATCCGGGAGCGTAAAGAATCGAATCCGGAATCGATGATCAGTGAGGTTGTGGCCCTTCAGGAGCGCTTTCCTCCCACTACGGAACGGGCGGAGGAGAAACTGGAATACATTTCAGAAATTCGAAGGCTTCTCTCCAACCCCTTTCTTGCGAATCAGGAGAATGAAGATCTGGATTTGATCCGGCGGGCTTCTCAGACGACCGAACCACTTGCAGATGAAGAGATTCCCGATTTTCTGACAAACCGGTTTATGACCCGGGACGGCGAAATCGGCCGGTTTATCATCATCTATCCGGATGATGGCCTCTCAGATGGCAGGAGGTCCATTGCATTTAAGAATGAACTGGCAGATATCCAGCTGTCGGATGGCGAAGAGTACCATGCCGGAAGTACATCCATTGTGGCCGCCGAAATGCTTGAGTTGATGAGAAGCGAAAGCCCCTATATGGTGACCGCCACCTTTGTTCTCGTCTTTCTCTTTATGTACTTCTCTTTCCGTTCATTCCGGTGGAGTGTGATGGCGATGATTCCGCTTGTGGTAGGTTTCCTCTTCCTGTTTGGGATCATGCTTCTGTTTGATCTGAAATTTAATTTTTACAATCTGGTTGTCCTTCCTGCAATACTGGGAATCGGGTGTGACAATGGGGTGCATATTGCACACAGGTACCGGAGTGAAGGGAAGGAGAGTGTCTGGAATGTCCTCTCGAGTACCGGGCAGCATATATCGATAGGATCGCTAACCACAATGATGGGATTTGCAGGCCTGTTGTTCACAAATCATCCGGGATTACGTTCGATAGGAGTTATGGCGGTTGTTGGAATTGGAATGACGCTTCTTACGGCACTCATCTTTTTGCCGGCCATGATTCAGCTTCTGGAGGAGAGGGATTGGATTAAATTTTGATTACGGAAACCACTGCCATAGTTTTGAAAACAGTGGACTTTCAGGAATCGAGCCTGATCGTCACTGTCTTTAGTGAAGAGCATGGAAAAATTGCCCTGATAGCAAAAGGTGCCAAAAAATCCAGGAGCAAGTTTATGGGGATGATACAGCCGGGCCGTCTGCTCTCCGTAATCTACTACTACAAACCGACCCGATCCGTTCAGACACTATCGGATGCCACCTATGAGTATCGTCTCGATTCCCTCACAATGGAGATGTCTAAAATGGCGGTTACGATGGGGTTTCTTGAACTTGTCACACAGGTCATTCATGAAGGTGAGATTAACGATCCTGTTTATCAGTTTACCAGACGTTTTCTGATTTGGCTGGACCGGCAGGAACAGGTCTCCACTGCCTTATTTCCCTATCTTCAAATTCGACTGGCAGATCTGCTCGGCCTTGCATTGCAACCTGTATTGGACAATAAGACGGGTCGATGTTATTTTAATATCAGCGAAGGGACTCTGGCCGGGCAGGCAGACGCTGAAAATGCAGTCTTGCTGACTGGTCGCCAGAGATCGTTCATTCTGGATGTACTGGAATCCAGGAAAGCGGCCGTGTTGCATCACAATCTGGACCAGAAGGAACTAAAAAGCCTGATACATCATTTAGACGTTTACTTTCGTTACCATTTGGAAGGGATTAAGCCAAGAAGCTCAGACGCAATTTTCGACCTCATCCTGTAGGAGGCCTATGAAGACTCGTGATATTATACTTTCCGGGATACTGCTCGTACTGATCGGGGTTCTGCTGGGAATGATATTATCCATGGTGAGTGACGATGGAAGCTCGCCTGGCCAGTCAGAAGTGCGGGTTACAGAGGTGAATCGGAGCTCGGATCCCTGGATCAGCCGGGATGATCTGGAGGGTATGGATTCACGGTTCCTCTTTCAGACTGTCGCCAGTATGGTTACTCCGACCGTGGTATTTATTGAAGCGGTTGTTCCGGTCCGGGGGCGGAGTGTCCGGGAAGAGACAGAAGAAAGCCTGCTTGATCGTTTTATGCCAAGGCGTATCATGACTGCGGGGTCCGGTGTGATCATTTCAGATGAAGGATATATTCTTACAAACAACCATGTGATTGATGGGGCTGCCAGTGACGGTATTACAGTTACACTGGAGGACAAACGGGTGTTTGATGCAAATCTTGTCGGGGCTGATCCCAGTACGGATCTTGCAGTCCTGAAGATCGATGGAAGTGCCCTGAGCCCTATTGTACTTGGAAATTCAGACCGGGTAGAGGTAGGGGAGTGGGTTCTTGCTATCGGGAATCCGTTTCAGCTCCGTTCCACGGTGACCGCCGGTATAGTGAGTGCTATGAGCCGGGACGTGCGAATCCTGGATGAGCGGGACGATTACCGGATTGAAAGTTTCATACAGACTGATGCTGCGATAAACCGTGGAAACAGCGGGGGGGCGTTGGTGAATACAAGTGGTGAACTGATTGGGATCAACACGGCGATTGCTACTCAGAGCGGGAACTACCAGGGGTACGGATTTGCTGTACCAAGTAATCTTGCACTCAAGATTGCCAGTGACCTGATCGAATTCGGTGAGGTACGGCGCGGCCTGATCGGGGTCTCGATTGCTTCTATGGATCACAGACTCGCAAGAGAACTCGGGATGGACCAAATACAGGGTGTTCTTGTTTTGAACCTTGTGGAGTCAGGCGCCGCCTATGAATCAGGCATCCGGGTTGAAGATGTGATTCTGGAGGTGAACGGCAGCCCGGTGAATGAATCCAATCAGCTTCAGGAGAAAGTTGCGATGCACAGGCCCGGGGACAGTGTGACCCTGACTATCTGGAGAGCCGGAGAGATCTTTGAATCGGATGTCATGCTGACAGAAATACAATTTTCAGAGCGCCGCCCGGCAGAGACGGAAAGAGAATCTGTACCGGAGCCTGAAGAAGAGGATCTGTTTCGTGATGGAATCGAAAGCTATCGTTTTGAAGCGGGGTTTACCGTCCTTGCAATTGTAAACCCGCTGGATTCAGAGCAGTATTCTCTGGTCGTTTCATCGGTTCAGCGAGGTTCGGAAGCCTGGAATCGCGGGCTTCGTCAGGATTATGAGATTCTGGAAGTCGACCGGGAGGAGGTCGCATCACTTCCCGATATGAGAAATCGTGCCAGCCAAAGTCTGGCAGAGGATGGCAGCGTCCTTCTCACAGCCGAAACGCCGGATGGAATCCTGGTTTATATCGAGCTTCAGCCGTAACTTCCTGCCGGACTTAGTCTGATCTTCTGCGTCCCCTCGTGACTATCATCTAAGTCTGACAGACTCCTGGAACTTATTAATCGGAGGTTTTGAAAAATTGTCTTTTTGCAAAGCCTCATAAAACTGTTTGCTGCATAATGTCACCTGTTCACTATCTGTTTCTTATCTTTTTTCTTGTTGGCTGTACAACTGCAGAGCAGGCGGTTGTCGATTCACAGGCCAGTCCTGAACCTGAGTTGACGGAATCATCCCTGCCAGACTGGTTTATGGAGGACAGGCAGGGTGAGTTGATAGACGGCAAACTGTATGGATATGCCGCTGTACCCGGAATCGACAGTGATAGTGCGATCCGCCTCGCCCGCCAGCAGGCTGTCAGCCATCTTCGGTTTTGGGTGGATCGAATGCTGGAGGAGTCCAGAGAGTTGGCTTCAATGGAGGATCCTGCTGCAAACAGCCCTGAATTTATCCGTGACCTGAGAAATGCGGTCCGAACAATGGAGTTCTCA
>JBBDRW010000114.1:0-30612 GCA_040905265.1 Balneolaceae bacterium | reverse complement strand
ATTCTCCAGAAAGGATGCGTCAATCCCTACGTTTATAACCGTTGTCGTCTCCCAGGAGAGCTGCTCATTCACGAGGCTTGTGGCAGCACCCCCGACAGCCTGTGTACCACCTGAATTGCCCAGATAATATGGAATACTCAGGTTGATGGATGAGTAGTAGGAGTAGAGAGGTACATCCTGGTTCCCCAGCTCGCCCCAGGAACCACGAAGTTTCAATTCATCTACCCAGTCGACATCAAAGAACGACTCTTCTGAAACTCTCCATCCAAGGGAGAATGAAGGGAAGAATCCATATCGATGCCCTTCGGCAAACCGGCTTGACCCGTCGTAGCGGGCATTGAATTCAAACAGATAGCGATTCATCAATTCATAGTTAAACCGTCCGAACACAGAACGCAAAGCCCACGCATTCCCGAAACCGGTAGTTCCGTCATTTGCTGTGTTCCCCAGGTTCAGCTGGGTCAATTCGTTGTTATAGAACTGATCGCGAGATGCACGAAACTCCTCAAATTCAAAGCTGATCTGCTCATAGCCAACAATACCGGATATTTCATGTATCTCATTAAAAGTATGGCCGTAGTTGGCAAGTGCCTGCATCGTTGTCTGGAGGGACGTATTGGTTCGGTTCTCACCGTAACTGGGGCCCCAATAGTACCCATCCGACGGATACGCATCAATCAGGTTGGGATCTGTTCGGAACAACTGCCAGTCCATACTTCCATAATCAACACTGACGAGTGTACTGAGTTCCAGCCACTCTGGAACAAGCGTGTAATTCAACCGTCCGGTGATGGTGCCATCCCAGAATACCCGATCTTCACTTCCGCTCACTTCAGCGGATGCCAACGGGCTGCGGCCAAACAGGTTCAACCCGTATGTACCGTCACTATATCGGGTGCGGCGGGTCGGAGGCGTATCGTGAATAATATAAAATGTAGAGGCCCAGTTCTCTGCCGGAATCACATCCCATCGACGGCTGGCGGCTATATCCAGGCCACCGGAGATTCGGTCCGTCATCTGGAAATTCGTATTCAGCCGGACTCCATACCGGTCGGTACCTGTATTCGCCATCATACCCTCTTCACTCAGGTAGTTGAGGGAGAGTGAGTATCGGGCCAATTCATTTCCGCCGGCAATACGGAGTGTATGGTCATGGATCGGTGCCGGATCAAAGATCGCATCTACCCACTCATCAGACGGATAGGCATCCGGGTCATTCCCGGCAATGGTATTCTGAATATACTCTTCACTGTAGCGTGGAGAATAATTCGGATTGTTGTGACAGTCTGCAGCTGTCTGCGCATTTGGATCACGGCCGTCAAGACACCAGTTCAGAAAATTTGTCCGGGCAACGTTCGCAAGCCTCATATGAGTCTCGGTGTCTACACGTTCCGGCCAGGCAGTAATGTTCTGTATCCCTGAATAACCGTTGTAGCTCACCTGCAAACCCTGGCCCCCTCCACGCTTGGTGGTGATCAGAATAACACCGTTTGCTGCACGTGAGCCATAAATAGCTGCTGACGAGGCGTCTTTCAACACTGAAATTCTCTCCACATCGTCAATATCCACACTGGAGAGATTTCCCTCTACCCCGTCGATCAATATGAGGGGTCGAGAGGCTGCTGCACTCCCGGTGTCGCCACCACGGCCAAGTGAGCCCTGCCCCCTGATGAGAAGGTCCAGTTGATTACGGCCAGGCCTGTCTCCTCCGTCAAGCAACTGAAGGCCGGACGCCATTCCCTGAAGTGCGTGCGTAACCGTTGGTACGGGAACTCTTGCCATATCCGTTGCGGAGATGGAAGATACCGAACCGGTAAGGCTTTCTGTTCGTTGTGTTCCGTACCCGACCACAACCACATCGTCCCCGATCAACACACTCGATTCAAGGGCGATTGAGAGTTCACTTCGTCCCTCAAGCGGTACAGTTAGTGTTGTATACCCGATAAACGTAAAAACCAGAGTCGACTGGTCATTGGGTGTCGTCAATTCAAAGGCACCGTCAAGGTCTGTAGAAGTCCCCTGAGAAGTACCCTCTATAAGAATACTGACTCCGGGCAGAGGCTCCTGTGTACCGGCATCTACGACAGTTCCGGTAACCTCATGCTGGGCATAGCCGGTGTTCCAAAGTAACAGCAATGGAAGCACGGCCAGAAGTTTGTATAAGATGACTCTTTGAAACTGTTTGATCATTGTTCTCTGTTTGTTGGTGGTAGTTTACTGACGGAAGCGCTTTTTAACTGGTTCGTGTATGGAACGAACAGTACGTATAGCCTGACCTGGCTGTTTGAATATCAAAGCGCTTCCACGCGCTGTTTTTAAAGTGTCAAATTCACATTTATAAAACAATATTTTCGATAAATGTCATTGACACACTTAAAAACAAGAGCAAAAGATCCTGAAAAACTTCGTTTCTGTGATAAGAGAGAGTATTTTACATTTGAAACCGGTTTACATCACTTTTAAAAAAAAATAATTCTATTTGTTAAAAGTTGTAAACTACTATCTGTTCCATTCTTTTTTTGTTCGAGAGTTCACCCCTTCTCGATTCAATACTCTTACTCCTGCTTTTTTACATCAACATGAACGGCCGAACCCTCTCTTGATAATATACCGGGCTGGAGGTATACTGTCCGTCGATTCCAATCTTTACCACCCAAACAATTTCCACTACCTTATGAACAGATACATACCATCCCTCACATTTACTGCCATCATCACGTTTTTTGCATGGGCAGGCCTATCTTTACCCGCTCAGCCATTAACAGACGTTTCCGGTGTAAAAGAGGAGGGATTACATCAACATAATGTCTCTCAAACGGATCTGTTTGAAAGTGTCCGTATGGTTCTAACCACTGAAAACAGCACTGCTCGATTCCTGGTCCGGGAACAACTTGCCGGTTTTGATTTCCCGAATGATGCGGTTGGTGAAACCAATGAGATATCCGGAGTTATTCTGTTTAATGCAGAGGGAGCTGTTATACCGGGTGAGTCAAGTGTAGTGGTAGACATCACCGGCCTGACCAGCGACAGCAGCCGCAGAGACGGCTATATTCAGCGAAACACCCTGGATACCGCCAACTATCCGACTGTAGAACTGGTTCCAATCCAGACACGCAACCTGGAGTTTCCACTGCCAGACAGCGGAACCGGAACCTTTGATATCATCGGCAACCTTACCATCAAAGAGGCGACCCAACCGACCAGCTGGCGGGTGAATGTGCAGTACGGCGAAGGGACCATGAGCGGAACAGCCCGTACCGAGTTTACGTTTGCAGAGTTCGGCATGGAGAAACCGAGTGTTGGTTCTGTACTCAGCGTTGCAGATGCAATCCGGCTCGAAATTGACTTCACCGTAGATGTGGAGTATCTGGATTAGTATACGCAAGCTGTCAGCTTCCTGACAGGACAGAATCAATCTATATGCAGGCTTTGTGAAACTGCTCCATTTTTTGTTACAATTCCATTGAATGGAACATTTTCGATCTCACCATGAATAACATGATCATGTTATTCATGGTGATGAGGTATGTTCGTAAGATGGCTTATCTACTGTTTTATTAATAATGATAATCCAAATTCAAGCGCCTCTGTTATGACAAAGCATCTCTTGCTATTACTCATCATAACTCTTTCTTCATCTATCACAGTTGCTCAGAATAGTACAGGGTTTTCTGAGCCGGAAAACATTCAATCACTGCTTGATTACCGGCTGCCCGCCTGGGGATATAGCAATCTCTATCTCGATTTTAGCCTCAATGGAACACGTCAGCGTAGCAACCGGGAGAATGCTTCATCTATTAATAATCAATATGAAGGTGAAATATCCCCCCTCTATACAAGATATCATGAATCTGAAGAGCGAATCTCTACATTCATCCTGAATCCTATGATCAATCTTGTCCGGCAAGACAGAGAGTTCTTCAGCGATCAGGAGGAGTCCGGACACACGCTCGAACTCGACACCAATTGGAACCTGCGGGAGCAGTGGTACAGAGAGGACTCCAACCTCTTCTTCAACGGCCATTCTACAGGTGAATTTGTACAGACCGATCTTCGTGAAGAGACCGTCTCCCAGGGTACAACAGAAGTGGATCTCAGGGAGCTCCAGAGGAGTTTCAACACAACCCTCTCTGTTGGGATCGGGTATGGAAGGATAAGAAATGTAAATCCTATGATCCGTTCACTTCGGTTGAATGAACGGTTGCAGTCTCTGCAGACCGGGCAATCACTGGGATCAGGTGATCTTCATCAGGCTGCAAGCCATTTTACCCGGTTTCATGGTTACCAGCAGAGTTTTGACCGACCACAAAAACATTTTTGGGGAGATCTGGATCCGCTCCTGACAACGGATCTGGGTACACTTGAACCGTTTGACCTCCTCTACCTCACCGATGTCACATCGGAAACGATCGGTCAGCGCAATCAAGGTTGGGAAGTAAAGATGGCTGCCGGAATTCACTATTCAGTTTTTTATAATCAGGAAAGTGACAGAGTCTCCGGATTAAAAGAGAGTCAATTGACACAGAATACATTCTTTCTGCCTTCACTTTCCGGAGCCTGGAGTAAAAACATTACGCTGAAACACCAGTTAGCTTTTCAATCATCCGTCTCGATAAACATACCGCTGCACGACTCTTCCCTGCAAACAGTCGTACATTACCGTGCAAGAGGCAGCTGGCTCTATACCCTTACCGATAGAGTCCTGTTGAATGCCGGAGCAACTTATGAAAGGTTCGGTATGACATCTCCCCGGTCCATGATGCTATTCAACTCTCAGATCAATTATTTCATTGAGGACAGGTTCGTACTCTTCTCGGGACTTAATTACTTCTACTTTCCCGATTATGAGAATGGGGCTAATATGACTCAAGACCGGCGATCGTTTCATTTCCAGGCAGGAGTACGGTATTACCTGATGCGGGGGCTTCTTTGATTCTGAACCGAGAACCTTGTTGTTCCTGTTCAGTAACTCCCTCAGAAAATCTGGACAACAACCCCGACCTGTGTGGTTAGAATATCTGTACGGGACCGCTCGACATCGTAGACCAGATTTCCGTTCTCTCGGCGCATGGAACCCTCTTTCAGATACTCCGCGTCTCCCCCCAGAAGGTAACGGGTACGCAGGTTCAGAAAAACACTAATCCGGTTTCCTGAATCGGGATCAGTTGTATCGACAAGACGGATCATCGCGCCGGCCGCAATTCCACCGCTAACAGAGATATCATCGAAATTGTTGGAACCTGCGATATCCTCGAAGGTTTGTTCGTCCTGTACTTTGCTCTCCGTATAGAGGTAGTTGAATCCGAACAACCCGTCCACATAGGGCCGGAACGGAACTCCCCGGGGTTGAATCCGAAAAAGAAAATGGCCGAAAGCGATGTTGTTGGAGGTCTCTACCCGGATGTTCACTTCGGGTATATTCGGGTTAAACGGTTCGCGCCGGCTCGTGTTGCCGTAGGTCATTACACCCAGATCCAGCCCTGCTGCAAACGGAGCATTCGAAAAGAGGTAAAGGCCGGTCAGGTCAAGCCCGAATCCGACAGCATCCACGTTCTGCTTGAATTCGCCTTGCGGGAACCCGAGCATGAAATCAAGGCCCACCTCCCAGTTTTGAGCGGATGCAGGAGTTGAAACGGCGGCTACCAGAAGCAGCCCGAAAAGCAGGGATCGTGTCTGTATGTTCATTATTTTTTCGGTAAATAAAGAAAGGTACTGATATCCAAAACCAGATGGTATACCTCTCTAAAAAAAATATCTGTTGAAGAACCCGGATGTCGCGTCAACCTGTGATCCGCCTCGCGCGCTCTGCTTCGGCGAGCCCCACTGTTTCGGACAGGTTTTCGAATCTCATTACGCTTCCGGTGTAGGCCCCCGGTAGTTAAATGGGACGTCGAATTTCTCCTTGCCCGTAATCGTACCGTGCTCGCTTTCGAAGCGCCGGACGTTTTCATTCAGAGCGTTTGCAAGCCGTTTGGCGTGATCCGGGGTAAGTATCATACGCTTGACCACCTTCGCTTTCGGGAGGCCTGGCATTACCGCGATGAAGTCGAGTACAAACTCCGAAGGAGAGTGGGTGATCATTACCAGATTGGCATAGGTACCGGTCGCCTCCTGGTCGGTGAGCTCGATTTCAACCTGGCTTCCCTGTGGTTTCTTCTTTTTTTTCTCATTCATAAATCGTTGGTTCGGTTCGTTTGTATGGTTGGAGAGATTGAAGCTGTATTTTGCTATATTCTGCAAAACTTTTTTTTGACAACCGGACGGCTGCAAACTTAACAACAGTATATGTATTACAATTCTATCCTGGAAACGATCGGCAACACCCCACTTGTGAAACTGAACAAGATGACAGAGGGGCTCGACCTGACTGTTCTGGCCAAGGTGGAGTTTATGAATCCGGGCCAGAGTGTGAAAGACCGGATCGGGATCAAGATGATTGAAGATGCCGAAAAAGCCGGGTTGATCCAACCGGGAGGAACGATCATCGAAGGAACCTCAGGCAATACCGGAATGGGGCTTGCATTAGCAGCTGTCATCAAAGGGTACAACTGTGTCTTTACAACAACCGATAAACAAAGCAAAGAGAAAATCGACCTCCTGCGGGCTCTTGGAGCAGAAGTGATCGTCTGCCCGACCAACGTGGAGCCAGATGACCCGCAGAGCTACTACTCGGTCGCCCGCCGCCTGAGCGAGGAGACACCCAACTCCTATTATCCGAACCAATATGACAACCCAAGTAATACACAAGCTCATTATGAGGGGACCGGCCCTGAAATCTGGAAGCAGACGGAAGGGAAGATCACCCATTACGTGGCAGGGATGGGAACCGGCGGAACCATCTCCGGTGTCGCCCGCTATCTGAAGGAGCAGAATCCGGAGATCCAGGTCATCGGGGTGGACAGCGTCGGCTCTGTCTATCGAAAATATTTTGAAACGGGCGAATTTGACAAAAATGAGGTCAAGCCCTATCTCACAGAAGGGATAGGCGAGGATATCCTGCCGGAAAACATGGATTTCAGCCTGATCGACCATGTGGTTCAGGTAAATGACAAGAATGCCTTCCAGGCAACCCGGGATCTTGCAAAAAAAGAGGGGATTTTTGCAGGCGGATCTTGTGGAGCAGCCGTCTATGGAGCGCTTGAGTTTGCCAGAAACGAGCGTCCGGGCAGGGATGCACTGATGGTAGTGATCCTCCCGGACAGTGGTACCCGCTATGTAAAGAAAATCTTTAATGATGATTGGATGAAAGAACAAGGCTTTCTGGAGGGAGATGAATAGGCCATGTGCATTTTATCGATCCATTGCCTCCTTCTCTGCACCATAAGTCTGTCGGGTTATCGGGATCGTAACGAGGCGAATGAAAGATCGTACGCACAGTACATTCAATCAGACAGGCGAACCTCCGGAAAATTTCATACATTTCCATATTGCAAATCAAAAAGTAGACAATGTTTCTGACTCAGAGTAAACCGAAAGATTACGACTGTGGCTACAATCTCGACCTGATGATCCGTGCGATTCCGCGCGTTGAGGATCAGCGTGAACGTGTAGAGTATGCCAAACGGGTGGTCGGCCTGATCAAACAGAGCCACCCAAACTGGGTGAATGACAAGGGCCAGAGCGCACTTGCCTGGGACTATTTTTATGAACTCGCAGAGTTCGACCCGAAGGAGTATGGTATCTTTAACCCGTACGAAACCGGCGGCGTAGACGACGCCCGCTGAGAAAGTAGTCATAGACGGATACCCCATTCCATTTCTACCCGGCCGGCTCCTCCTTTTCCCTTGTAACAACGTCCGTTAACCCCCTCTTTTGATCTTATCCTGCTCACTATTGCTACAGGCTGGACGTTGAACATTCTTCTTTTCAAATTTCTAATTTTCAATTTATATTGAAAGTATTGAAACGGAGCGTTTGAGGGCCTGTCAGTTGTTCAAGACCGAGGCCGTGACAGAAGTTGTAAAAGTCGCTCTGAATTGCAATCGGGGATACCGTACTCCTGGCAAACAGAAAACGATATATCCGGTATATAGTTCGATATCTCGATGGAATCATTCTCCCCTTCTGACTTTACGGACCTGAATCTAACCCCTCAGCAACTTGACCTGGATGCTCTGGCCCGGTTTATCTGCCGGTCTGCGGAGTTGTATCCGGAGAAGGAGTGGCTCTCGGTCTCTATACCGGTGCAGGATGTAGATCCGCTCGCCTATATCGAACAACTTCCAGAGAGCAACCAGATCTACTATTGGGAGAAACCGGACCAGGAGTTTGCTATTGCAACCGGAGGGACAGCGGATATTCTGCGCTCGACCGGCAAAAACCGTTTTCGGGATATCAGCCGGCTCACACGCCGTCTCCAGCTTCAAACCGCCTCCTTTTCTTCCCTTAACCACCCTCTCGCCTCGCCGTTTTTAATAGGCGGTTACTCCTTTTCCGACTACAACATCCGGAAAGAGTGGGCCTCGTTCGGCGCAGCCCGTTTCGTTCTTCCGGAATGGAGTATACTCAGAGAAGGGGATCTTCACCTCCTCACACTCACGCTCCGTTTGAAGGGGCAGAGTGTCAGAGTAATTCTTGAACAGCTTCACCATGAATACTCCCGGTTCCTGGATCACTCTGCACAGATATGCAGCTATCATCAGGGGGACAACTCCCAGGAGGATGGTGTACAGGTTTCGTCCGGATCACTGCAAGAGTGGCGGAAACAGGTCGAAAAAAGCCGTGAACTGATTCGAAAAGGCACATTTCAGAAGATTGTAATCGCACGCAAGATAGATCTCGAGACTGATCGGCCGATTCGTATCTCCCGTGCTCTCTACCATCTCCGTGAGCATTTTCCAGGGTGTACCACATTTCTGGTCCGTAGTAACGACGGTCCGGCTTTTATCGGCGCCACCCCCGAGCGGCTTATCTCTCTGCGCCACAACCGGGTTCTGACGGAAGGGCTGGCAGGGAGTATCTCCCGCGGAGAGAGTGCTTCGGAGGATTCCGCCCTTGAGCACCGGTTGATGGAGAGCCTGAAGGACCGCTCTGAACATGACTTTGTAGTCCGGGATATCCGGGCAAACCTTGAGCCGCTGAGCCGTGATCTGGAACACCCTGCTCTTCCAAGGATCAAGAAACTGGATAACGTTCAGCACCTTTTCACCCCCATCCGTGCCAGAGCCCGCAACAATATTACGATCCACGAACTTGCCGGAACACTCCATCCGACTCCTGCTGTCGGGGGCTACCCGAGGGCTCAGGCGATTCCTTACATCGAGGAGATCGAAACGATCGACCGGGGATGGTATGCCGGCCCGATTGGCTGGGCGAATCTGAACGGAGACGGAGAATTCTCTGTCGCCATCCGCAGTGCGCTTGTCAATGGTACGAAAGCCTCGCTGTTTGCCGGTTGCGGAATAGTGGCAGACTCAGACCCGGACAGAGAGTGGGAGGAGACACAGCTAAAGTTTGCCCCCCTGCTCAATGCTCTGAAACAGGCTGCCTCCTGAGATGGCTGATTCACTCACCTGGGCCTCCACCCTGCTTCGGGCATTCTTCAACCTGGGTATACGTCACATTATCGTGTCACCCGGCTCCCGTTCCACTCCCCTGACACTTGCTGCTGCTACACACCCGGGATTCACAAAACGTGTTGTACTGGATGAACGGTCTGCCGCATATCAGGCACTCGGGACCGGAAAGGCCGATGGAGTTCCTGCCCTTTTGATCTGTACCTCCGGTACAGCTTTGGCAAACTATCTGCCTGCGGTTGTGGAAGCTAAAGAGTCCGGTGTACCGATCGTGATTCTCTCTGCCGATCGGCCACCGCACCTCAGAAGCAGCGGCAGTTCGCAGACAATTGACCAGATCAAACTTTTTGGCGAACAGGCAGTCTGGTTCCACGAGGCAGGTGAACCGGTCCACGAATCCCGTGATTACCGCCAGCTGGAGCGGATTGCTGCCCAGGCTGTGGAGAGCTCCATTCGGTACGGAGGTGCTTCCCATGTCAATCTCCCCTTCCGAAAGCCTCTGGAACCGTCAGCAAACTCACTAAGTGATGAAAAAGAGCGAAACAGAAGTCAACTGGAGCAACAAAAACGGAAGCAGTACGATGCTGCCTCGCGTTCCACAGTACACCTTTCAGTTGAAATTCTGGAGCTTTTGAACCGTTCACAACGCCCGCTGATCATCGGAGGGCCCGGACACCCCTTCAGCGTTCCCGTCCATTCTATCCACTCCCTGGCAGAGAAACTGCAGGCACCCCTTTTCCTGGAACCCGGTTCAGGTATCCCCCAAACTGAAAACACCATCACCGGTTATGATCAGTTCCTTCGTCACGATACCTGCCGCAGAGAGCTCAGGCCGGACCTGATCCTTCGGTTTGGAGCAGTTCCGGTCAACCACTCCCTTCAGTTGTTACTGGCCGAATGCCGCGACATTCCAACTCTCCAGTTCCTCTCCCGAAGTGGCTGGCAGGATGATCTGTATACCAGTGATGAACGTATTTTTCTTACCGGGGATACACTCGATACTGAACCGGTAAAACCGAAAAAGAACCGCTGGATTCAATCTTTCTTTACCCATGAACAGCGTGCTCTGGAGCGGCGGAGTGAATTACTGGAACAGGCTCCGACACTCACCGACGGACATATTATCCGCCATCTGAGCCGGAGTTCAGGAACCCGGTTTGACTGGATGGTTTCCAACTCCTTTCCCATCCGTGACCTTGCCCTTTTCGGATCTCCTCTGATCACCGGAACCCGGATTTTTGCAAACCGGGGTGCTGCCGGGATAGATGGCATTCTGAGCAGCGGGCTGGGCATTCAGGCGGCTGCAGGCCGGCCGCTGATCTGCCTCATGGGTGATCTGGCATTTCTGCACGACTCCAATGCACTGCTTTCCGCACAGAAAGTAGGCCACCCCGTATTGGTTGTTATCCTGAACAATGGCGGGGGAACGATCTTCCGGATGCTGCCGGTCCGGGAGCAGGAAGAGTATTTTAAGACCTACTTTGAAACCCCTCAGGATGTGGATTTCCAGTCTTTGGCCAGAGCGCACGGCCTGGATTATCTGCTGGTTGACTCTCTTGAAAAATTGAGCAAGATTGACCCGGAGAACTATCTCGAACCGAAAACAACGATTCTCGAATGCCAGACTGATCCGGAAGCATCCATGGATCTGCGCCGGGCCCTCTGGAACGGGTAGGAAAAATCTCACAACCCGATAGCGTCCCGATTTCACTACAACCGACCCCATGCAACGCCCCAGAAACCTGCTCTTACTCTCCACGCCGGTTGCTCCGCTCGGCTCCGGGATCGGAGGAGGTGTCGAATATACCGTAGCTGCGCTTTCCAGGCTGCTTATCAGTCGAAACTACTATGTTGAAGTTGCCGCCCCGCAAGGCTCACGCCTTCCGGCAGTTCACCTGACAGAGATCTTCGGTGTACTCCAGCCAACAGCACAGCACCAGTCCCGCACAGCCCGTGCTTTTACCCCGCAAAACGGTATTCTATCCAACATGTGCCGATACCTTGTCGAGCGACAAGAGGAAGCAGACCTGATCATCAACTTTGCCTACGACTGGACACCACTCTACATGACCCCTCAACTCGATACACCGATGGGCCACTTTATTACAATGAGTTCCTTGAACGATGCAATGGACTATGAGATCACCCAACTGGCAAAACGTACTCCCGGTCGGCTCGCATGCTACACCCGTACCCAGGCGGAAACGTTTCCCCAGCCGGAGTCCCTGATTCCGCTCGGGTGTGGTATTAACACTGCACACTACACATTTTGCGCCGAACCGGATAGCTATATTGTCTGGATCGGCCGGATCTCGAAAGAGAAAGGGCTCGCGGATGCAGTGGAACTGGCAGATCGAACCGGAATCCAGCTGCGAATTCTGGGAAAGTTGGAGGAGCCTGATTACTGGAACGAGATTAACCGGCAGTTTCCGGATGCGCCGATCCGTTATGAAGGATTTCTTGGACGGGAGAAGTTACAGGCCTCTATCCGAAAGGCCAAAGCACTGCTCATGACGCCGCGCTGGATCGAAGCGTTCGGGATTGTTGCCCTGGAAGCACTCGCATGTGGTGTTCCGGTCATCAGCTACCAGCGGGGCGGTCCGGCAGAGATCATCGAGGATGGAAAGACCGGATTCCTGACCTGTCCGGACTCGGTAGATGGATTGATTGAAGCTGTTGAGAAACTTTCACAGATAGACCGGAGGGCCTGCCGGCAGGTGGCTGAGGGGGAATATTCTCTTCATTCCTGGGGTGACCGATTTGAAAAATGGTGCAAAGAGATGTACATCACGTCCGGATGATCCTCTGCTGTAATCATATCGCATGGAATTTTGAGATCCATCAAAACCGGCCGAAACTTCCCTGGCTGATGCTGATACACGGTTTTATGGGCTCCGGAAGGGTCTTCACCCCACTGATGAAAAGGTTGAAGCAGTTTTGCAATCCTGTCACGGTCGACTTCCCGGGCCATGGAGAGAGCGGAGGGGGCCCGAACAGTGAACGGTACCGAACAGAGAGGCTGACAGATTCACTTCAAATCCTGGTCAGCCGACTCGGCCATTCACCACTCTTTCTGCACGGTTATTCAATGGGTGGACGGCTCGCCCTGCAATACGCCATATCCCATCAAAATCAACTGAAAGGGCTCATACTGGAGAGCAGTACAGCCGGAATCGGGCAGGAGTGGCAACGTGAGGAGAGACGGAAGCTGGATGAAGAGCGTGCCATTCAGATTCTCTCAAATTATCCTCTGTTTCTGGAGCGGTGGCACAGACTTTCGCTTTTTCAACCACGTCCGGGTGTTAACAATGAAACCGAAAACAGAGGTACCCGCCGCCACAGACTCTATGAACAAATCATGCGGGAGCAGTCTCCCCAAGCCATTGCTGCCGTGTTGCGAGGGTTCGGAACCGGCAGCATGCCCTCATTGGTTCACAGGCTACAGGATCTGTATCTTCCGGTCTGTCTCCTCTCCGGAGAGGCCGATGAAAAATTTTGCTCGATTCATACTGATATGAATCAGTTGTTGCCCGACTCCCGACTTCGAATTGTACCGGGAAGCGGGCACCGGGTCCATCTGGACCGCCCTGCCCTTTGGGCCAATGAAATTGAAACCTTCATTAACCACGTAAACCATGAGCTGGACACAGAATAAACAGTATCAGGATATCACCTATTCCAAAATGGACGGGATCGCCCGTATTGCCATCAACAGGCCGGAGGTTCGCAATGCTTTCAGGCCCCGGACACTATTTGAGATGGAGGAGGCACTGATCGATGCACGTGAGGATACCACTATCGGAGTCATTCTGCTGACAGGAGAGGGGCCCGCTAAAGATGGCGTCTACTCTTTCTGTTCGGGTGGCGACCAGAAAGTGCGATCAGCAAGTGGATATCAGGGTGAAGATGGTGTACAACGCCTCAATGTTCTTGACATTCAACGAATCATCCGGTTTATGTCCAAGGTTGTGATCTGTCTCGTCCCCGGCTGGGCAGTTGGCGGAGGACACAGCCTGCATGTGGTTTGCGACCTCACTCTGGCAAGCAGGGAGCACGCTATTTTCAAACAGACAGATGCAGATGTAGCCAGTTTCGACGGTGGTTTTGGTTCCGCACTGCTGGCACGACAGGTCGGACAGAAACGTGCACGTGAAATCTTCTTTCTGGGACGAAATTACTCCGCAGAGGAAGCGTATGAAATGGGGATGGTAAACGCTGTTGTGCCACACGATGAACTTGAGAAGACGGGGATCGAATGGGCTCAGGAGATTCTCGGAAAGAGCCCGACAGCAATCCGGATGATCAAATTCGCCTTTAACCTGGTCGATGACGGGTTAGTGGGACAGCAGGTCTTCTCCGGGGAGGCGACCCGGCTCGCCTATATGACCGACGAAGCGGAAGAGGGGCGAAATGCATTCCTGGAGAAGCGCAAACCAGATTTCCGGAAATTCCCCTGGATCTCACTGTAGACGAATCTATATGGATCATCGGCTCAGCAGCAGATCCTGCTCCCTGGGAGTCTGTCGAAGTTACGTCGAATCTACTGTGGCGTAAGTCCTGCAAACACTCAGCTGAATTCCTGCTATCTACTTGAGAAATCCCCTGTTGACCAGTTCAATCGTCAGGTCTCCGTCAAGGTAGTGACATTCGCCCTTGTCCAGCAGATAGAAGTGGTCGGCCAGTTCAGAGACATAACGGTGTGTGAAGTCTGTAACCAGAACACCCTTCCCGGCCGAGGCGGCTTCTCGGATTTTCTTTTGAATCAGCTCTGCAAATACCGGTTCAACTGCTGTCATCGGTTCATCCAGAAGGAGATATTTTCGAGGCAGGCTGCAGATCACGGAAAGTTCCAGGTACCTCCGTTCACCTGCTGAAAGTGCCCCGACCCTCTCTTTTCGGATAGTCGAAATTACCTTGTCGTCTAAAAAATTCCCGGAAGCGGTCTTCGGCATTGTACGGAGTACCCGCTCCACAGAAAACTCATCCGGCAACATCGGACGCTGCGGCAGATATCCGATCGTTTTGAATCTCCTGAAAAGAGACTTTTTTTGAAAGGTCTTACCATCAAGGCGGGTTACTCCTCCGGTCGCCGCCACCTGACCGGCAACGATCTTCAACAGAATCGATTTGCCCGACCCGCACTCACCGATAATGGCTGTAATTTTCCCAGGATGTACCGCTGCAGAGACTTCTTTCAGAATCACATTGTCGGCGATCTGGTAGAAGATCCGGTCGATCAGAAGAGTGGCAGAATAGTTCAAAAAAACGGATATAGAATCAGAGAAAATGCCTGAAACAACAGGAATAGAACCGATAACAAAAGGCCTTTCGGATACCGAAAGTTATCAAAAAGCGGCCAGATATTGCGCCGCTTAAAGTCGTAAAATGTATAAATACCCCCGAAAATTCCACCAATAAAAACACCTCTCGGAATTACATAACTGGGCTGTCCGTAGAAAAGAAGCGGTAGAATCACCAGGGCAACAAAAAATAAAAACGAATGGAGAATAAATTTCTCTGTAAGATATCCTGGCATACGTTTTTCGGTTACAGGGTTTGTCCGGCTGCCCGGCAGTTATTCACCGGTGAGGCACTCCTCTTCATCGGGCGCTTCTTCATTCAATTGAGACAATACCATCCTGTCCCGGCAGATTCGTGCTGAGATAAAGGCCTGCTCCTCCGGAGCCTCCTCAAATCGGGAATCCTTCATGGTTGCAATAATTGTGATACTCTGTTCACTGATTTCATCCAGAAGGTAGATCCCGTTCGCCGTCTCGAGTCTCTTCCCGTTCTGTTCCGCACTGTTCAGAAGCTCCTCCAGCCGGATTCGGCTCCCGCTTCCACTGCCGTCAAAGGCTTTCCCTCCTCCTCCCAACAGGCCGGGTTTCTGGTAGTGATCATGTGCCGCATCGGCAATCTGCTGCAGTTCCAACTGAACCTCCCGGAGAACCGTGTCATCGTCATTTTGATCCAGAACATTCATGATCAGAACCATCACGACTCCGGCAAAAATAATCGCCAGAATAACATATAAAAATTTTGTTTGCCCCATAATACCGAATATTCGATCAAGCTTTCATTCTTCCAGCAATCCCGATCAGCACGGAAATATCTGACACAATATACAGGAATCAACCCAATAAAGAAGAGTGGTACTCCATACACACCTTCTGCCTGAATCCCACACGCCAGAAGCGGTTCTCATGCCATAGTACCTCTGGTCGTTTCGACGGTCAACCTCATCCAGTTTCGCTCTGCAAAGTCAAAAAAAGGCTTCTTCTGATGCACCCATCCAAAATGGAGACAGTATGGGGTGGTCTTTATATAATCTCCCATTCCGGGAAACAGAGAGAAGAGCCACAATAATCTGGTACGTATCCAGTTCGACTTCAAGCCCCGTAAACTATAGACAAATGGATCGCAATAGAACGTACACTCCACCTTCCTGAAATCCGGATCGTGTCGGGTATACTCTTTCAGGTAATCAAGCTGAGGGCTCTCATGGCCCTGGTGCCAGGGATAGACCTGCAGATTTTTTTTTGCCATCGCCATCGCCAGGCTCCATTCACACGACTCCTGGTTTCTCCCTTTCTCCGAGAGTCGACTCTGAAAATGAGTCTCCCCTTTCCGGCTGAGGATATCGGCAGCCAACCCGCATATCGACCGGGTCAACTCCTTGTCCGCTCCATAGATCATGCCGCTCTGCACCCGGCTGAGCTGGGTAATACCAAACCGGTTCAAAGTTCGGCTGCGGCGTTGAAAGAGTATGTCCGACAGTACCGAAAAACTCTTGGAAGCTCCAAAAAAGTTGTCGGAAACCTGCAACCCGGTAATTGTGAAGTCGTAGATGGAGAGTGACGTCCAGAGTGGATCAGGATTCCTGCACCAGACGATGTCACTATCCAGGTACAGGTTCCTTCGGAAAGGCATGTAGGAGTGGAGATTGTGCTTGAAACCGACAATAGAGGCATGCTCTTCCCGGATTGGCAGGATCTCATCAAACATGGAAGTCAGTTGATACTCCTTCAGGAGCTGGCGGTGTTCATCCGTACAGACAAGTGCAACCGGCCGATCCTTGTCATATCTTCTCAGTGTACTCAAGCTCGCTACTACATGCTTCAGATACGTGGCCGGGCCATATGAGTTGTACACATACCCCTCCTCTTTCGAGAATCTCCTCACCGGCGGTCCCTCTGCTGTCATGCTTCTGTTGGCCATCACTCCTGTTCTACTTGCGGCCGGACTGTTCCGCAGCCGGCTCCACTGTTGTCATAAGCCGGAACTGTGGAAGCCGCTCTTCCAGCTCGTTGTAAGTTCCGGAATCACACAGTATTCCATCCTCCAGATAGAAAAGCCTGTCCGAGTTTCGTACAGTCGTTAGACGGTGTGCAATTGTAATCAGAGTACGATCTCCACGCAGCCCTTCAATGGCAGAAACGACCAGCCGCTCTGTCTGATTGTCCAGGGCAGAGGTCGCTTCATCCATTACCAGTACTTCCGGATTGTGGTAGAGTGCCCTGGCGATCCCGATTCGCTGACGCTGCCCTCCGGAGAGGCGTACCCCGCGCTCTCCAATGATCGTGTCGAGGCCATCCGGAAGCTGCTCGATGAAGCTCTCCAGCTGAGCTGCCCGGAGTGCGTCCCAAAGCAACTCCTCCCGGATCTGGCCTTCAGGAAGTCCGAAAGCAATATTCCCCCGGATGGTGGTGTCGCTCAGATAGATGAACTGCGGGATGTACCCTACATTCTGCTGCCAGCCAAACCTGTGCTCCCGAATATCCATTCCATCTACCTCAATCGATCCGTCCTGTGGCTGCAGAAGGCCAAGCAGAAGATCGACGATAGTCGTTTTACCAGCGCCGGACGGGCCAACAAAGGCAACCGCTTCCCCTTTCTTGATCGTCAGTGAAATTCCGTCGATTGCATACTCGTCGCTCTCCGGATATCGATATCTGACATTGTTGAACGTGATTGCCTTGTTATGTGGCAGTTTCTTCTCATCTCCGGGAGACTGCTCACTTCTGTTAAGCCGGCTGATCTCCTGCAAATCATCGTAGACCGGGTCCACAACATAGCTGTAGTACCGGATTTTGGTATAGTGTTGAACCACAATCCGGAAAGCGGGCATCAGGCGGGCGGTGGCAGCTGCAAGCATCGTCAAAGCCGGTATAATAGCCTGAAGTGTCTGACCCTGCCAGACCATAAGCAGGGCAATAAAGAGAACACCGACAACCGCAATGGTTTCAACCATCGGAATGGTGAGCTGCTCGATGAATTCCCGAAACCCGGAAGCTTTGGTTGTTTTACGGATACTGGCCCGAAACCTGTTCCGAAAGAAACCGGTTCGCCCTGAGACTTTGGCGTCTTTAAGCCCCCCGATCCCCTCATTGACCGACTGGATCATCAGGCTGCGGTAGTCCTGCTCCTCCCTGCCATATTTTTTGATATGCTTTTTCAAAACCCGCATGAAAAGCAGGGAACCACCCCCCAGAACCACCAGAATGATCCCTGTAATCATAAAATCCACGAAGATCAACAACAGTACCGTCACCATAATGATCACAGAGAGGTGCAGCAACAGCTTTAACATCGGGAAGAGAAAGTTGAGTACCAGCAGTTGAGTCTCCTGCGTCACGTTTCGCAGCAGTTGTGCTGAATTCCGGTTCAGGTGATAGGAGTAGGGCGCGTCCATATAGCGTGCAAACAGACGATCTCCCAGCTGGGCATACTTTTTGAAGATGAAAACTGTACTGATATATTTGTAGAAAGCCAGATAGCCGTTTTTCAGCAGAAAAGCAGTTACGAGAAAGATTGAACCGAATACGATCAGATCTGTCGGCTCTTCCACTCCGGCCAATTCCCAGACCCGCAGAAAGCGTTCATCTTCTAAAACCGCTTCGCCGTCTGCCAGAATCGCAACCAGTGCAGGAATCGCACTCACACTGATCGCATCTATAATCGATGCAATCATCATCAGGAAGAAAAGGCCGATTATTTTCAGCTTATCACGCCGGTCAAACAGCCAATAGAGCTTTCGTATGTGTTCCAGCATGCGAGTGGATTACAATGTAATATTGGTTGAACAGATCAGATAAAATACAAAAGTGTAATTGATTATGATAAGTTTGTATTCTCACAACCGATCCGGGATGTGCCGGGAATAAGCAAGTGGAGATTTCAGTCTGAAGAGACTTTGAAAAATCTGGATTTGTACCATCCGGAGGGTATTCCAATCCATCTTTTTGTTACAATCCTACTGAGCATTCTGATGGATCAGGCTCCTGCAGTTAACGAAACATCCCTGAATTTACTATATTCACCCCCTGCAAGTGTCGTGTCAACCATGTGATGTTGGGGTTGTCGAAGGGATTTTACCGGCTGGCGTAGCCCCTCAAGAGTATGGTTGACGCGACACTAGGAGTTTCAATACCCAAAAAAACCCGTCTTTTCACATGCCGGAAGCCGGTTCCCTCTGGAATTCCGATATAGGAGACAGCATGAGTTCAAACGTGACAACTGGTCCAATCGATGCTGTAATCACCTGGGTGGACGGGAATGACCCGGAACATCAGCGAAAACGTACAGAGGCTCTCAGCGGGAGCAGCAACAGAAGTATGCACACAATTCCAGCCGGCCAGGCCAAAACACGATTTCTTGATAACGGGGAACTTCAATACTGTATCTGTTCCATTCGAAGATTCGCCCCATGGATCCGGTATATCCACCTCATTACCGACAACCAGATTCCCGCTTTTCTGACCGCAAGCGAGAGAACCAGGCTCGGAGTTCGTATAGTGGATCACCGGGATATCTTTGCATCGTTTGAGTGGGCGCTTCCTACCTTCAATTCCCGCTCTATCGAAACTGCGATTTGGCGTACTCCGGAACTTGCTTCAAGGTTTATCTATTTTAATGACGATTTCCTCATTACGCGTCCTGTAGAACCAACGGACTTTTTCTCCGCCGGAAAAGTCGTCCTGCGTGGCGAGTGGAAACCGTTACGCAACTACGGGGCTGTCCGGATACAGTTAAACCGGGTTCTTAACTTCTTCACCCGTAATCTGCTGGGGGTCTCCCACACAATGCACCTGCTGCTACAGGCACGGTCTGCACAACTTGCGGGAATGAAAAAAGAGTACTTTCGTGCTCCTCACATTCCCCACCCGATCCGTAAGGAGACGCTCGAAGAGTTCTTCCGGGATCATCCCGAGACATTTGCACAGAATATCTCCTATCCTTTCCGCGATATCTGGCAATTTTCAGGCATCTATCTCGCCAATCACCTGGAGATCCTGAACCGGAATGTGCTGTTTGCCGATGAGACTGACTCCCTGATGATCAACGGGGAACTGGATCTTTCCACTGTGGTCAAGAAGAAGCTGCAAAAGCTTCATGAGGGTCAGGAGGTAACGTTTCTCTGCCTTCAGTCCCTGGAAAAGCTGCATGACAGGCAGAGAGTGCATCTTGAAAAAATCCTGAAAGAGCGGCTGATTGCCGAATCATCAACTGTATCGGAACATTAGGAGCCCGACAATTTCCCAGCTCAATCCACAATAAACATATTGTAGTGTACCGGAAATGTAATGCCGTTCCCACGCATGTTCCCCTCTCCCCTGAACTCCACCACCTCGCCACTCAGATACCCCCTTGCCAATCTTCGGGCCAGGCCTCCCAGTTCTTTAAGCAGTGCGAAACGCTCCAGGTCCTTTGTCCTGGTAAATGTTCGATCTTCGCCATTCTGAAATCCGATTTCGACCCGAGCCGGCAGGTCATGGCCGAATACCCGCTCCCGGCCAATTCGCTCCAGCCTGTTCGGAAAATCCGCAGAGAATTGTCGGTTCCTGAATTGAAGGTTATATCCAAACACGCTCTGATCATCCCGGTCCTCCGGAACAAGAAAATAGCCCACATCCCAGTCGTCCTCCCCTCCGTGATAGACATACCGGTACCCCTCACTCAACAGGCGCGACGTAATCTGGTCCTGGAAGGTATGATCCATATAGGCCGTGCCCCGCACCTCTTTTCGAACCTCATTGATCCTGACATAACCCCGTACATCCGCATAGGGGATATGAGTCACCAGGCCGATCATACTTCCATCGACCCGGTAGCGGCCGTCTCCCCTCTTGTAGCCATGGTGGATGTTACTCAGTTCCAGCCGCAAGTCATACTCAACACCATCCTTGGAGGTCTGGACATTCACAACATGATTCTCCGGCAGCTTGCCCCGAAACCAGATATCACGGTCAGGACGCAGACGCATTACCCAGCTCTCACGGTCCAGATGAAGCCGTTCAATCGGGTATTCCCGCATCACCTGATAGACATCACGGCCTTCAAAACCGATAACCGAAAGCCGGATTCCGCTCACCGGCGACTTTAACGATCCAAAATTGGCCACCGAGAATACCATCGTGAGGTCAATCCCACCCTCCAGATAGAACTGGTAGGTCCAGAACTCATTATAGGTATTTCCCGATAGGGTCTGAGGCCAGATATCGTCCGGAGCACTATTCTGTATCGGGCCGGACGGGGAGAGAATAATATCTTGTGCAGACAGAGCTGTGGCAGTAATGAGCAGGATCAGAATTGTGGACAAGCCAGTCAGTCTCTTCATTGATTTTCTCAGGTTCATGTAGTCTTCAGCTCCGCTTCACCACCCGGAGCCTGCATTCAGGTTTGTACCGCTTTGCGTCGAAGATTCTCCAACAGAGCGTCGAAACCACGCTGACGGATGATACTTTGGAATTGGGTCCGGTAGGATTCTGACGTAGATACATCGTCGATATACATATCGATGATAACCCATTCGGGTCCGCGCTGCTCCAACGTATAGCCAACGGGGATTCGTGATTCTTCCAACTGTGCGATCGTCTCCACGCGCGCCATCCCCTCCTCCACTACAATCTCTTCATAGAGTACCTCCGCCCGGTAGATCTCCAGACGACTCAGAGAGTGGTCCCGTACAATGGAGGTAAAGATTGATACGAACTCCTGCTGCACGTCACTCTCAAGACTCTCCCACGTACTTGCCAGAGCATAACGGGCCATCGATTCAAAATCGATGATGTCATTAACAAGGCTTTTTAACCGCTCACGCTCTGAATCCTCCAGCTCTGTCCCTTTCGGCCCGACGATCTCCTTGATCTCACTGTCTCTGGACTCCAGAAGCGAACGGATCTCCTGTTCAGCCGTCTGTGCGGATACAGAGAGTGTGGATACTGTCATGGAAGCGAGCAGTAGCAGTATGGAAAAGAAAAATCGATTCATTCTATTTATTAATTTTTCTTCAAACACCATTACATGCCGGTATTCAAGAAACTGTTAAGAGTTTATTCTGTCCGGTTATTTTACGGTTGAAATACCTGCCGGTTTCACATATATCACGAACAACCGATCTGGTCCAGGTCTCAGTTTTCAATTCGGCTGACCGGTATCCCGGCCGCTTTGTAGAGTGCCGCCAGCCTCTTGTTCAATTCAAAAATACTCTGTTTCAGTTCAACCCGTAGTTCAAGCTCTTTGCGTACAGAGTCAACCAGGTCCTCTACCTCGCCAAATCCGAAATCGTAGTTCAACTGTTCATGCCGCACCCAGCTTCTGCTGGTTACCAACGCTTCATCCAGCCGGTCAACACGCTCTTCGGCTACCACGGCCTCCATGTAACGCTCGTTAAGCTCCAGAATTATCTGGTCGGAAAGTGCATGCTTAAGATCTTTAACACGATTATACTCAATTCGTTCCCGGTCGATCCGGTTGTTAATCGCAGAAAAATTCAGGTTTTGACGAATACCAAACCCGAAACCGGCCGACATGTAGTTGGTACTGTTGATGATAAACGGGTTACTCTGTCTGGGACGATTCGGGGTATTGGCATAATTGGCAGTAAGCCCCAGGTAGAGCATCGGATAACTCTGCGCCTTGAGTGCTTCGATCGACTGCTCATAGGCTGCAATACCCGCTTCCGCCCCTCTCAGTTCAGCCCTTGTGCCAAGTGCATTTGCCTGATAGAAATCATAGGATTCAATCTGAACGGGTACCGGGTCCAGGAAATCCGACTCCGGCAGATAGACCGTTACTCCATCCTCACCTAAAAAATAGTTCCAGATCCGATTAATACGCTGGATACTCTGGCGAACCTCTGTTTTCTGAATCTCAAACTCTGACTTGTAAATCCGGAACTGGAAAACATCCTTCTGCTGCAGATCCGGATCCTCCTCCTCTTCCATCTCCTCAATCCTGCGCCCGATCTCATTTACCTTGCTCTCCGCATCAGCAAGGATGCGTTCGATCTCCAGAGCCAGCAGATAGCTGTAATAGAGCTCTGCCAGTTGTAGTTCGATCTCCTGCCGGGATGCTTCAAACCGGCCTTCTGCAGCCATTGCTCCATATTCTGCTGCCCGAATCGCTTTATCCACGGCACCCCAGGAGAAGACCGGCTGAACGGCTGTAATCTCTGCTCTGGTAAAGATCGCCCAATTCTCCCAGTCGTTGGTCAGGTTCGGGTCCAGGTAGTATTGGCTTCTCGGAAGGTCTGGATTCTCGCTGACGACGCCGGGGACCAACCCGTGATTGGTATTAAGCTCCACTCTTGGCAGAATTCGGTTTGCTTTCGCTTCATCAATCCGGTTTTCTGCCAGCCGGACTGCCCCCTCTTCATACTGTACCTGGCCCGACTTTTCGAGTCCCAGCCGGATAAACTCCGAAAGGTCTACCCGAACTGTATCCTGGGCAGCCAGAGCTTGTGAAAAAAGGATAAGGAGTCCAAAAATAGAGAGAGAGGTTTTCATAATTCAGATCTGGTATGACTGATGAAAATCAATACAAGCGCAGGTTAATCAGTACATGGGCTGGTAAACAAACGCACGGTACTCTCTTTTATTTACCGGAGCAGATGAAAATCCTGTTCCTTAACTGCTCCCATAGCGTAACCCGCAGGAGAGTCATGTAGAAGACAGAATCAGGATCAGATAGCCCGGAGTGCGGGGCTCCGGGCGGACTATGGGTAGAGTTAGAATACAGGAGTCTGATTCCTGTATTCTAACTTCCGTCTTCCGTCTTCTTTCAGCGGAGGGAGAGGGATTCGAACCCCCGGAGCCTTGCGGCTCAACGGTTTTCAAGACCGCCGCATTCGACCACTCTGCCATCCCTCCGGTCACAATCTGACGACTCTGCAAGCTGCTGCAGAGACGATCGTCTCAATTACCCAATACTTTGCCTTAGTAACTACTTCCGTCTCATACAGCCCGACAAGATAGGGTTTCCGTTACTGTTCTTCCAGTGCCTGTGCACCCGAAACAATCTCTGAGATCTCTGTGGTAATAGCACTCTGTCTCGCACGGTTATACTGCAATTTTAAATCCCGCTTCAACTCTTTGGCGTTCTCTGTGGCGTTATCCATCGCTGCCATTCGTGCACCCTGCTCGGAGGCATTTGATTCAAGTACTGCACTCCAGAGCCGTACATTCAGATAGACCGGAAGCAGGTAGTTCAGGATCTGCTCCCCATCCGGTTCATAAATATAGTCCGACTGATCCACGGAATCACCAGGCTGGTCTGCCAGAAGCTGTTCCGGGATAATGGGAAGCAGCTGGCTGATCACTCTTGTCTGGACAATAACCGATTTAAACTCATTGTAGGCCAGATAGACAGCGTCATAATCCCCGTCTGTAAACTGCCCGATCACCTGCTGCATGATCGAGGCGGTATCGGGAAAATTCAGGTTGTCGAAAAACCCCGGGAAAGAGTTAACAACCTGATAATTTCTTTTTTTGAAATGGGCCTCTGCTTTCCGCCCTATCGTGAGCAGGTCCAGGGCACCGCTGCTCCGAAAGGAGTCAAACCGGGCTTCGATCTCTCTCTCCACCTCTTTGAAAAGGTTGTTGTTAAAACCGCCACAAAGACCACGGTCTGAACCGACCACAATAAAGAGCACCCGCTTTGTCTCTTTCGGTTTCCGAAGCAGCTGGCTGCTTCCGGTGTTCGCAGCTGCCAACCGGCCGGTAATACCCTTCATTTTGGCAACATAAGGCCGGTTCGCCGTCATACGGGTCTGAGCTTTCCTCAGTTTTGCTGCAGCCACCATTTTCATCGCTTTGGTGATCTGTTCGGTATTATTGACCGATGTAATACGATTTCGAATGTCCCGAAGGTTCGCCATCCGTTATGCCTCCTCAGCTGCGCTGGAGATTTGATCGATCGTTACCTTCGCCGTCTCGATCAATTCACTGCCGAATGCATCATCCAGATTGCCTGACCTGCTGAGATCAGCCATCTTCTCGCCATATTTGGCCCGGACAGCCTCCAGGAAATTGATTTCAAATGTACGAACCTGATCGACTCTGAGTTTATCCAGAAGCCCTTCACTGTTTACTTTCAGAAGAGCGATCTGTTCCTGAACCGGCATCGGCTCATACTCGTTCTGTTTCATCAGCTCCACGGTCCGTTCGCCCCGCTTGAGCTGCCGCTGCGTTGCCGCATCAAGGTCTGAACCGAACTTGGCAAATGCTTCCAGTTCCCTGTATTGAGCCAGGTCAAGTTTCAGTGTACCGGAGAGTTTTTTCATAGACTTTACCTGTGCAGAACCACCCACACGGGAGACAGAGATACCCACATCGATCGCAGGCCGGATTCCGGAGTTGAAGAGATCTGTATCGAGAAAGATTTGACCGTCTGTGATCGAAATCACGTTAGTCGGAATATAGGCAGAGACGTCTCCGGCCTGTGTCTCAATCACCGGAAGGGCCGTCAATGAACCACCCCCCTTCATCTTACTCTTCAGTGGATCCGGTATATTGTTCATCTGTGATGCAATGGCATCGTTGTCAATAATCTTGGCTGCACGCTCCAGAAGACGGCTGTGCAGATAGAAGACATCCCCAGGATACGCTTCACGTCCCGGAGGCCGTTTTAGCAGAAGCGATAGCTCCCGATAGGCGACCGCCTGCTTGGAGAGGTCATCATAGATGACAAGTGCGTGACGTCCGGTATCCCGGAAAAATTCCCCGATTGCAGCACCGGCGAACGGTGCAATATATCGCATCGGAGCCGAAGAGCTGGCCGGAGCAGAGACAACCACTGTATAGTCCATCGCTCCGTGTTCATGTAACTTATTTACAATTCCGGCAACAGTGGAGCCTTTTTGGCCAACCGCTACATAGATACAGAAAACCGGTTTATCGGAGTCCTGTGTCGTCCGCTGGTTGATTATGGTGTCGACCGCAATTGCAGTCTTACCGGTCTGTCGGTCACCGATAATCAGCTCCCGCTGTCCCCGCCCGATCGGAATCAGTGAGTCAATCGCTTTCAAACCGGTCTGAAGTGGTTCGCCTACCGGCTCGCGATAAATCACGCCAGGCGCCTTTCGCTCGAGCGGAAGGGTCATCGTCTCTCCGGTTATAGCTCCCTTGCCATCCAGAGGGCGTCCCAGCGGGTCGATCACACGACCCAAAAGGCCGTTACCGACCTCAAGAGAAGCAATGTTCTTTGTCCTGCGAACCGAATGCCCCTCCTGGACCATGCTGGAATCTCCAAAAAGTACGATACCGACATTGTCCTCCTCCAGGTTCAGCGCCATCCCCCGTACCGGATTATCGTTCTGATCCAGTGAATCGGGCAGTTCAACAAGCTCTCCGGCCTGAATTTTCGAAAGACCGTATACCCTGGCGATCCCGTCCCCTACTTCGAGAACGGTTCCGATGTCATAGATTTCCGCCTCGTTGTCAAATCCGGAAAGTTGTTTTCGGAGTATGGCAGATACTTCATCTGGTCTGACTTGACTCATCTTACTATATAATATTTATGATTAGATAAATTTTTGAATGATCCGAACCTTACATTTCAGCTTCATAGAAAAGTGTTCGCAACCGGCTCAACTTATTCTTCACCGTACCGTCGATGACGGTATCGTCAATCCGGACAGCCATTCCTCCAAGCAAGCCTGGCTGGACCTGTTTCTTAAGATCGATCCGGTTGGAGGTCAGCTTCTCCAGAACAGCGATCAACTCCTTCTCCTGATCCTTCGACACAGGATATGCTGAATCGAGATAGACCACCTGTATCCCCGCATGGAGATTGTAAAGCCCGACAAAGCTCTTCACGATCTCCGGCAGCAGATTCTCCCTCCCTTTCTGAATCAGCAGTTGAATAAACAGCCAGGAGAGAGGTTCAACAATTGGCTCAAATATCTCTTTCAGAACCTTCCGTTTGATGGAGGACTGAATCACCGGATTACGAACAAAACGTTTCAGGTCCGGTGAGGATACGAACGTATTCCCGATCAGATCCACATCTTCCAGCACCTTGTCCAGATGATCCTGTTCAATTGCCGATTGCAGGAAGGCAGACGCATACCGTCTTGATGCTTTGGATCCAGTGATCATAGGTTTTAGTTGCTGGAAAGTTGTTTGATATACGAATCTACGAGCTTCTTGTTCTTCTTCTCATCGAGTTCGGCATCAAGAATGGCCGCTGCGGATGAAATAGCAAGGTCTGCCACCTCTTTCCGGAGTTCATTCAATGCACGTTTCTTCTCCTGCTCAATGGTACTTCTGGCTTCGGCCAGTATCTTGTCAGCATCCTCTTTCGCCTTCTCAATACGTTCCGCCCGGAGGACCTCTGCCTCTTCAAGCGCCTCTTTGCGAATCTGCTGAGCCCTTTTTTCAGATTCACGAAGTGCTTTTTCGTTATCCGAAGAGATTTTCTCCGCACGGGCTACCGCCCTCTCTGCAGACTCCAGAGATTCCTTGATCCGTTTTTCCCGTTCATCCAGTGCTTTCACAATCGGAGGAACGGCATACTTCCCCATAATCAATAAAAAAATGATCATGGAGATCAGTACCCAGATTGCAAATCCTGTATTAAACGAGAGGAGCCCGCCTCCACTTGCCATAAACACTACTGTCATAACCATCTGGTTTATTGACCGATAGCAAGAGCGAGAAGAATACAGACAATGGCGCCGATCAGGGCAACACCTTCAATAAAGGCGGCTGTCAAAATCATCGCGCCCCGGATATCTCCGGATGCTTCCGGCTGTCGTGCAATGCTCTCAACGGCTCCTTTACCGATCAGCCCGATCCCGATTCCGGCTCCAATGGCAATGATTCCTGCTCCGATTCCTGCTCCTAAAAATCCTAATCCCATAGTTCTGGTCCTGTTTGATTTGGTTGTTGGTCGTTTGGTTATATGTTTGCCTCTGTGACGTGAGCCACCGATGAATCATCGTGCTCATGATGGTGTTCCTCCACTGCCATTCCGATGAAGACAGCTGAAAGAAGGGTAAAGATGTATGCCTGTAACAAGGCAATAAACGCTTTTAAAATATAGATAACAGATGTCAGTGCGACCCAGATGACGCTTGAACCGAGGCCAAAGGCAGCTCCGAATGTATCCGTAAAGATAAAAATAAGGCCCAAAATACAGATGATCATAATCTTGCCGGAAAGCATGTTGGCAAAAAGCCGGATTGCCAGGGCAAAAGGTTTGGTAAAGAGTCCGAGTATTTCAACGGGCGTCAGGATCAATCGAACCAGAGGATGAACACCCGGGAACATAAAAACATGCCTCCAGTGATCTTTGGACCCATTGAATTGAGTAATAACAAAGGTTATTCCGGCCAGTGTTGCCGTAACAGTCAGATCCGCCGTTGCCGAGACGCCCCAGGGGAGCAGGCCGAACAGGTTCATGAATGCAATCGCCCAGAAAACAGAGAATAGATAGGTAACGAACTTGTGGTGTTTATTATCAGGGATGTACTCTTTGGCAATATCATCCCTGATAAAGAGAAAGAAAACTTCAAACAGGTTTTGAAGTACCCCTTTCGGTTCAGTTTTGGTTCCCGTGCCTCTTCGGTACCGCCTGGCTGCCGCCAGTGTCATAATCAGGGTTAGAAGAATCCCGAACCAGACATACATCAGATGGGAGGTAATCGAAAAGTCAATGGCTACCGGTGTGCCGTCGGCTCGCACCAGTATACCGTTATCAAGCATATATTTGCCAGACTCAACCGCGCGCTCTGTATTCGCATAAATATCAAGCGATCCGTCGGCATAGAGAATTCTGGGGAGATAAAGTTTAGCACCGGCCAGCTCGAGGTAATCATGATCCGCCACTTTGCCCATAATGTCGATAGAGCCGGATGTTTCATCCTCTGTATCTGCCAATACAACGGGGGAGACAATAAACGAGAAGAGCAAAGTTACAAGAAGGCAACGCAAGACTTTTGTCATCTCTACTTACTGGTTTTGATAGGTATCTTTTGCGAAAATTTTATGGATCAAAATGAAATCGATTACAGAATGGAAAAGATACGAAATAATAAAACTCAGTGTAAAGTATAATTGATCAATTTTTCCAAACAGAAGAATCAGGGTAAACAGGGAGAGTACCAGCAGAAATCGAATCAAAATACTCAGATAGTAACCCTCTGTGAATTTTTTGGATTCGTATCGCTGTAAAAAACGGAGTGTGAGCAGATGAAGTGCGACTGCCACAGCTCCGAGCAGATATCCATACAGGATCCCGGTTGTGGCAGAGGCTGGCACCAGGGCCACTCCAGCCAGCAGCAAAACAAAACCTGTGAAGGTGACGAGTATCGCTCTGCGTTTCTCTTTTAACTGAACCATACTCCGTACATTTTCTTGAGCCATGCAGCGGATCAGTTACTCTCTGCGATTCAGACTCTTTATCAGCCGGAGGCAAACAATAACCATCCAGGCGACCCCCGCTGCTATGCCGAGAAGAAGTAACCAGGGCTCTGTTCCCAAACGCCGGTCCAGCCAGAATCCGGCAAAGATCGGGACAGAGATCCCGATGGCAATTTCTCCACCCAACGAGAGGTATTGCAAATAGTGCCGATCTTCTGAATCCCGAAAACGCTTAATCGGCAGCCTCACTCTTCTTGATCTGAGTTGCCGTCGCAAAATCGGTGTCCGCACTGCCGGATAGCTGTTTCTCATCGGAGCTCATTTTAAATGAACCGTTGATCTGTGCCCCTTCTTCAACCAGCAAGGTTTTTGTATGGATATTTCCGTCAATCACAGCCGTCTGACGAAGCGTCAGCTTGCCGTTGATAAAGAGTTCTCCTTCAAGTTTCCCTGCGATATCCGCATCCTTTGCCTTGATATTCCCTTCAATCTTACCGGACGAAGTAAGAATAATCTTTCCTTTGGATACCGCTTCACCCGTGAGCCTGCCGGCAATCCGGATATCGTTCTGTGAGTTCAGATCCCCTTTAAGCCGGGTACCTTCACTGATCATGTTCAGAGCCGGTGAGTGGTTGGAACCGTTGGGAGTACTTTTCGCTGTATCTTTATTATTAAACATAGTGGTTCTTATTTGATTACATACATGAGCGGGTTTTGGGCAACTCCGTCTTTCCAGATCTCCAGATGGAGGTGGGAACCATAACTAAGTACCCCGGAATCTCCAATTGAGCCCAGAATATCGCCTTTTAAAACGATATCCCCTTTCTTTTTTAACAGGCTGGATCCATGTTTATACACACTCATGAACCCGTTACCATGTTGTACGTATATTACATAACCATACGTAATTGTCCAACCGGCATTCAAAACCGTTCCGTCAGCGATGGATGTGAAGATACTCCCGGGCCGGGCAGCGATGTCGATCCCGAAATGCTCCTCTGCAAGGTTATACTCCTGGGAGAGTTCACCATCCACTGGATAAGGCGCCGGAAATTCAGGTGCATTTTTCAAAATTTCGGAGTGGATAATCTCATTTTCAGACATCATGTCAAACGAGCGAGGGCCACTATAACCGTCTCCGACAGATCTGCCGAATGACTCCTGAAAAAAGGGCTCCGGGCCGGAATAATCTGTCGAGAAAGTTGTATCCGGCGTATTCATCAGGATATATTTCATATCACTGAGTTGCTGCTCGCGGGCAAACAGTGAATCACGGAGCGCCATCATCTGTTCACTGATCTGAATCACATCACTCCGAAGCTGCCCTTCCTGTTGATGCTGATAGAGTCCTCCGATGGGTGTAATATAAAAAATCAGTATCGTGACAAGGATTGATGCGCCCACCAGAACTGCTGCGACCCTGAGAATACTGGCGACATTCAAATAGAAAGAAC
>JBBDRW010000113.1:0-31303 GCA_040905265.1 Balneolaceae bacterium | reverse complement strand
AAAACAGTGAGGGGATTGAATATACACAAACCGACCAGATGCAGAATTTTCTGAATCAGCTCAACCGCCTGAATCAGGTTGACAATGGAGCCAGAGTTCTATTTTTTAGCCCTTATGAGGATATTCAATCAATTCCTGAATCGATTCTGAACGGTTTTCGCCGACAGGATCTTCAGTTAATTCATACCCGTGATGCACTTTTTCTGTCAGAACTTGGCAATTCAACAAGAGTAGATGAAACGATCAGCTTGCTGTTAGAGAGATCCTCCGTCAGAAATCCTCCGATTCTTATTGTCGAAGGTACAGACTCTAATATCTTACAACTACAAAACTTTATCAGCCGTTTAAAACAGGAAAATATCCAGTTTCGAAACCTTGCTCCTGCCTCATTTTAACCGAACATGAAACTGATTGAAACAAGAAAATACCTGAAGAAACTGGAGCTGGCGGAGTTTCCGGAACCGGAAATTATCAGACTGAACCATCCGGTGCTGCTTTGCCACGGATATGGCGCAATCGCTTCGGTTGTAAACCCCTCTCCACTTTATGAAGTATGCCTGATACTTCGAAAACATGGAGTCCTGGCATTTGCACCGAATATTGTACCGTACGCTACCATTGAGATTCGTGCAGAACAGTGGGCTGAACGCATTCACACCCTGGTTGAAACGTACTCGTTTGAAAAGCTGCATATTATCGCCCACAGTATGGGCGGCCTGGATCTCCGATATGCCCTCAACCATGCAGACATTGCTCCCTATACAGCATCGCTCACATCCGTTGCAACTCCCCACCGGGGGACCATCCTTGCTGAATTTGTTCTCAATACGCCAGGGCTGGTAAAAGAGAAGCTTGGAGAGTTTGCAAACTGGTTCGGCAATAATCTCTTCCCAAAGTCGAAAAGCGATTCGGTCGGTGCCATTCATCAGCTTACGCGAGAGTATGTCCGTGAACAGTTCAACCCCGCCAATCCTGATGTTGCCGGCATCCCATACTACTCGTACAGTGCTGCATCCGGGAAAGGAACCGGGCAGCCTGTGAACACAATCTACCGCTACCAGAACAACCTGATTTTTGAGGAAGAAGGGCCTAATGATTCATTTGTCTCAGTAGAGAGCGCAAAGTGGGGAGAGCATCTCGGTACTGCTCCGATTTCACATATTGAGCAGATGCATATCAACGTCTCAAAAGAACGAAAAAAACTGGTAGAAAATTTCTGGGTGAATCTATGTAAAGATATTTCCAACAAAGAGTTAAGTTCATCTATATAAAATATTTATACTATATGTGCACATATATTTTTCTCCGGCCCGGTCTCTCCGCTTTTCAATGAGAGGATACGGTTCTGGAACGAACAACAAACAGAGACGAACCAACGTAACAAGACCAACAGATCAGAACTATGAAGCTGACAATTAACGAGCAGAGAAATCCTAAAACCGGAAAACCGGTCACCGTAATCTCCGGAATCATTCACAACCCGGGTGTTATAGATGACCTCGCCTCCAAACTGAAGTCCAGTTGTGGCGCCGGCGGGCATGTTGAAGGAAAATCGATCATCATACAGGGATCACATCGGGAGAAGGTGAAGAAGATTCTCCGAAAAGATGGATTCGAGTTTCAGAAATGATATCTGCCGGCACTCCACCATGAACGACTGCGAATCCTCTGATAACCACGCTTCAGCCAACTCAGGAGAGAACCGCTGGTTTCTGAGCCAGATATGGATGGGTACCGCCCTGATGATACTCTCAGTGTCCCTGGCCTGTCCGGCTTTATCACAATCCCGGTTACAGGAGTCAGCCGGGGACCTGCAGGTTGGTGTTGCCCTGAGCGGAGGCGGCGCCAAAGGTATTGCACATGTCGGGGCTCTCAGGGTTCTTGAGGAGGCAGGGATCCAGATTGACTACATTGCCGGTACGAGTATGGGGAGTATTGTAGGTGCACTTTACTCCATTGGCTACACGCCCGACGAGATGGAGGAGATAGCGAATTCGACTGATTGGGAAGCCCTGTTTACTGACCGCCCGGGCAGACGGTACCTATCCATGTTCGAAAAAGAGGTTGATGAACAATTTATCGCTTCGTTTCCTATTTCGGAGAGGGGCATCAACCTGCCCCAAGGTGTTGTAGCAGGCCAGAATATTGCCAGTTGGCTCAACCGGTATTTATGGCCGTCTCATCATATAAATGATTTCTCACAACTGCCGATCCCCTTCTCGACTGTTGCGACCGATATTGAAACTGGTGAAGCAGTCGTATTGAATTCAGGGTTTCTTCCAGAGGCCATCCGGGCGAGTATCTCCCTCCCATCGCTGCTGATGCCATACAAGCTCAACGGAAAAACGTTGATGGACGGTGGCCTGGCCCGGAATCTTCCGGTCGAGGATCTGTTTGAAATGGGGGCAGACTATGTTATTGCAATCGATGTTACAACACCGCTCCGGTCGGCGGAGGAACTTCAATCGATCGTTTTAATTCAAAACCAGGCTGTCAATTTCAGGGTTCACGAAAAAATGGGCCGTCAGAAAGAACTCGCAGATCTTGTTCTGGACATTGGCGGGCTTGAGGCATATACCATCGCTGATTTCGATGAGGCTGCCACGTTTATCCGTCAGGGTGAAGAGTCTGCCAGAGAGAGAATGGAAGAGTTCAGGTCGATTGCAGGCCGCCAGCAGAGCCGGGACGTTCAACTACAGCAGGAGATGAGCAGTGACCGGATTACAATCACCGGTGTTTCTGTGAAGGGAAACGAGCGGGTACCGTCTGATTTCATCCTGGCAGAACTTGGTTTTCAGGAAGGAGACGTCGTCAATGATCAATCCATTGAAGAGTCTATCAGCCGGCTCTACAGTACCCGGCTCTTCAACCTGATCATGTACAAAATGCAAGTGCATGAGGGTGACTATCATCTCCATTTCAGAGTGATCGAGAGTACAGATGACACATTCCGGGTCGGAGCCCGGTATGAAGACGAAACCCAGGCCTCACTCCTGCTACACGCCTCATTCCGAAACCTGTTACAGCGGGGGTCGACACTTCGTTTTGATTCCCGATTGGGAAGAGAACTTCAGTTTCAGGGTGAATATCTCTACTTCAGGGGTGTCCGTTCCCGGCTCGGAGTACGATTGAAATCGGGGTATTATGGGGACGAAATCGATTATTACTCCGGAGGGGACCGAATTTCGAGCGTACGCAACCATCTTGTCCTTTTCGACCTCTTTTCCGGGACATTTATGAATAGCCATTACCTGGCAGGATTGGGTATCCGGCGCGACTTTATCCACTTTACCCGTGAAATCAATCCAGACGGAATTCCATTTACAGACAGGGATCACCATTCTGCCTATGCCCTCCTCTGGGTTGATACGTTTAACCGGCGCTCCTACCCGACCCAGGGCCAAAGGGTGTACGCCCGTGCAAGTTTCTCAGACCCGATGTTCCTGAGCCCACTCACTTATTCAACGCAAACCCTCTACTGGAAAGCGTGGTACTCCGCTGCCGACTGGCTCTCCATTCAACACACTCTCTATGCCGGACGGTCTACCGGTACAGACCTCCCCTGGAGAAGCTGGTACTCTCTGAACCGCTATCACGACCTGATTGGTTTTGCACGATTCGGTGGATATGGCCGGAATGAACTGACCGGAAGAAACCTTCAGATGGTTTCTGTCGGAATTCAGGCGGAAATTGCCCGGCATCAGTTTCTGAGATTGGATGCCTATGCCGGGAATGTCTTTGATACGTGGAACTGGAACCTTCCGGAAAACCGCTTTAAAACCGGATACAGCCTATCCGCCGGTATCCTGACGATTCTGGGTCCCATCGAAGCGATCTTCTCTGCCAGCTCCCGGAATCCGTTTATTTTTGAACTCCAAATAGGGTATGAATTTTAGCACGATGGAACAGATTCTGCATGATCTCAATCAAATTGAAAAAGAGCTGGAGAGTGAGCCGGAGAGTGCAAAGCTCTGGAATGAACGAGGTGTCGGCTACCATCTACTGGGAAGGTTTGAGGAGGCGGCCCAAAGTTTCCGTCGATCACTGGAACTGGACAGCTCGTCCCACTCCACTCACTTCAACCTGGCCAACAGCCTTCAGGAGCTTGAGAAATTTGAAGCGGCTATCAGCCACTACCACATCGCGTTGGAGTTAAAACCGGACCACATCCCCTCCCTTACCCACCTTGCTGACGCCTGGGAGCAATCCGGTAAACCGGAACGAGCCGCTGAAATCTTTCGATATCTGAGCAAATTAAATCCGAATGACCCACTCTCACATTTTAATCTGGGCAACTTCCTGTTGAGGCAGAACCGGCATATTCAGGCAGCCGGCTGTTATGAAACCGTGATCCGGCTTGATCCCGGGTTTACAGATGCCTACATCACAATCGCCTGGATCCTGGAGCAGGTCGGGGCCAAAAAGGAGGCCGCAGAGTATATTCAAAAAGGGCTACAGGCAGATCCTGAGCACGAAGAGTTGCAGCAGGCTCTGGCCCGGCTTGGCCGCTGAAATCTTTCGATATCTGTATACTCTATACAAGCTGTATCGATTTACATTTCCTTTGGCTAGGAGTCTGTCGGACTTACTGCTGCGGCGTCAAATCGGCCCCTTTTTTCAAAAAAGTTGGTATGCCTCTCTTTAGCCTTCCGGATTCTAACCGATAAACAGGAAGACGGATCTTCAAAAAATGCATTAGAAAACGCCGCGGACAAGTCAGGTGTTGATCCGCAGGAAAAAAATCCAATACCATTAATACAGAGTGGTATTGCCGGTATATTATTGTAGAGGGACACACACATGAATGCAGAAGAAATCAAGCTACTGACGGAAATCATATCGGATGCGATCTCACATCACCCCCCGGAGGGGAACTCTTTCTACGTCTCTTCCTCCAACCAGCATCTGCCCGGACATAACCCTGAAGAACGTCTTGGTCGACCGCTCTTCGATCTCTATCACGTGAATGACAGGGAGAAAATCCAGGGGCTTCACAACATGGTCAAAATCAACCTGGCCCTGGTATCCAGCCTTCTGTCGCTACAAAAGTATTCTATGGAATACTCCGAGCTTAGACAGATTCTCACCCATTGAGAACTTCACAGAATCATCCGTTGAACCTGTGGAATTCCATATACAGCAAAACCCTATATTTTCGTTATACTTCATAATCTATACTGAACCAAAAGACTTTGGCTATCCAGATGAATGAGCATTCACGGGCAGAGAAGATCGTCAGTGATCTCCAGAGGCTCCATAACCGGATCTCCCGCAATGCGACTCTGGGCCCGGTGTTTATGCTTATTGCCCTCCTCTTTTCCGGAGCGGCACTGGTCACACTCCTGGAATCCAGCCTCTACCTGACGGCATGGGGCAAATCGGCGGGCTGGATTGCTATAGTCGCCTTCTCTCTATTTGTCTACCGGCAGATCTGCGAGCCGGGTTCACGACAGCCATTCAGGGAATTTTATCGCACGTTTTGCAGGCAGTCGGGGCTTGAAGAGGCCGGAAATGCGCTCGACCTCTACCTGGACTCCCGAACCGGCCGGACTCCGTTTCAGGAACTTGCCATCCGCCGAAACCTGGAGTGGTTTCAACCGGAGAATTGGGTGCAAAAGCAGTCCGATTTTCTAAGAAACAGCCCGCATCGCAGACGTTTTCTGACAGGTTCCATACTTCTGGTTGTATCACTTCTCCTTTTCGGTTCAATATCATACTCCTACCCCGATGCCGCGCTACGCTCGCTTGCTTTCTGGACATCAGAGGATATGCCAAACCCCTATCGGTTTACAATCCTGCCGGGAGACCGGATTGTTGAGTACGGAAACAGCTTCACTCCTACTGTTGAATATTCGGGAGGCCACCTGCCAAACCAGGTTACACTTGCTTTGAAAACGGATATTGAAAACGAGTACAGGCGCCGGCCGATGAGGCCGGAAGGGAATGGCACTTATTCAGCCGGTGAGCTGGAACTTACCGGTGACGGAGTATATTTTGTTGAAATGGACGGTTTCCGATCGGAAGAGTACCGGATTGAAGTGCGCCATCTTCCACGATTCGAGTCTCTTACTGCCATGATTACCCCCCCTTCCTATACC
Source organism: Balneolaceae bacterium (assembly GCA_040905265.1). GTDB lineage: Bacteria > Bacteroidota > Rhodothermia > Balneolales > Balneolaceae > JBBDRW01. The sequence continues at coordinate 25,205 of JBBDRW010000113.1, read as the reverse complement.
GAATTGGGAGTATCGGAACAGGAGTACCCGTTTGCCAGAATTCGTGCGTACGGCGGGTCTGAAGTGGTGTTGACAGGCAGGCTCAACAAACCCGTTGAGGGTATCCGGCTAACGCAATCGAATATTGACAGGCCGATGGAGATGGCGGATCCGGATTCATTCAGCTTTGAGTATACATTTACCGTTGAAAGGAATGATACGCTTTCATTTGAAATGATTGACCGTGACGGCCTAACGAATCGCAATCCATTTCGATTTACAGTACAGTTGATACAGGATGAATACCCGTCTGTCACTATTCTGGAGCCGGAACAGACGGTAAGGCATGCAGAACCTTCCGAACTTGAGATCCACTACCGGGCAGCTGATGACTTCGGATTGACAGGTGCTGAACTGAATTGGGAACTCAGACGCGCCTTTACAACCGAACCCCATACCGGCTCGGCCCGGCTGGATACTCCTGTACGCAGTGGTGTGAACCGTCACGTCTGGGATCTCGACTCGCTGGATTTACGCCCCCGGGACCGGTTGGAGGTTACGGTCTCCGTTCGGGATAATGACAGCTGGAATGGGTACAAATATACACGGTCCCGCCCGATCCTTCTTGAAATACCCTCAATGAGCGCCTGGATGGAGGAGATCGAACAGAAGGAACGTTCGGTCGGTGAGACGATAAACAACGCCTCGGAAGAGTATCGGGAGATGGAAGATGAGTACAGAGAATTTCGAAACCGGTTACAGGAAAACCCGGAACCGGGGTGGGAAGAGCAGCAAATGCTTGAAGATGTAAAGAGTCAGCAGGAGGACGTCGAGGATTCCATAACCCGCCTGCAGGAACAGTTTGAGGAGATTCGCAGGGAGTTCGAAGAGAATTCAATGGTTTCGGACGAAACACGGAATGCATACAGGCAGCTTCAGAACCTCATGGATGAGCTGGATGATCCGGAACTTCGAAGCGCACTGGAGGAACTTCAGGAGCTTCTCGGCAACCTGAACGCCCAGGAGCTTCAACAGGCACTTGAACAGTTCGAATTCAATGAACAGGTATTTCGTGAACGGCTTGAACGAACTGTCGAGCTTTTTAAAGCGCTCAAGATGAACAGTGATCTGGACAGGTTGGCAAGGCAGTATGATGAGCTTGGAAACCGCATGGAAACCACAACAGATGAAACACGTCCGGCCGAAGAGATTCTGGATGAAATGAGAGGGGTCCGGGAAGATACCGGGCATCTGGACCGACAACTCGAAAATCTGAACCGGAACCCACCTGAACGAAATGCAGCCAGGCTTGAGCAGCTGCAAGACGAAAGCCGGCAAGAGCTCGGTGAAATCCGGCAAGAACTCGAAGAACTGATTCAGGAGTCTGATCGGAATCCCGGTGAAGATCTGTCCGGAAGAGCCGAACGAAGAGAGAATATTGGAGAACGGTTTCGTGAACGGGCTGAGACGCTCAGAGAAGCACAACAGCAGATGAGCGGCCAGCAGATTCAGATCAACCTGTTGGCGATGCAGCAATCTCTCTATACCTTGATCGAACTTTCCGAATCCCAGGAAAATATTGCAGTGACTTCCGGGGAGACTGCAACCCGCAGCCAGGGATTTGTCGACCTTGCCCGTCGCCAGAATAATATCAATAATTTGTTCCGTCAGGTCTCGGATACACTGACCCAGGTCGCATCAGAGATTCCATCACTCTCCGGAACAATCAGCAGAAAGAAAGTCGAAGTGGAACAGTCGTTGAGCCGGGCCAGAAATCAGCTGACTGAACGGGACCAGCGAATGTCCGTTATCGCCTCCAGAGAAGCGCTTGGAGGCATCAACGATCTTGCATCCATGCTTGCAACAGCTATCGACCAGCTGATGGATCAGCAGGATGGAGCGGGTGGGTCGATGTCGATGCAACAGATGCTGGAACAGATGCAACAGATGTCGGGAGACCAGCAGGAACTCAACCGGCAGCTACAGGAGTTCATCAATGATATTCAGGGAGAGAGACTTACCCGGGAACAGTCGGATCGGCTCGAGCAGCTCACACAGCAGCAGAATGAGATCCGGCGCAAACTCCAGGAGTTACAACGAAATGGCGCACTCCGGGAAGGTGACCGAAGCCTGAGCGAGATACAGAGAATGCTTGAAGAGATGGAGGATGCCATCAACGATATGAGAGGCGGGATGACGGATCCGATCATGGTCCGGCGGCAACAGAATATTCTCTCAAGAATGCTCGATGCAGAGGAGTCGCTTCAGGAGCGTGGGGAGGAAGAGGATGAGTACCGCGGCAGATCGGCAGATCCCTATCAGAGGGCAACACCCCCTGACGTCTCCCTGGAAGAGCTCCTTCAGGAAATACGGACACGCCTGCATGACCCTGCCTATACCCGGTTCAGGGATGAATACCAGCTTTTGATCGAGCGCTACTTCGAGCTGCTCAGAGAGGCAGACCCCGAACTCTGAATAGACTTTCTACTGATTCAAAACTTCTTATATTTAGTGTCTGTCAGAAGATTCATAGTGTCCTTCTGTTCATTGCAGACAGTTCAGGGCTATCCCTGCCGGCTGGCGCCAGGCAGAGGCCATGCCAACGATCATCAATCCATCCATTCATGTTTTCAAATCTCCGATATCTCTTCGGCAAGCTCTCAGGGCTGCTCCTCGTATTATTTCTCTCCACATGCGTAACCACTGTCCTGACCGCTCAGCAAAATGATTGGCAACCTCTGTTTAATGACGAGGATCTGTCAGGCTGGATTGTTCCTGAAGGTGACGGTGGCCACTGGAAGGTACTGGACGGTGTGATTGACTATGACGCTATGAGTGAAGCACCGGGAGATAAAAACCTCTGGACTGAAGAAGAATATGGAGATTTTGTCCTGAGAGTTGACTGGCGGATTAAAGAGGCTCCTTTCATCAATGAGAATGCAGTGATCGTCCGTCCGGACGGGAGCTCTCAGCGACATAGTGACGGCAGTGTACTTCGAATAGCACTGCCGGATGCTGACTCCGGTATCTATGTCCGGGGAACCTCCAAGGCACAGATCAATATCTGGACCTGGCCGGTCGGATCGGGGGAAGTGTATGGATATCGTACTGATTCCAATATGCCGGAAGAGGTTCAGGCGGGTGTGACTCCATCCATGTTTGCCGATAACCATATCGGGGAGTGGAACACCTTTGAGATCACAATGTCCGGAGACAGGCTCTCTGTAGAATTGAACGGCCACATGGTTATTGAAAATGCAGAGCTCCCGGGAGTCCCGGAGAGCGGCAGAATCGCGCTGCAGCACCATGGGCATATCACAGACGGTGAGTGGGCAAGTTCACCCTCCCTGGTACAGTTTAAAAATATTTATATCCGTGAACTGTAAGGAGGCTTTTCAAAACCGTCTTTTTGCAAAGCCTCCTGTAATATAATCTTTTGAAAGCATACCTTTCAGACAGACTATAGTACCATCATTCAAAATCAACCAAATCAAATATCATGACTATCTACCTACTTCTATGCAGTTTTCTATTTGCAGGCCTGGCTCTCAACAACCCGGAACCGACGAGCAGTGACCTGCCTCGTCAGGAGAGCTCCCTGGTACACACCGTCTACTTTTGGTTTCACGATGAAGTAAGTGACGAAGATGCCGAAACCTTCTACGGTGAATTGAAAAAACTCCGGGAGATCCCCCAAATCCAGCATGGCTGGATCGGCGTCCCTGCTGCAACCGAAGAGCGTGGCGTCATTGACAACACCTATGACTATTCCATTACATTTGTCTTTGCGGATGAAGAGGCCGAAGCTGCCTATCAGATACACCCGATTCATACCCGGTTTGTAGAGGTCAACAGTCACCTCTGGGAAAATGTCATCGTTTATGATGCCATGACTCCGTCCGAGTAGCCTCTGTCTCTTGTCGAACACCGGGAGAGCGGATTCCATCCAGTCACCAACACTGGCCGTGTATCCGCTTTCCCGATGTCTGCTTCTTCAGCATACTGCTTGATTGATGGAACTTTTTTCAGCTGTTCGTGTAAAACAACCCATTGGAAAAAGTTCTCATCAAACCCCAGGACAAGCAGTGAATGAAGTATGATTTCCCCCCTTCCCTGAAACGAGTGTTGTCTGCAGGTGCCCTCATCAGCGCCTCCCTGATCCTCATGCTGGCACTATTTTTACTCTCTGTTTGGGCGGGGCTCTTTGGCTCTCTGCCTGCCAGTCAGGAACTTCAGGAGATCCGAAACCAGGAGGCAACACAGATCCTCGCATCTGACGGATCTGTAATCGGCTCAATCTATCATCAAAACCGGATCACCATACCTCTGGAAGAGGTATCCCCCAATTTCAAAAATGCACTACTGGCCACGGAAGACATCCGGTTCTATCAGCATAACGGAATTGACTACCGTGCCCTTGCACGGGTTCTGATCAAAACGATTCTGTTTCGACAAGATGCCGGTGGAGGAAGTACGCTTACACAACAACTGGCGAAGAACCTCTATCCAAGAGAGTCCGGACGCGGTCTCGGATTGGTTATTGAAAAAACCAGGGAGATGATGATCGCCCGGCGGCTTGAATCAGTCTATACCAAAGATGAAATCCTTGAACTCTATATCAACACTGTCTCTTTCGGAGAAAATACATACGGGCTTGAACGGGCAGCCAAACATTTTTATAACAAACATCCGGACAAGCTTGAACTCCATGAAGCAGCAACCCTTGCGGGTGTACTGAGAGCGACCACCTGGTACAATCCGCGGCGCAATCCCGGGCGTGCACTCCAGCGCCGGAACCTGGTACTGAGCCAGATGGAGAAATATGGGCTGATCCAGCCGGAAGAGAGAAGAATCGCTGCAGAAAAACCGCTCGGAACGGTCAACAATCAGCTGGCCGAAAATCACAGATTTGCCCCCTATTTTCAGGAACAGGTGAAGCGTAAGGCAGAGCAAATACTGGACAGCCTGGAAATCAAAAGCGGCAGAAATTATGATATCTACTCAGACGGCCTGGTTATTGAGACCACGCTGAACCCAACCCTGCAACGTGCCGCAGAACAAGCTGTAGCTTCGCACCTGAAACAGCTTCAGGAGTTGCTTGACCGACAGCGGGAAAAGGATCCATTTTTCGGGGATGAGGATGAGACTGTACTTCAACTCTGGAGAACCACCGAACACTACCGCTCTCTGGTATCGGATGGACTGCCGGCCCCTGCAATCCGGCAAATTCTCTATGAACCGGTTCCGACTCACCTGTTTACATGGAACGGCCCGGAAGTCCGTGAAGTTTCTCCGTATGACTCCCTGAAACACTACCTCTCGTTTCTGAATGCAGGTTTTCTGGCGATGGACCCCGGGACAGGAGATATCCTCGCCTGGTCGGGCGGAATCAACCACCCCGATTTTCAGTTTGACCATGTTTCTGCCCGGCGGCAAACCGGCTCGGCATTTAAACCGATTGTCTACGCTACCGCACTGGAACAGGGATATCAGCCCTGCAGTTACTACCGGAATCAACTCACAATGTATACGGACTTTGAAGAGTGGACTCCCCGGAATGTGAACGACGAGTATGGAGGCTACTATTCGTTACAGGGTGCCCTCTCCCAGTCGGTCAATACGGTTACGATAGACCTGATGATGGAGACAGGAATTGATCCGGTCCGTCAGATGTCCGAGGCTATGGGGATTCGTTCATCACTTCCGGATACACCCTCACTTGCCCTGGGAACTGCTGAAGCCTCTCTCCTGGAACTTGCCGGCAGCTACGCCCTCTTTGCGAATCGGGGATACCGGGTAGAACCCAGGTTCATCCGGGCGATTTATGACGCTGACGGTGACGAACTCTACCGATCCGGTTCAGAACCCCGGCCAGACACCAGGGTGCTCTCGGAAGAGAATGCAGCAACCATGGTCCGTATGCTGTCAGCAGCCGTTGACCGGGGAACCGGCCAGCCACTTCGCAGTCAGTTCGGAATCCAGGGAGCCCTGGCCGGCAAAACCGGCACTACGCAACACTATACCGATGGCTGGTTTATCGGGATCACACCGGAGATGGTATTTGGAACCTGGGTCGGCGGCCCGGTTTCACGTGTGCGGTTTCAGGACGAGAATGGATATGCATCGCGCACGGCACTACCGATAGCCGGTCTCATTCTACAGAAAGTGCAGACGAATACGAGCGTCGATTCTCTGTTCTCTCCCGAATTTTATCCATACCAGTGGGAGACAAATCATGATCTCTCCTGTCCTGACTACCGTGAAGAGAGGTTTTTAGACCGGGCCAGAGATTTCTTTAGCGGCCGGGACCCCGAATCACCCCGCAAAATCGGGGCCGACAGAGAAGAGACCAAGTCTCTTCTGGACCGCCTTCGAGGCATCTTCACACGAGACTGACTCTTTTTTCTTCCATCGGCCGCCGGCTGAAGGCAGACTGTCAGGCACAGCCTGTTCAGCCAAATACATCCTTGATCTTTGAAAAGAACCCTTTCTCCCGGTTCTCAGCATTGGACGCATGAAAATGCTCCCCGTTTTTCAGTGCCTCCACATGAGTACGCTCCTCTTTTGACAGTTCTTTTGGAATGTAAACCCCGACCCGAATATATTGATCTCCGATTCCACTATTGTGTAGTCCGACAATACCCTTCTCCTTCATCCGCAATAGTTTTCCTGGCTGCGTACCCGGTTCAATCTTTATTTTCGCCTTTCCTTTCAGCGTAGGTACCTCTTTTTCTGTTCCAAGAATTGCATCCGACACACTCAGAAGCAGGTCGTGGTAGATATCGTTGTTATCCCGTTCAAACTCTTCATGCTCCTCCTCCTCAATCAGTATGATCAGGTCACCCGCATCCCCGCCACGAATACCGGCATTTGCCTTGCCACGCATCGTGATATAGTTTCCGTTGGCCACTCCTGAGGGGATCTTGACCTTGACCTTCTCCTGGCCTCTGGTTCTGCCTTCACCGCGGCACTCGTCACACTTGTTTCGTATGATTCTCCCCTCTCCCCTGCACTCGGGGCATGGCTGTACATTTACAAATTGGCCGAACATGGTCCTGGATACCTGTCGTACTTCCCCGATACCGTTACAGGTCCCACAGGTTTCAAAGTCTTCTCCGGTTGCAGCACCGGTGCCGTTACAGGTAGTACAGCTGATCTGTTTCTTGACTTTCAGAGTCTTCTCAACTCCAAAGGCGATCTCCTCCAGCGTCAGCTCGACACGCAGTTTCATATCATTGCCTGGCTGGCCGGGAGAACGCCGGCGGCGGCTTTGGCCTCTGCCTCCAAAACTGCTTTCACCAAAAATATCACTGCCGAAAATATCTCCGAATCTGCTGAAGATATCCTCGAAACTTACATTTTCGAAGTCTGAAGCGCCTCCGAATCCGCGATTGCCATTGATACCCGCATGGCCGAACTGATCGTATCGCTGACGCTTCTCCGGATCACGCAAAATCTCATACGCCTCCGATGCCATCTTGAACTTTTTTGCAGCCTCTTCATCCCCTTTATTGCGATCAGGATGAAACTTCATCGCTTTTTTTCGGTACGCTTTTTTTATTTCGTCCGCACTCGCATTCTTATCGAGTCCGAGTATTTCATAGTAGTCTCGTTTTGACATAATGTCGCAGTTACTTCCAACTTCAATGTTTCGACCAGCTGTTCGGAGCCGGTCATTCACAGCCGGGACAGTGCCGGCCTCTATTCGCTAACGATCACCTTGGCATGCCGGATCGTTCTGTCACCCATCCTGTAACCGTTCTCAACAACCTGGAGTACTATATCGCTCCCTGTCTGGTCATCATCAGGTTTTTGTCTTAACAGTGCATCATGGAGATCGACGTCAAAGGGCACCCCTGCTTCATCGATTCGTTCTACCTGAAAACGTTTCAGAACATCATCGAATTTCTTGCCAATCATACGGATCCCGTCCAGCATGCCGGAGTCCGATTCTGTCGACTCCTCAAGAGCCTTGATCGTTCGCTGCAGGTCATCATTGACCGGCAAAAATTCTTCAATAGCGGCAATTCGGGCAGAATCAAATAGTTGTGCTTTATCCCTTTGAATCCGTTTTTTGATATTCTCCAGCTCTGCAACTTTGCGAAGATGAGCATTCTTCATCTCATCCAGTTGCCTCTCAAGCTCAGCAATCCGTTTCTGTTGTTCCAAGATCAGCGAATCTTCACCGGACTCCCGGTTCATCTCCTGATCCATGTCAGACAGGTTCGATTCCTCATGCTTCTCACTCCCGGAAGCCTCAAGAGTTGTCTCGGTTTCTTCTTTCAGATTTCGGTTCTCCTCATTACTCATAGATCTGTCGCTTGTCTCTGGGAATTATCTATTCTGATTCCAAATTGGATGTTGTATTACTCGCCATCACCTTGCGGGTACCTGTACCCAGCAAAATACATGCCACAACTCTCATGCAAGAGGAGTCGTGACAATCTTTCGTACTCTTGCAACGACACTACACTTCATGCAGAAACTCGATCATATTCCCATCCGGATCGGAGATAAAGAGAAAACGCCCCTTTTTCCGGTTGGCCGGGCCGCTCAGGATGGATACTTCGTTATCTCTGAAATAGTCCGCCAGTTCATCAATCTCCTCCGGAGTGTCGAGATAGAAACCGAAGTGGTCGACCCGAAAATCACGGGAGTTAGGATCATAACTGGTCTCTGCTTCCACAATGACCAGGGTATCCTCTCTGCCTACCTTATAGACGGCCATACTCTGGCCCATTTTTCGAACCTGCTCGAAACCGAGGATGGTTCCGTAAAACTCTTCGGCCCGTTTGATATCATTCACTCTGATCGTAATATGGTTGATCCCGCTCGGTTTGAATGCTGTCATAAATCGCCTGATTGAACAGATTTCATGGTTCGTATGAAACTACGGGTTTTTGACGTTATCTTTGAATCGAATTTTTCACCAAACCCGCTTCAGGTGTCTACACTGTTTATCGTTGCAACTCCAATTGGAAATCTCGGTGACATCTCGCCCCGGGCGATTGAAATACTGAACATGGCCGATCAGATCGGATGTGAAGATACCAGAACGTCCGGCAAGCTGCTTGGGCACTACGGGGTGGAGACACCGACGTTTCCTTTTCATCAACACAACGAACACAGAAAGGTCAAACATTTGATGAATCTCCTGGATGGAGGATTGAATATTGCCCTGATCTCTGATGCAGGTATGCCCGGCATTTCGGATCCAGGGTTTCTTGCTGTCCGGGCAGCCTGGCAACATGGACATACGGTTACGGTTATTCCTGGCCCGGATGCCTGTACAACCGCTCTGGCTGCCAGCGGGCTACCCTGCGACCGATACCTCTTTGAAGGATTTCTTCCACCCAAGAAAGGGCGTCAGACCCGGCTGCAAGAGATCTCCCGATACCCGGTTACAACGGTGATCTACGAGAGCCCTCACCGGCTTTTGCGGCTCCTGGAAGAGCTGGAAGAGCATGCCGGAGAAGAGCGGTGGGTTGCCATCGCAAGGGAGCTTACCAAAAAGTTTGAAGAGGTACAGCGCGGACGGCTGGGCGACCTTCGAAGAGCATGGATAGAGAGGGATGTTCCAAAGGGAGAATTTGTTATTATCCTGGCAGCCCAAACCTATTCCGATTAACAAACCTGATACCTGCTATGGGACCCCTCATCAACGATATCTGGAACAAACCGTGGCATACCTCTGTTGCTGCCGGAGTCCTTCTTGGGCTTAGTTTTCCTCCGCTCAACTTCCCCTTTTTGCAGTTTATTGCATTTATTCTGCTTTTTCGGCTGGCAGAATCAAGCCGTTCGGGCAGAGAGCTCTCCCTCTATGCCTGGCCGGCATTTCTGGTCTGGAACCTGTTTGGAACCTATTGGCTGTTGATGGCAACCGTTGCGGCCGGCCTGGCAGCTATTACTGCCAATGCACTCCTGATGTTGCTGCCGCTTCTGCTGATACGAAACTATCAGTTACTGAATATGAACCGGTGGATCACAGCTCTGCTGGCGGCCTCAACCTGGACCGGTTATGAGTTTCTCCATCACCACTGGGAACTGGCATGGCCCTGGCTCTCACTGGCAAACGGGTGGGCGACTATGACAGGTATCATCCAGTACATCTCCTGGACCGGGCACCTGGCGGTCACATTCTGGGTCGTATTCACCTCCTTCCTGTTCTATAGCTATTTTACAACCCGGAAGCGTCAGTACCTGGCTGGTACAATCTCCCTGCTCCTGCTGGCACCACTTCTATCTCTGCTTGCAGACGCTTCCTGGCAGGAGAATCCTGATCCGGAACCGTTTGAAGCAGCGGTTGTCCAGCACAATATTGACTCCTACCGGCATCTGGGAGGGTTTGGATCGGCCGATGAAATCATTACCCTTCTTCTGAATCAAACCCGTGAAGTAATCACGGACGAGACCCGGTTGGTTATCTGGCCCGAAAATGCCGTGAATACAAGCCTCTCCCTTGACAGTCCCCGTATCCACCGGATTCGTGACTCCCTCAGGAGCTGGAATACAGAGTTGATTACCGGCACAGGATTCGTCGAGTATTATGAAGATTCCGGCCAGGAGCCGGCCATTGTTCGGCGTATGGCCGATGGCAGAGGATACAATGTCTTTAACGCATCTCTGCATATCACCCCGCACGGTCAGACTCCGGACGTTTACAAGAAAGGGAAACTGGTTCCAGTCGTTGAACGGTTACCCTATGCAAATTTTCTGAAGAAACTGGATATCATGAATTGGGTTGACTGGGGCCTTGTTACAAGATACGGACGGGGCGACCTGGCGAACCCGTTCCACGTATCCGGAGAACTGACCGGGGGTATGGTCTGTTACGATTCTGTCTTCCCCTATTGGGTCGGCAATTTTGTCCGGAACGGTGCTACATTTTTAACGATCGTGACCAATGATGGCTGGTGGGGAGACTCGAGCGGACATACCCAGCACTTTGAATACGCGCGGTTGCGGGCGATCGAATACCGCCGCTGGGTTGTCCGGAGTGCTAACAACGGAATCTCCGGGATTATCTCACCGGACGGTGAGGTTTTGGTGGAAACCGAATACTGGACTCAAGCCGCGTTTCGCCATACCATCTGGCCGGATGAAAGGCTCACCTTCTATGCCCGATATGGAAATTGGTTTAACTTTCTGATGCTCCTGGCTGCCGGGGCAGGAGTGCTGCTGGTTCTGAGCCGGAGAAAATGGCAGCAGCGGAAGGTCAAGACTGGATATTGATTCTGATATTAAACCGAATATCATGCGTTGTCCGCTCATAGGTTCTGGACGATTTGGGCAGAACCCGGTTAAATGCATACTCAAAATTCGCCTGAATCATATTTGAAAATCGATATCCAAATATAGCAGATGCGTTGAATCGGCTCTGTCCCGAGGGCGGCCGCGGGCTTACCGTATGGAAGGACGGATTCCGGACAATGGTGTCATGGCTCTCAGAAAGAGCCCGATCAAGATCAGCATCGAGCAGAAACCGCTGTTCCGTATCCTCGATATAGTTGCCGGTTACCGTGATATCAAGATTATTGTTCAGTTGGCGAAGCAGGGGCAGCCTGAAACCACGTATCGTATAGGTAAATGAGAGCCGGACACCTTTGGAAACCCGCTCCGTCACATTGATATTTGAGAGAGCGAAACTGGTCAGCTTGCTATATTCATATCCAATCTGTGTGCGAAGATTGTTCGACCAGGTCACATTCAGTTGTGCCACCGGCGCAAAAACCTTTTCGATGTTGATGGATGCAGGTTCATATTCCGGCCGCACATCCTCTACACTGTATGCCCCGATTCTGCGCGGAGGGAGCGGGCCGGGTGTGTTGTTCAGCCCCCATCCCATCCGGTACCGGCCTGCATAGGAGTGAGTGATCGAGGCGCGTTCCATAAAACGGCCCAGAAACGGAATCCACCTCTCCATACCGCTCCAGTTTACTCTCCACCCTGGTAAAGGGAACGGGGTAAACCCTTTTTCTCCCAAACCGCCTGTACCCGTACTGAGGTAGGCACTTCGAAAATCTTCCTGCAGTGTGACACGGTTCATAACCGTTCTGCCATCTCCGTTTCCGCCCTCATCCCGAATCGTATCCTCTCCGGGTACAATATCGTCAAACGCTGCTTCCAGCTGATTTTCAAAGAGATCCCGGTATCCACCCCCAAATGCCCAGACACTGGAGCTGATAGTTCCGGAGGCACTCAGCACGGATGTGACCTGATTGGACGCATCCAGAGTAAACGTTTCCGACAGTCGTTCATCCCACTGGGTATTCCAGTTAAATTCGACCGAAATATTCTGAAGCGGATTAAACCGGGTATCGGCCGACAGATTATCTGTGTAGGTAATGTTTGCAGGTAACTGGATGGCTGCGACATCCCCACTGTTTTGAATCAGTTGTTGAGTTCCTATACGTTCAGTGATTCCAAACCTGTAGGAGAAGGGTGCTGTGAAGGAGTCCTCATCGCCGAACATATCGAGCAGCCGGGGACTTCCACTATATCCCGCCTGTGAGGCTGCTTTCGAATGATTATAGGTTACATTGATATTCTGAAGACTCAGGAGCCCGGAAAGCAACCTCTGACCCGAAACCAGAAGGAGATCCCCGACCGATGAGATGCCGGTATCATCCGGTTCCAGGAGAGTCAGGATTCCGGATCGTGCCATCAGATTCTGAACATCCATATTCAATGTATGATCCAGCCGAAAATTATTGGATACCCTTGCACCGAGGCCGGATCCGCGCGGAGAGTTATCCCACCGAAAGCCACCGCCGTAGCGGAGAGAATAACTCATCCAGTTCAGGGGACGAACTGCATTGAAGTCCGGAAGCCAGCTGGCCGTATAGGTCTCCTGATAAGAGGCTCGCCTGGCAGCGGCATCGCCACGTAAAAGATTCCCGACTACATCTACTGTCGGGATGGGAAGTACCGCCGTACTGTCTGCTCCCGATAACCCGGCGTCTTCCACCGCTACACGGTTCAGGTCAAACGTATTCTGAGCCTGAAAATTTGTGGTGATGGACTGTAACAGATTGTATCCAAATCCGACCTGGGTCTGGTACTGAAAGTTGTGAGTCTGCTGTACTGCCTCGTCCACAGTTCGTTGCCTGAAAACGCGGCGACGGCGCTCTTCGAACATGCGGGACATACTGACCGAGGCAGAGATATTGTTGGGAGTCAGGCCAAACTGAAGGCCGGATACGACTCCAAGCAACGGAACCTCTTCCAGAAATCTAAAGGGAGAGATGCTGCTCCGCTCTGAGAAAGAGTGACTGTAGAGAAGTGATGTACTGAAATTCCAGTTGTCTTGCTGTTGAAACTGTGGGTTCCGGGCCTCGGTTGTATTGTATACATAATTGAGTGTTGTATTGTCAAGCGTATATCGCGCCAGGCGGTTTTCGGAACTCTGTTTTGTCATATTGGAGAGGTTGAGCGAGTACGACTCCAGCCAGGTCTGTACCTCCCGTGTCCTGGCATCGATCAACTGCTCTTTTTCAAAATCACCGATATCTGTCCGGGACCGAACCGCATCCTCGAAGTCACTCAACCTGATATCCCCTTCATTCGGAAGATAGCGTGGAGTCAATGTCGATTGACGGGTTGAAAACGTGACTGGAATTTGCCAACCATATCGCTCGGGCAGAAACTTGTCGAGTTGAACTGTAGAACTCAGATCATAAGCAAGTTCGTCTGAAACCCGTCTCTGGCCGAGACGAGAGTCAAGAGCGCCGAATCCATCGGTCTGGCGAACCAAATTCATATTCACTGTCGCAAAATCAGCCAGTTTCAGAGAAGCTTTTGCATTGGCAGCCCAGCCGGACTGATTGTCAAATCCGGATACCCGCAGCTCGTTCAGCCAAAACACTGCATTCAGAACCGGGCTGCCATTGCCGGACGGATCTGAAGGATCATAGGGATTTCGGATACCCGCACCAATCTCGTTGACCCGATCCAGAGAGGGATTCCCTTTTACCGCAATCACCGCTCCCGGAACTGCATCTTCCAGGATATCGCTCCGTTCATAGAGTTGTGCCGGATCATCCAATACTTCCTGGTCCCGAAGCTGTTTCAGCCGGTTAAATGCACCAAGCACGATATTCATGCTGTTTTCTTCATACTGCCACACCTGCTCCCCCTCCTCTTCGAGTCGTGCACCTTCACCCGGATCATAATCCTGAAACGGATAGGTCGGATCGGTGGGGGTTACCGGCTGACGGTACTCGTAATAGTTGTTCTCCAGGTCATTTCCAAACCGTAGAATCAGCTCGGCTTCTCCTCTGTTCTCAAACCCTTCCCCATGTACGAACATTCTCATATTGGAGTAGTTGAGCAGATTGATCCCACCGGGATAGTTACGCCTGACCATCTGAACAGCACCTGGCCCAAGATGAGTCGTTTCAAGTATAATAGACTGCTCATTAGCCAGGGATTGGAGCTGGCTGCCCCGATCCTGTGCACGAATGGACCCGAGCGGCTGCCGGTACGGGATCGGCCTCCGGTTCGAGTTCTCTTCAATATTGATGGTGGAGAGTTTGATCTCCGCACCAGGGTCACTGGCATTATTTATACTTTCCGCCTCCTGCCACTGACTGCCAACAAACTCAAACGAGGCAAACCGGAGGGTAAACGGCCGCTGATACCCGGACATCCAGAACCGTACATAAGTTATATTCTGAAAATCATTGATATCGCCCACCTTTCTCTCAAACTCCTCCAGTGGAATCCGAACCAGATACCAGCGATCCTGCTGCCGTGATCCGCTCACGCGGTCGATGACCCGGCTGTTCTCCGCAAATCCACCTTCATCCGCAGGGTTCAGTTCTATCTCATACTGAAAATAGGCATTATTCAGTTCCACACGGGAGGGGTTTACAAGCCCCTCTGTATTCGGCCGGTTTGTAACCGCCCTGCGATCACTCTGATCCAGCGGGGTATTCCCTTCCGGATAGGCCATCATCCTGTGAAACCGCTGATGCAGAGGCCTTCCCTCCATCAAAGATTCCCCATAGTAGAGGTATTGATCATTGGAGGGGTCCTGAAGGATTTCGGTAAACTGTTCGGACCCCTCGCCGTACTGGGTACGCATTGCATCAATAAACCCGCTGAAGACCTGATGTTCGTTCAAGCCGTTAATACCACCATCTGTCGGAATACCATCCAGTCCGACATCTTCCAGATCCCGGTTCTGTGTAGAAAATTCCCCTTCCGGAGGAGTAGGGTTTGCCGGGATATAGGAACGGGGATTGAATGCACGGTCCGGTATCAGGGATTCGGGATTTAGCGCCAGGCCATCTTCACTATTCAGTTTTGCATTCGGCACTACATCTTCGGAGATCGTTCCGATATCGATATAGATCGTCCCGTCATACTCCTCCATGGTACCGGATGTGAGCGGCCTTCCACCCGGAAGAAGAGGCTGAACCCAAAACTCCAGATACTCTACGTTATTTTGTGAAAAATCTTCCTGGCCGGACGGGAGAACAGCTGTCATCCCTCCCCATGTACGTTCCGGTTCCTCTTCGAGCAGTGTACGCAACTCTGAATTGTAATTGTATGGGCCGCGCTCCAGAGGGTTATAGTAGAGATCCAGTGTCGTGATGATCTCCTCCTGGGGGTTACGAGTCTCCCGTCCGGGAAAGATATCTTCAACGAGTATCTGCTCCGACTCCGGCGTAAAATCTGCATCTTCAAGAATGGAGGTGATGTTACGCGGAATAGTATACCAGGAGAATTTGGATCTCAGGTCCGCCCGGTCTGCCTGCATCTCGAGTGGCGAGGCTGCCGGAGGATCAATCTCATTTTCAAAATAGATCAGGTCCGGGCCGTAACCGGGCACGGCTGCCGGGGGAGCTGCGAGATTCCATCTCATCGTGTTCAACAAATTTATCTTGATACTGGACCCTTCAAAATCATCGATATAGGAGAGCCCCTCCTCTTCGTCCGTAAAGAGTTCACCGTTACGAATCGCACGCTTTTCAGCCCTTGTATGGGCGACTCCCGGGCGCAACTGGGCAAATTCACCACTCAGATTGATTTCAGACGTTTCAAATGTGGAGAGAAGTGGAAAGGCATCCAGAAGCCGTGTTAAAAACGGTGCCTCGATCCGGGCGTTCGCATCGAAACCGAAGACCGTATTGCTGATCGGTTCGTCACCAAGCCTGATCTTGTCATCAAGAGGCTTTTCATTGTATCGAAACAGTGTACTGCCGACCAGAAATTCATCGGCAATCTGATACTCAGCCCGCAGGCCGGTAAATGTTTTCTGCTCTATCGATGTAAATGCCTGATTTTCATATTCGATCCTGATCTCCTGTCCCGGAGCCGTATACCGGCTATTGAGGATCGTAATACTCCCAAAACTGTAATCTACCTGATAGTCGATCCCCTCTTGTAACTCCGTTCCGTTCGCGTAAACACGTACGGACCCCTCGACAAGTGCGATCCCCAACGAAAAATTATCCTGAGCTCCTCCTCTTGCCTCACCTGTCAACAGATAAAAAGTATTGACAGAGGATCGGACCGCATTCTGCTGACGCTCTCTGTAGAGATCATAGAAAACCAGTCTGTCCAGATCCCCCTCAGTAGCACCAGCTTCCAGAAGAACCTCTTCCAGACGTGAACCGAATGGCTCAAGATAGGGGAAGATAATTCGCCCGTTCAGGGGGTCCAGCGTACCTGTACCAAAATCAATCTGGTTATCCGGGTTCAGAGCCCCCTGTGAATCTACACGATCCAGCCCCAGATCCTGAAGAATCGTAGTGGATCTGCCGGGCAGGCGGTTTTGCCCGATACTTCCTTCGGTGTACTCAATCTCAAGCTCCAGGTTTTCCCTGGTAATATCTGAAACTCCAAGAGAGTAGACATTACGCATGGTCAGCGGGAAGAGGGTGTGGTCGGTAGACATATTCGCAGGGCGTAACAGTTTCAGGAATATCCGGCCGCTTCCACCCTGGTTTATATCACCGACCGTAACAGACTGGCCGGATGCATTGATATAGGTGTAAGAAACTGCCAAAACCTCCCGGGGGCCCAGCGTCCTGTTCAGGCTGAGATAACCGGAAATGGTATTGACGGTATAGTCCTGCCCTTCACTCAGAAGAGTAAAATACCCCTCCTCAAAATCGCGGGAATCGTCCAACCCAAGTTCTGAGGCAGAGACAGACACGGAGGGATCCCTGAACTGGTCAATCAATGCCGGATCAAACGGATCAAGGGTGTGATCAGGCGGGAGATAATCTCCGTCTCCACCGCGGGCCACTCCGTAGTCGGTCAAGGCGACAGCCAGGCGGGCTCCCTCTTCTGCCTGAACCCCTTCCCGTAACACCCAGACATTCATCTCCGAAATTCGCAGAGTCTGTCTTGCCTGTTGTGGATTAGAAACACTCTCCTCAAATTGTTGTCTTGTATAGAAATCAATAAAAAAGTGCCGGTTATCCTCATATGAACCCGGCCGTAACTCAATTTGGCGCTCCTGAGCCCCTCCGGTTATCGTCTCCACATTGCTGTCACCTTTCTGCTGGGAGAGTACCGATGTCAACCGCAGCCGGCCCAATTCTGCAACGGATCGGATACCAAACAGTGAACCGGATCCACGAATCAGGGAGTTTCCGGTCTGCATGGTCACGTTACCCATCTGTACCTGCTGCAAAATTTCATTCTCATACCCTTCATAAAGAATGTTTACCCTGTTCTGGTAGTCAAACGCCCTCTCTGTATCCCAGTCTGTCTGAATCGTGAGTTTGTCTCCTACCGTACCCTGTATATTCAGCTGAAGGCTCTGGTCAAAAAGAGGGTCGATCCTTCTCTGTTGATCTTCCGGGAGAGAAGGGTCTGATGTATGCTGAATGGATGCCCCCACATTCATGCTGGCGATACCATTCACCCGCAGATTGACTTCGGGTGCTCCAAAGATAGTCGTGAATGCGGACTCCCTGCCACCCGGTATCGCAACCCGAAAGTCGAGCAAACCCCGCTGGCCAGCCTCTCGCTGTTCCGACTCACGAATCAGTTCCCGCCAGTTGGTGTTGATATGGTCCCTCTTGCTGAATGCGGCATACTCTTCAAACGAATAGATCCCCGGAAGTCCAACTTCAATACCCTGAATTTGCTGTCGTGTACGAAAGGTCCCGTCCGGATACCGTTCCACTGTCACTGTCTCGGTTGGCAGTGAAATGTAATAGAGTCTTGGAAGTGGCCTTAAAAATGGTTTCGGTACCAGCGTACCCCGGAAAGGCAGCCTGAATACGGAGGGAAGAGAGAGTGAACCAGCCGTGTCAGGCAGAACAGTTTCCTGTATGCCGGAATCCTGATCCTGGGCATAGACGGAACCCGGTAGTCCTGACAGGATAAAAAATCCCAGGAGTACCGGAAAAAACGGTAACAGGTAACTTCTGGCTCTATACACGTACGCTTATTAGATCTGCTCCTGGAATCTGGCTTGTTCTGGTTCGAGCTGCTCCGCGAAATCGTTGCCATTGCATTCGGAAGCTTCTGTCTCACCGGTATATCCGATATGTATCCGGATTTCTGAACTGATGAAAACCGGCTCCCCCTGTCCGGGAATTCTGTTGAAAACTCAGACAGAATAACCGGTACAGCCAAACAGATGCGGTTGTGTGCTAACTGATCGTAACGGTATATCGATATGCGGGCAGGTTATTCGTTACCTTTAGGCGTCTTCCATGTGAACACGTGCGGCAGACGCTGTAAATCCGTCTATGAACCTATATCGTGCCAACCATAATAAAAGTTTATTATCTTTGTTGAAAGTAATGAGCCAAATTTAGAATCTGTAATCCCCAACATGCTGAACCAGCTACAAAAGGATCTGCTTTACAAACATGTCGGGCCGTTCCTGTTCTGCTTTTTTGCAGTGATGTTCATTCTGTTGATGCTCTTCCTGATCCAGCATGTGGATAAACTTGTCGGAAAGGGGCTTGAGTATTCCATTATCTTTGAACTGATACTGAATAACCTGGCTTATATGGTGGTACTGGCTACCCCAATGGCCATTCTCGTCTCCACACTGATGGCATTCGGTTCGTTTTCCGAATGGAACGAGTTGACGGCTGTAAAAGCAGCGGGCGTGAATCCGTTTCGTCTGATCAAACCGGTATTGGCAGCCGGAGTAGTCCTGTTTCTGCTGCTCACATACTTTTCGAACGAAATTCTTCCGGAGGCCAACCACAAGGCACGGTCAATTTTTATCGATATCCGACTGAAAAAGCCGGGGTTTGACCTGCAGCCTGGGATCTTCTATGACGGGATAGAGGGGTACACATTTCTGGTTGAAGAGATACCGGCCGGGTCAGATTCTCTGTACAATGTCACCCTCTTTCAACATGAGGGATCGGATCGGAAACGAGCTTATATCAAGGCTGATCTGGGCTGGCTCAAAAGTGAAGATGAACAGACGCTTACACTCTGGCTGGAGGATGGGTCGATCATCCGGTATCTCCCGGCAGCCCGTCGGGGTGATGAGATAGAGACGACTCAATTCCACCGCTACAGAATGAGTTTTGACCTCGCCGATATGGCATTTTCAAGGTCAAATCCGGATCAGAGAAGCCGTAATGACAGAACCATGAGAGCTCAGGCGATGCTTGCCTATATCGACTCCCTCTACACGGAAAAAGAGAACGAGCTGACCAAATTTAATGAAGGAAACGGGAACTGGAAAAATTTCAAACCCGACAATGTGATCCGGAGCTATCTGCAGGGCGGTGACGATGGGATTGACACCGATGCACCTCTCTACCAGTCTGACTTTGGATATTTGAACCAAATAACCGACCCGAACCTGCAGTCCATGTTAATCAATCAGGCAATCTCCCATTTCAGCGGATACAGAACCGAGGTCAACAATCTTCGAACCAATGTACAGTGGAGAAACCTTCGAATGGCTGAATTTCTGGTAGAAGTCCATAAAAAAATATCGATCCCGTTTGCCTGTATGATCTTCGTACTTCTCGGCGCCCCGATCGGTATGATGACCCGCAACGGAAATATCGGATTTGCAGCTATCGTTAGCATCATCTTGCTGGTCTTCTATTTCGTTGCAGTGATCCAGGGGGAGAAGTGGGCAGACCGGTTGGTCATTCATCCGTTTATCGGAATGTGGGGAATCAATTTTCTGCTTCTGTTCACAGGAGTTTTGCTTACCATTCATGTGACAACATCCCTTTCACTCCCTCGTCCGGATAAACAGTCATGAAAAAGCTGGATCTCTATATTTTTCGACGGCTTGCAGTGGTTACACTGTTTGTACTGATTGCATTCACCTCCATCTTTATTTTGATGGACTTTTTTGAGAATAGCGACGAATTCGTAGACCGGGGGGCAACTCTTTCTCAGATCTGGAATGACTACTACATGAACTATATCCCGGAGATGATGCGCCTGGTTAGCCCTCTGGCTATCTTTGTCGCTTGCCTGATACTTACCGGCCAGATGACCGAACGATACGAAATTGTCGCACTTAAAGCCGCCGGGGTCTCTCTCTACCGGATTGCCCTCCCATTTCTGATCTTCGGTTTGATTCTTGCCGGTGTCGTCAGCTATATGGATGCATATGTCATCCCTTCTGCCAATAGTGAACGAATCGCTTTTGAACGACAATACCTGAACAATCAGGGGGATTCGATGAATCGAGGCACCATTTACAGGCAGGAGTCTCCGAATCGTGTTTTTCGCGTCAATCACTATGAAGCAGGTTCCGAAACCGGATACCAGGCTTCTCTGATAGAGTTTGATGGAGAGATCATCAGCCGGATTATTAATTCCAATCGCATCGAATGGATCGACTCACTCGAGGCGTGGAATATGCATTCCTACCAGGAGTGGATTTTTTCAGAAGATGGCTACACAGATAACCTCGAACGGGAACGGGTTGTTTCACTGAATATACACCCACAGGATTTAAACCGGCAATCTTCGGACACATACCAGTTATCCTACCCGGAAGCGTTTGAGTATATCGAATCGATCCGCCGGATCGGTGCCGGTGAGATTAATCTTCCACTTGTCCAGATCTATAACAGAATCGTTTACCCTGTTTCGATACTTGTTGTCTGCCTGATTGGATTCTCTCTCTCCTCCCAGAGACGAAAAGGTGGCAAAGGGTTCTATATAGGCGGCGGGCTCTTTGTCAGCTTCTCCTACATCGTCCTGATGAAGGTGCTGGAGCCGGTCGGTGCTGCAGGAACCATCACCCCTCTAACTGCGGCGCTTCTGCCCCATCTGCTCTTTTTAGGTACCGGATTGCTGCTTTTTGCAACGACCCGAAAATAACATCAAAACAGAGAACCTGTTTTGCATAATATGACAGTTCTCTTACATTGGATTCAAAACCGGGAGTCTGTCGGACTCCTGGTGTCGTATTAACCTTGAACAGAGACTCTGCCATGAAACAGATTATTTTCACCCTTCCTGTGATCTTTATTTTTATGACAACTGCACTGTTTGCACAAAACCCGGAAGAGACGGAAGTTTGGGAACCGGAACCGGCGGTAGTAGAACCGGGAATGATATCGATCTCCCCCCCATCCGATGCTCAGTTTCTATTCGACGGCAGTTCTCTTGAGAACTGGCAATCCCGTGATGGATCAGATGCTGAATGGATTCTGGAAGATGGGGCCATGACGGTCCGGGCCGGGTCCGGAGATATCAAAACACGGCAATCTTTTCACGATTTTCAGCTCCACCTGGAGTGGCGGGCACCTTCAGAGATCCGTGGCGAAGGCCAGGGACGCGGAAACAGCGGAGTTTTCCTGCAGGAGAGATACGAAGTCCAGGTACTGGACAACTGGGAAAACAGAACCTATTCCAACGGAATGGCCGGAAGTATCTACAAGCAGCATATTCCGCTGGCCAATCCCGCGAAACGTCCCGGGGAGTGGCAATCCTATGATATTTTCTTCAAAGCTCCCCGTTTCGACGATTCAGGAGACCTGATAAGCCCGGCTCATGTTACGGTGATCCTGAACGGTGTATTGATACAAAATAATGTAGAGTTGTTCGGCCCGACACAATACATTGGCGCCCCGGAATATGAAGCCCACGGCCCTGCGGGAATCCAGCTTCAGGACCATGGAAACCCGGTAAGTTTCCGTAATATCTGGATTCGTGAGCTCGATGAAGAGATTATCTTTTCGGACGGGATTCACGGAAACCACTGACGAAAGTTAAGACAGACGGGCAGGCTGCCGCCGGAAAATAACGGGGGAAGGCTCGGTTATTTGGAGTCGGAAAACTCCCTAAGCAACCGGATCGCTTTCTCCAGCCCCGGGTCATCCACCTGGAAGTGAAAGGTTGCCCGGATGGTTCGGGGGCCGAACGGTATCATTCCGACTCCGTTTTCACTGAGATACCGGATGACGTCACCGACCTCCCGCCCTTCCACATCAAACAGTACAATGTTGGTTTCTACCGATTCAGGGTCAATCGAAAATCCGGACATGGCAGCTACCTCCACAGCAAAGTGCCTGGCCCGTTGATGATCCTTCTTCATCCCCTCCCAGTGATAATCTACCGCATACTCTGCCGCAGCAGCCAGAATTCCCGCCTGACGCATGCCACCACCCCACATCTTTCTGTATCTCCGGGCTCTCTCAATTCGCGCTTCGGTTGACAGAAGCATCGATCCGACAGGCGCCCCAAGGCCTTTCGAGAAACAGACGGAGAGGGTATCCGCAACCGATCCGATCCATTCCGGCTTGATGCCGGTCGCAACCAGCGCATTCCAGATCCTGGCACCATCTATATGCAGCCGAAGCCCATGCGTTTCGGCTGCTCTTTTGACTGCACGCATCTCTGCGGCCCGGTAACAGGTGCCGCCGCCTTTATTGGTACTGTTCTCAATGGCAACAACCCGGGAATGAGGGTCCCAATGGTCTGTCGGCCGGATAGCATCCTGAATGAGTTCCGGAGTAATTTTACCACTTTTTCCCGGAACAGGCCGAATCTGTACCGATGAAAGGTGAGCAGTCGCACCTGTCTCATAATTATAGAGATGGCCGCTTTGATCGATAATCACTTCATCTCCCGGTTCCGTCAATATGGATATGGCCAGCTGATTGCTCATGGTACCGCTTGGTACAAACAGGCCTGCTTCCATTCCGAATAGGGATGCAATTTTCTTCTCCAGCCGGTTGACCGAAGGATCTTCCCTGTAGACGTCATCGCCGGTCTCGGCAGACATCATCATGTTGAGCATGTCGGGCGTTGGGCGTGTGACTGTGTCGCTTCTAAGGTCTATCATTGTGTCAGAATTCAGAATTTAGAACATCGAACATCTCAAACATAGAGAAGTTGTCGCCGAATGTCATCCGCAGTATCTATCGAAAGAGCCAGGCACAGGCCAGTCTGATTCCTGTCACTACTCTGTTGTATAAAGTAGCGAACTTTATGCTTTTGAACAGACTGCGTATTATTTTATACTGATCCTGAATCAATTTTTTTGTTCGGCACCCCGTTATGAGAATACTATTTCGAATCGGCCTGTTACTCTCTGTTCTGATTGCCGGCATTGCAATTCTGGCCATCTACTGGACCTTCTACAAACCTCTTCCGGACTACGGGGCGACCCTGCGCCTGGAAGGGCTTGAGGAGAGTGTTGAGGTTCACTGGGACCCTTATGGAGTCCCCCATATCTATGCGAGCCGGGAGAGAGACCTCTACTACACGATTGGATATCTTCATGCTCAGGACCGCCTTTGGCAGATGACGCTCACTCAGCTGGCCGCCGAAGGACGATTCGCCGAGTTTCTGGGCGAAGAGCTGGTTCCGCTTGACCGGCACCAGAGAACACTCGGCTTCTGGGAAACAGCAAACCGTATTGAAGAGGAGGCTCCTGATGAGATCCACCAGTTGCTCCTGGCATATTCGGAGGGTGTGAATGAATATGTGGCGCGAAACCGGCGGAACCTGCCGATTGAGTTCACACTGACGGGCATCGAACCGATTCCCTGGACGCCAACCCACTCGTATGCCCTCTCCAGGCTGATGGCATGGGAGATGAATGTAAGCTGGTGGAGTGAGATAGCATACGGTACTCTCTATGAACGTCTGCCCGGCCAGATTCTACAGGAACTCATTCCGGAATACAGTGATCAGTTCCCTACGACTATGGATGAAGAGCAGTCTGCCGGATTCGCCCAATCCCTGCTCCCGATGATTGAAACAGAAGAGATGATCCGGTCCCGTTTCCAAAAACGCGGCACGTCGGTCGGGAGCAATGCCTGGGCGGTAGACGGTAGCCGTACCGAGAGCGGGCTGCCTATTCTTGCAGGTGATCCTCATATGAGCCTGAATATGCCGGGCCGATGGTATGAAGTACATGTGAATCTTTTTGGCAGGAATCTCTCCGGAGCCACTCTGCCCGGCGCGCCCATCGTTGTACTGGGACAGAATGACGAACTGGCCTGGTCTCTGACCAATATGATGAGTGACGATACAGACTTTTTCCTCGAACTTGAAAATCCGGATGACCCAGGCCAATATGTGTCAGACAGCCTGAACGGTGAGGCAATCTACGAATCGTATGAGATACGAAATGAAATTCTGCGAGTGAAAGAGAAAGATGACCAGCTGTTTCAAATCCGAATAACGGAAAACGGCCCGGTCATCTCGGATATATATCCAAATCCCGGCCTAACCGGAGACAGTCAGATCACGATGAAATGGACCGGACATGAAGTAAGCCATGAGATGTGGGCGATGTACCGGATCAACTGGGCGGAGTCCCTGGATCAATTCCGGAGTGCCCTCGCCGATTTTCACTCGCCGGGACAAAATTTTATCTATGCAGACCGGTCCGGAAATATCGCCCATTTCAGCGCAGGACGCCTGCCGGTTCGGGATCACCATCCGCTCCTGTTCCGGAACGGCTGGGACCCCTCCTACGACTGGCAAGGGTGGATTCCTTTTGACGAGATGCCTCGTGTACTCAACCCGTCAACCGGCTATGTTGCCAATGCCAACAACAAACTCCATACGGATAGCTATCCGCACTATATCGCTACGTTTTGGGAACCTCCATCCAGAATTCAACGGATTGAAAATCTCCTGATGGAACAGGATACACTAAGCAGTGAATGGTTTCAACAAATGCAGCTGGACGACTACTCCATACATGCACAGGAGATAACCGAAATCATCCTGCCGATTCTTCGAAGCAGTGGTAATGAGTACGATTTCTCACAAGTGATTCCATACCTTGAAAACTGGGA
>JBBDRW010000112.1:0-31758 GCA_040905265.1 Balneolaceae bacterium | reverse complement strand
TGGTGTGAGAGGCGCACTCCGCTCAATCTTGGGCGGAGCCGCCTACTCGATTATGTTTTAGAGCGGGCTACTGTAATTCAATTTTTACTTTTCACCCAATCATTAGCTAGTTTATAAGTAACAGATTATTTTGTCTTTTTTATAAATAAAACCCAAAGATTCCATCAAGTGCCTAAGGTTCAAACGGATTACCCAACACATTATCTTTACCAAATATCCGCTCAAGGACCGCAATTGATTTGGCTGATAACTTCTGGGTAAATAGCAAAGTTAGATTGTGCTTGGCACGCGAACAACTGACGTAAAACAAGTTCCGATTTCGTTCAAATGTATTTTGCTTATCTTCAGGACAGCTTCCATCCATCCACTCTAACATCTGGTTCCAATCGTAGTGATTCCAGCCGCGACCACAAACAACAAGTATGTTGTCAAACTCGGCACCTTTCACGCCGTGCTTAGTAGAAAATGGTGTCTTTTCATCAATATATGCACCTAAGTTAGTAACCTCGAGATAGTCAACAGATCGAAATTTACTTAGCTTTTTGACAAACTTCGCATTATCCTTATCCAGCTCGTCATTCGGTTTTGTCGTAAGCAGCTTATATCGTTTTTCGGACTCTTCTATTTTTGATGTAATCATAGGTGTCTTTGTTTTCATCAAAAGATCCAGCATATTGCCAATAGTGGTATTGCCTCTTGCTTGCATAACTTTCGACAGATTATTCATCCACTCTGTTTTATCAGCTTGACATTCCAGCTTTGGATGATTTTTCCTTTTAATATGCAACAACTCTCCATATTGTCGTTGCTCGAATGCAAATGCGGTTGGCTCTATCACTTCAAGAAAAAATTGGATATATATGTCATTTTTTTTGAGATAATCGTCTGTGTAGCGAAAGCAATCAGCAAGATTCTTAAAATTTTGTTCGCTCGCGATAAGATTGTTAGTTAAGAAAAGGATTTTCGTCTTATCGGGAGACATATCCCATCCGTCTATGGACATTAACTCTTTTGTTTTCTTTACATGTTCTTTCACATTATTTTCTGGAAGATCATTCTTCCAGTGACCACCACCTTTACCATCTCTTCGTTCTCCTATCCAATCATTAGAATGGAAAACTTTTATCACTCCTTCTGAGTTAGGGTCTGTTTCAGCTTGCGGGAGGTCTGGCCTCATTCTGTTCAAACACTGAACTATTTTTCTATCCGACCTAAAGTTCGCTTTCTTTCCGATCTCAACTATTTTTCCATTGTCACTCGAAATTAAGCCACAAGACGATGAGCCATATATTTTTTGCCAGTGATCACCAAATAACCCAACAACAACCCCAGAATCATTATCGATGAGATGAGTAACTATACTGGCAGCAAGTTTGCTATCTGTATCCTGATATTCATCAATGAATAGTATTGGAAATTTACTTTTTAGTAGCTTCTGAAACTTTGGATAGGTAAGCATACGAGCCATCAATGCGACCACATCGTCATGATGCAATGTAATCTCGTAATCGTTGATCCCGGGAAATCCAAGATCATACTTTACTATTTGATTAATAACCCCTCCTGATTCATCAATTCTCTCTTGCCATTTTTCACCAAGCTCTGGAAGATATTCCCGAAGCTTTACCTGATAGTGTTGCAGTATACTCCAGCAGAACGAGTGGATTGTATCTGCGAAAATAACAGGATGATGATCCGTTCTATCCCTTATTTCATCTTTTGCTACGTTTGTGTAGGTGATACAAGCGATCTGCTGCCGATTAACTAACAACTCATCTGCTCGAATAGATATCAGATACTTAATCGACTCGATCAAGGAATAGGTCTTACCCGCACCTGCACCCGCTTCCAAACGGAAACATTTGCTCTGATTAATACAGTTTCTGAGCTGCTCAAGTGCCTCGATAGAAGCCTGCTCAGCTGGGTTAAAATATATCATTACTGAGCCACCTCAGTCTTAGCAGGAGCATCATCTTTATCCAGCCACTCCAGCCCTTCACAAATATACTTAGGTACGACCCAATTTGTTTTATCAATAGAGTACTCGATTGCAAAGTTGGCTTTACTTTCTTTTCCAATTTTCTTGGCCTTTTCAAAAACGGCATTTTCCAGTTCTACACTTTCCAAATCTTGCAATCCAAACAAATTCGTGTTAGCCAATATAAATGCATCTTCAAAGCTGCGTCCGCACAGCCCATTTTCATCCTCCTCCACCTGAAATGCTATTCGACGGCATCCTGAAAGTTTGGATTGTTCGTCTTTTGTACGAATCTCATCCAAATCTACATATCCATCCATACCAAACCAATTGGACAGACCTGCATTACTTGAATGTGTACCCAAACTTACATAGGAAGCTGGGTATGTCGTTATCTTCTCCCCCTTGGTCTTTTTTACTGAATCTAAATCTGTAATGAACAGAGTCTTAAGCTCAAGAAAGTCTATGAATTTATAAAAATGATGTGCATAAGCGCCACCAACCTCAACAACCGACATATACTTTCTTCGCAAACTGCACTGTTTCGCATCATCCACTTTTTTTATCATCTCAGGCAAGAGAATTCTTTCTGTGGCCCCTTCGATTAGGATTGTCCTATCCGCAAAATAAAGGTCACATTTTGTCAGCGTTAAATATTTATGTAAAAATTCTTTGTCCGCTTTAACTTCATCGCTGCTAAACGCTTCCCCTAAATCCTTCACCTTGGTCTCCTTTCCACTCTTGGATAAAAAGTAACGGACTTTGCTAAAATCTGCCTCGTTGGCAATATGCGAGGAATGCGTGCTGACCACAAACTGCACCGGCCACAACTTCCCATCATTAAGTTGCTTTTGGAATTCGCTAACTATTCTATCAAGCTGCCGGATAAATACTTCCTGCATCTGTGGATGCAAATGAGCTTCAGGTTCTTCAATGAAAATTAAATGGCCTTTAGGCGGAGTTGACTGCGACTGAAACTCTCTGAAGTATTCATAGATTCGGAAAAGAATAAAAATTAAATTTCGAATACCCAGACCATTGTAGGTTTCAGGCAGAGTAAAATGGTCATCCCCCTCGTAATATATTCGAGTGTTACTTTCTAAAAGTGACTTCACATTCAATTCAGTGGCCGCACTTAATTTACTATCACCCAAGCCTGGATATCCAAAAATTTCCAATTTTGGCAAGAGTTTTTTCACACTCTCTTTGAAGTCTGTGTCGACAGTTTCTTGAAGTTTTTCCACAATTCCATTTATATCACCTGATTTAGTTTTAAACTCTTCTGGCGCGCCAACGCTATTTGAGCTGTCAAATATTTTTCCTAAAGACTTGCCCAATACATCTCTTTCACTATGAGTTTCATCATCAAGGCCTCGTTGAGCATTAATCAGGCCTGACAACATCAATCTCTTAAAGGAAGAGAATTCAAGCCTGACTTTATTGTTCGGATTTGTTGGCTCGATTGCAAAAATCACAGGCTCAAAATGCTTGCTAATCAAATCTCTTAGGTCAGCAAAATACTTTTTACGATTAGCTGTATCCAGCATTTGGAAAAAATCTTTGATCTTACCGTCTTTTAACTGATAAGAAACTAATACACAGGTTTCAAACAGTGTATCGTCAAGATCAATTATGAAATCTCCCAAAGACCCATAATCGTTCTCATCATCTTTATAGTTGATTCGTAACTCCAGCTCGATCGTTGGAATTAAGAGGCGAACTTCCTCATCTTCGACATCCGCTTTAAATGCGGTTAAGGCCTCTTCAAACCCTACTAAACAAGACTGGTTGAAATCCTCATAGCGAATTTTCGGGGCTGTTGTGTTTAGAAAGCTACGGAATATTTCAGCTAAAGAAGTCTTACCCGTGTTATTACGTCCAACAATGAGTGTTGTTCTGCCATCCAGTGTTAGACATACATCTTTCAATAATCTATAATTCTTGATTCTGGCGCTTATTATTTTCATTGTATTTTATTGTAGAAATAGACAAAGACTGATTACCGGATAACTCATCACACTTAACTCCGATTCACTGTCCTGAGATTAGTATAAACACATAACATCTAACTCTGCGACAGGCATACCAGCGCCTACTCTTCCGATAATAGTTTATTTCTGCTCACAGGTCAAATATTCGGCGAAGGTAGAATTTTATGGGTCTAAACGGGGCCGGGAAGATTCCCATAAAATTCTGCTGTTTATGAACGAATTTTGGGGAGCTATCTGTCAACAATCAAGGTGGGCATACAGTAACAACAAAAAAAGCCTGAGTATCTGAACGTGAATGAGTTGCAGAGTACTCAGGCTTTCTTAAAGTGCCCAGGAAGGGACTCGAACCCCCACGACCGTAAGGCCACATGCTCCTGAAGCATGCGCGTCTACCAATTCCGCCACCTGGGCATCGGTTACACTTGTTAATAACGTTCGTTCCGTGGAACAACGCCTCCTGAACCGCCGGTGTAGTGGCAAAACCCGGTTATTTCAGGGCACCAAATATAGGCAGTTCTCTGCACACATTGCAACAGGGGAGGGGAAAGTTCCGCAAGTTTTTTACAGCCTGCCGGTGCTTCCCGGGATTGAATCGACTGGACTGGTTGGCAGAGAATGTGTTACTTTGGCGTTCTGTTAATTAACTACGAGGAGTCCGGCAGACTCCTGGGTAACCTATCAATCATTTTCAACAGACAACAATGGCAACAACCTGTTTGGGTGTCGATCTCGGGGGGACCAATGTACGTGTCGGCCTCATCTCGGGGGGATCACTGAAAGAGCTGAAATCCTGTGAAATCAACGGCCTCTCTGGCGGCGATGAGGTGCTGGATCAGATTCTGGAACTGGCCGAATCCTTCTCCGGCTACAACCCGGAAGCGATCGGGTTCGGTGTGCCGAGTGTGGTGGATACCCGGAGGGGGATCGTCTACGATGTTCAGAACATCCCCGGCTGGGACAAGGTGCCTTTGAAACAGCGGGCTGAAGAGAGGCTGAAGATCCCCGCCTTTGTGAATAACGACGCCAACTGCTTTGCTATCGGGGAATATTATTTCGGGAAGGGGAGGCCGTATGAGTCGCTTATTGCCCTCAATATCGGTACCGGCTTTGCCGGCGGGGTCGTCATCAACGGGCAACTCTATGAGGGGCGCAATTGCGGAGCCGGGGAGTTCGGGACCATCCCGTACAGGGAGTCCATGCTGGAGCACTATTGCGCCGGCCTCTTTTTTCAGCGGGAACACAATACGACGGGAAAAGAGCTGGCGAAGAGGGCCGCTGCCGGGGACCCCGAGGCCCTTGAGATCTTCTCTGAGTTCGGCCGCCATCTCGGGTATGCCATGAAGGTAGTTCTCTATAGTTACGATCCGGAAGCTGTCATCCTGGGTGGTTCCGTCAGCCACTCGTTCCCCTATTTCCGGGAGAGCATGGAGGAGGAGATGAGCGATTTCGCCTACTCCAATACTCTGAAGAACCTCTCCCTGGAACTGTCTGAAGAGCCGGATATCGCTGTGTTGGGCGCGGCTGCCCTCTGCCGGCAGGGATCGGCTGGAAAACGTTAGCCATCTTGGTGAATTAGCCTTATTTTTCAAATTCATCCATTTCTAATCAAACAGACCCAGTATGGAAGGTACGGTACGCGTACGATTTGCCCCATCACCCACCGGTTTTCTCCACATCGGAGGCCTCCGGACCGCTCTCTACAACTATCTATTTGCACGCCACATCAAGGGCGGCCAGTTTATCCTGCGTATTGAGGATACCGACCAGGCCCGCTATATGGAGGGTGCGGAAGAGGATATCGTAGAGGCGCTCGTCTGGTGCGGGATCGAGATTGACGAGAGTCCCGCCAATCCGGGAGCCTTTGGGCCCTACCGCCAGAGTGAGCGGAAGGAGATCTACCGGGAGTACGCCATGAAGCTCGTCGAGTCCGGCCACGCCTATTACGCCTTCGATACGACAGAGGAGCTGGATGAGATGCGCGAACGGCTGCAGAAGTCTGGCAATCCGGCGCCGAAGTATGATTCCATCACCCGGCAGTCGATGAAGAACAGCCTCACACTTTCAAAAGACGAACTCGAAGAGCGCCTCGACAGGGGAGATGAGTATGTGATCCGCCTGAAGGTACCCCGCCGGGAGACTGTCCGGTTTGAGGATGAGATCCGCGGCCATGTCTCTTTTGAAACCAAGGGGCTGGATGACCAGGTACTCCTGAAGTCGGACGGGATGCCGACCTACCACCTTGCCAATGTGGTGGACGACCACCTGATGAAGATCACCCATGTGATCCGCGGTGAGGAGTGGCTTAGCAGTACCCCCAAACACCTGTTGCTTTATGACTACCTGGGCTGGAAGCCGCCCGTGATGGCACATCTGCCCCTGATCATGTCGCCCAGCGGCGGCAAACTCTCCAAGCGGAAGGCGGAAGAGGAGGGGATCCCGGTCAATACAAGGGATTATATCAGATTGAACTACGAGCCGGAGGCGCTGGTCAACTTCCTCGCCTTTCTGGGCTGGAGCCCTGGTGATGACAGCGAGATCCACTCTCTGGATGAACTCTGTGACCTCTTCACCCTGGACCGGGTGAGCAAGGGGGGAGCTGTTTTTAACCACAAGAAACTGCTCTGGTACAACGAACACTACCTGCGGGAGAAACCGGACCGCGATCTGGCCGCGCGCACCAAAACCATGGCCGATGAGGCCGGGCTGGAGATAACCAACGGGGAGTATCTGCGGAAGGTGATCCCGCTGCTGAAGGAGAGGGTGAGCAAGATTGACGAATTTCTTACCATGGGTCGGTTCTTCTTTGAAGATCCGCAGGAGTATGATGAACAGGCGTTGAAGAAATGGAAAGAGGATAGCCCGGAACTGGTTCGTGCCTATCGTGATAAGGTAGCCGGTTGGGATGCGGATTCATTCAAGGCTGCTGCATTGAAATCTGCCCTGGAAGAGGTGATCGAAGAGCAAGGAGTCGGCTTCGGCAAACTGATGATGCCGCTCCGGATCGCTGTTACCGGGCAGGGTTTCGGGCCGGATCTCTTTCCGGCGCTGGAACTGCTCGGCAAGGAATCGGTTCTTCGCCGGATCGACCGGGCGCTGGACAGACTGGACTGATCCATTTCCCATGGCTGGAGTGTTGCGGCAAAGAGGCTTCCGGTTTGCCGTCTGAACAGAAGGAGTATACCGGAAAGAGATCTGGTTGGATTACGCTTTTACACCTGCCTTTTCTGCCCGTTTCCGTTCATTGTGGTCCAGGTGGAGCTTGCGAATCCGCAGGTTTTCCGGGGTCACCTCCAGCAGTTCATCCCGGTCGATGAATTCGATATGCTGTTCCAGGCTTAGCCGCCGCTCCTGAGAAATTCGTACGGCATCTCCGGTCTGGGTTGCGCGGTGGTTGGTCAGGTTCTTTTTCTTCACTACGTTGACCACCAGGTCGTCATTCCGGTTGTTGGTTCCCACCACCTGCCCTGCATAGACGGGATCACCCGGTTTCACAAAAAACTGGCCGCGGTCCTGGAGTCCTTCCAGGGCGTACCCGGTTACCTCTCCGTTTTCCAGGGCGATCAGTGCTCCCCGGTTCCGTCCCGGAATCTCCCCGGCAAACGGCTCATAGGCGTCAAAATGCTGGTGCATCAGCCCGGTGCCGCGGGTTTCGGTCATCATTTCACTCCGGAAACCGATCAGTCCCCTGGAAGGAACCCGGAAGCTCACCCGGTGGTTCTCTCCCTCCTGAACCATCGACTGCATGATCCCTTTCCGTTTCTGCAGGTTGTCGATCACCTTGTTACTGTAGTCGGCATGGACGTCAATGACGACCTCTTCGAATGGCTCCAGCAGGGTGCCGTTCTCCTCTTTCATCAGAACTTCCGGCCGCGAAACAGAGAATTCATACCCTTCCCGGCGCATGGTTTCGATCAGGATTGCGAGCTGTAGTTCGCCACGGCCGGAGACCTTGAAAATTTCAGGGCTCTCGGTCTGTTCCACATGGATCGAGACATTGGTCCGGATCTCTTTTTCCAGGCGGTCCTTGATCATGTTTGAGGTGACGTAGTCCCCCTCTTTACCGGCAAACGGCGAGTTGTTTACGCGGAAGAACATCGCCATGGTAGGCATGTCGATGTCGTAGTATTCGACCGGAGTGAGGTCTGAAGCGGCAGTGAGAGTATCTCCGATGTGCACCTCTTCATAGCCGGCAAGGGCGAAAATATCTCCCGCCTCCGCATGCTCCACCGGCTCCCGGTTCAGCCCGGAGAAGGTGAAGAGTTTGGTCGCTTTCGCTTTCTCTTTGAGTTTTCCCTTTCGGTCTACCAGGGCGATCTCCTGATTCACTTTGATGGTTCCCTGTTCCATCCGTCCGATCGCGATTCTTCCCACGTAGTCGTTCCAGTCCACATTGCTTACCAGCATTTTGAACGGGGCGTCTGTGATCTGTTCCGGCCCGGGAATGTGTTCGACAATTAAATCGAACAGAGGATTGAGGTTCTCATTTGCAGTGTTGATCTCTCTGGACGCAAACCCCTGGATGGCGCTGGCGTAGATGACAGGAAAATCGAGCTGTTCGTCATCGGCATCGAGGGTCACAAAGAGGTCGAAGATTTCATTGAGGACGGCATCAGGACGTGCATCGGGCCGGTCGATCTTGTTGATGACAACGATCGGGCGATATCCCAGCTGCAGTGATTTTCGAAGTACAAATTTGGTTTGGGGCAGGGGTCCTTCAGCTGCGTCCACCAGAATGATGACGCCATTCACCATTTTCAGAACACGCTCCACCTCACCGCCGAAATCGGCGTGGCCGGGCGTGTCCACAATATTGATCTTGGTATCCTTCCAGATGACCGCTGTATTCTTGGAACTGATTGTAATCCCTTTCTCTCTCTCCAGGTCGTTGGAGTCCATGACCCGGTCGCGCACCTCCTGATTCTCACGGAATGTTCCGCTCTGGCGGAGCATCTGATCCACAAGTGTGGTTTTTCCGTGGTCGACGTGTGCAATGATTGCGATATTTCGTATGTTCTGTGTCATTCAAAGAGTATTTTATTGATGCGAGCGGGAATTACCCGTTCTTTTGTCCGGATGTATGTTGTATTAACGATTCGGGATGTCCTTGTGTTCGATCCGGTCAGTTAACCTGCTGAATCTGTAGCGACAACCCGGTTACCGGAACCGGAGGAGTCGTTTATCTGACTTCATCCAAAGCTTACTAACTTACGGTTTTTTTGATTCAATAATTACAGAATCTATAGCTTCATCTCAGGATACCGGATGAATGAATTCAGATCAGATTCCTGGTGAAGGCCTGTTGACGATGCTGTACCATCGGATAGCCGGAGAGTCAAAAAACCTGCAATCGGAACCTGAAACGAGGTAGACTGATGGACTTACAATTGACAGATCAACGATTTCTTGTCTGCGGTGCCAGCAGCGGATTTGGAAAAGCAGTTGCAGAATCTCTGCTGCAGGAGGGTGCACGCTGTATTCTGGTCGCCCGGCGGATCGAGATGCTGAGGGCTTCCTTTTCCGATTATGAAGAGCAGGTGGAGTTTGTGATGGGGGACCTGACCAGTCCAAAGACGGTTGGGAGAGTCGTTGAAAAAGTCCGGAAAGGGCCTTTCCACGGAGCACTCATCAATGCGGGCGGGCCGCCGGTCGGTACTCCGACAGAGACCTCGATGGAGGATTGGGATGAAGCCTATCAACTCGTAATGCGATGGAAAATTGACCTGATGCTGAAACTGGTACCGATCCTGAAGGAGAACCGCTATGGCAGGCTCCTCTGTATCGAGAGCAAATCAGTCAAACAGCCGGTTCCCGCACTGGTACTCAGCAATGCATTTCGGGCGGGTGTGGTCGGTTTTGTGAAGACCCTTGCCGGTGAGGTCGCGGGAGACGGGATCACCGTGAATGTACTGGCTCCGGGAGCCCATGAAACCCCTGCCATCGAGCGGCTGATCAAGAAGAAGAGTGAGCAGAACCAGATCACCATTGCCGCCGCCCGCATAGCCACGGAGAAATCCATTCCGGTTGGGCGGATGGGCAGGGCGGAAGAGATCGCCAGCCTCGCTGCGTGGCTTCTCTCTACACACAGCAGTTATGTGACGGGCCAGACCATCAGCCATGACGGCGGCTCGATCTCCGGTTTGTTTGGTTAGTCTTTTGCCAGCTGGCAAAATCTCTTCGACAACCCCCATAACGCATGGTTGACCGGACACTGGTGTTTTTTGAATAATGGCATCCAGATTGCCATACATATCAAATTTTAACCAAACTTTGTCTCTCATGGAGGTTATCCAGGTATCTGTCACCTTGTCGCCGAAACCCCGGGGGTTTCATCTGGTGACGGGAGAAGTACTTGAACAGATTCCCCAGCTGCAGAGGATCGGGAAGGGGCTGTTTCATCTTTTTATTCAGCACACCAGTGCCGGGCTGACGCTGAATGAGAATGCTGATCCGTCCGTTCGCCGTGATTTTGAATCTCACTTTAACCGGATGGTGCCGGAAGACAACTCTCTGTTTGAACACACTCTGGAGGGGCCGGACGATATGACATCTCATCTGAAGAGTTCACTGCTCGGCCATTCGGTTACGATACCGGTCACAGACGGCAGGCTGAACCTGGGAACCTGGCAGGGGATCTATCTGTGCGAACACCGGAACCGGGCAGGCTCCCGCAGGCTTGTTGCAACCCTTACCGGAGAATAATTTACCTGCGTTCCAGCTTCAGGGAGAGGTAGGGGGCAAATGGCATCTGGTTGATGCGGCGGTGGGTATAGACGTCGTAGTAGAAAATATTGGAGTGGTCATACATATTGATGGCGCCGGCCTGCAGTGTCAGGAGCCCGGCAGCGGTATCAATCTCTCTCTCAAGGGAGACATCCAGCCTGTGATACGTGGGGGTTCGCCCGCCGTACGGGCGGTCCAGGAGAACCCTTTGGCTTCCGAACATGCCTCTCACATTGGGCAGCCGGTCATCAAAGAAGTGAAGTTCATCAAATCCAATCGGCCGGGTATAGGGCAGCCCTGTTCCGAGCTGCCAGCGAACTCCCAGGGTATAGGAACCCAGTATAAGGCTCATGTGTGAATTAAGCTGATGCCGCCGGTCGTGGGTTGGGTGGTAATTCTGGACCGGTTCGCCAAACCAGACCCCGAAGTGTTCCTGTTCAGAACTGTATTCGGTCCAGGAGTAGCCATATCCGATAAACCCGTAGAACGGGTGCCGGTTTACCTCGATCCTTACATCTCCACCATATACCCTCCCGTCCGCAAGCGCCAGATCGGTCGTGAACCGTGCAAAGGTACTCCATACAGCGATCGGGATGTGTTGCAGCCGCTTGTGATAGCTCTCTACGGAGATCTCTACTCCACGGGTGAGGGTCTGTCTCCAGCCAAGGAGAAAGTGAAGGGCCTGCAGTTGAACCTCGTCGACAGGTGCAGGCATCCAGGCGGTAAAGAGTGAACTCGCATCACGGTTGTCGTTAAGCCCGAGGAGAGGCTGGCTGTACCGGCCGGCTGCAAAATGAAGCTCTTCATTATCTGTTCCCCAGGGCTGCCAGGAGATCTGCATTCGCGGTTCGATACTTGGGGGGTACCACTCCCGGTACATCGTCGTAACCACTCCGGGGGAGAACTGTACCCGATCTCCGAGGGGAATACCGGCTTCCACATACCCGCCCCCGAGAAGCATATGTACGTTTCCGAAATTGGGCGCCTGGAACTGTTCACTCATATTGTAGTTGAGCCCTTTGATCCGGATAAATGCGCCATAGTTGAACCGGATCTCACCGCGGTATTTTGTCAGGTTTATATCGAGGGCGAAGCGGCTCGCTTTTGAAAACCGGTCAGGGTCTTCGCTGTTTCCGACCGCATTCGATACGTAGGAATACCCGGTATTGATATCGAACAGAAAGTCAGAATCGACCGGGAGGATCACACACCGGCCGCCCATGATAAAATTGTTCCAGCGAAAAATCTCGCCGCCGTCGAAATCGAGCTGTCCGCGGTCGTAGGTACGCAGTCCCATTGCCGAACACCGGGAGTCGCTTATCCCGAAATGGGTCATTTTCAGGTACTGGCTCTCAAAATGGAGCGGTTGAAGTTCCGACATAAAGTGAGGGCTGGTCTGTTCGATCAGCGAGTGGCGCATGGAGGCAATCCAGGATGCCTGGCCCGCCTCAATCGGCCCTTCGGCCGTGAATTCACCCAGAAAGGGGCTCAGGGAGCCGCTTGCCCGGTTGACATGCCGGTTGCCGTCCCTCATCCGGACGTCGATTACGGAGGAGGTCCTGCCACTGTATCGGGGGCCGAACCCACCTGCGTACACATCGGCGGAAGAGACCAGTTCGGATGGAAAAACGGAGAAAAAGCCTATGATATGAAAT
Organism: Balneolaceae bacterium; assembly: GCA_040905265.1. Classification (GTDB taxonomy): domain Bacteria; phylum Bacteroidota; class Rhodothermia; order Balneolales; family Balneolaceae; genus JBBDRW01. Next base: position 19,414 of record JBBDRW010000112.1, on the reverse strand, counting down.
GGCTGATAAATCAGGGTTCCGTCGACCAGAACCATATTTTCGGAGGGAGTACCGCCGCGTATATAGAGCTGTCCCCCCCGGTCTCCTGTTGTGACAACACCCGGCATCGCCTGAAGATAGCTTGCCAGGTCTCCGCTTCCGGCCGGTGTCGGGATCCGCCCCAGGTCGGCAGCCGATACCCTCTGGCGCCCGGCTTGTATCCTCGCCGCGCCGCCCTGCTGGGAAATGACCAGCTCACCCAGCTCCGTGTCATCCGGCTCCAGCCCCAGGCTGATGGTTCGGTTTTCACCGGCCTCCAGTGAGAGCGAATCTTCATAGGCTGTGTACCCGATAAAAGTGATTCGAACTGCATATTCGCCGGAAGGGATGCCTGCGATCTGGTAGAATCCGTTTTGATCGGCTGCCTGGCCATACACACCTTCTCCTTCCAGCGGAGTGAGGATAATATTCGCTCCGGTCAGGGCTCCTCCGGTTTCCTGGTCCGTGATGATCCCCTGGACGGTCGCAGCCTGGCTGTACAGTTCATCCGCCAAGGTGAGACTGAAGAGCAGCCCTGTCAGAATAGAGATGCCAAATAAGCGAAGACAAGGCTTCATGTATGAATAGACGTGGCTTTTTATACCTGTTTTATGCCCATTCAAGGCGAATGGACTCGAAACGACGGGCCGCCTGTACCTTCCGGCTCTTCCCGTCAATGAGGCAAGATATAAAAACTGTCTCTCAACGCCATGTAAAAAATGGTAGCGGTAACAGGATGAACAGTATCCTGATGACAGGACTCTGCGTCAGATCAGAGTCAGGATGATCTCTGTCCGGTGAGCAGCAGACAGGTTTCGAATCGGCGTGGTGAGTGTCCGGAGTACTGAATTCATATCATTCGAAGTGCTTGTTTGTATCGAAGGACAAACACCTTCTCTCTGATTGCGGAGAGGGAGGGATTCGAACCCTCGATCCGCCGTTGGGCGGATACTCCCTTAGCAGGGGAGCGCTTTCGACCACTCAGCCACCTCTCCTAAACCAATCTGCCTGTGGCCGGTTTAGATCGGAACCGGCACAGACTCCAAATATAGCAAGCTTCCCGTCCATTCTGCAAGGGAAGATTCAACTAATTTCAAAGAGCCCCTACAATTCAGCCCCCGGAGTCTGCCAACGGGCGTACCTGAAGTACCCGGCCGGTCTGATCCCCGCATCTGGCCTGTTCGGCTATTGTGCCGGGAGTATCGTTCCCGTCGGATTCTCCTGTGTCGGGAACCAGGACAGCGGCGATCTTGCCGCCGGACTGCTCGAGAACCAGAACATGGGGTTTTACGACTGCCGGAACCTTTCGGTTTGTCAGAAAATCGGCGACGGTTTGATGCCCATTCATGCCGATCGGCCGAAATTTGTCCCCGTCTTTCCGGGGCCTGAGTGTGACCGGCCAGTTCAGGTTGTCTGCGTCGAGTTGAAGCTGTTCCGGATCAATCTTGCCGCCCCAGGGGGCAACCTGGAACCCGAATCCGTACGCTCTGTACTCGTCTCCCGAGAGCCGGGATTGTGTCAGTTCCAGGGGGTCATATTCCGGAAACGACTCCTGCCGGATGATCAGCCGGTTGCGGTCTCTCAGCAGATGCCAGTTCCCATCGATCTGGATCTGTTTGCCGGTCTGTATCGATTCGAGCGGCCCGAGGTGCGTCAACCGGCCGTGGCTTGGGGTGATCGACCGGTCGATCCGTGAAAGGATCGAGTGCAAAACTGCCGGACGGAGGGCCGGGTCGAGTTCGAGAAACCGTTTTCTGTCAATGCTCTTTTCATCGGCCATGACGGTTGTGGCGGCCAGATCTGCAAGCTGTGAATATTCGTCTGCCCGGTCTGGAATCCGCAGCAGATTCGTTCGCCATCCTGGAAAGAGTTCATCGAGTTGCGGGAACCAGCCGTTCCGGAGAAAATTCCGTGCATAGGCCGACTCCTCGTTGCTGTTGTCGATCCGGTAGGGGACATGTTGATCCGATACAAACTGCATGATCGTCTCCTTGCTGAATGCCAGCAGGGGGCGAAACAGCTCACCATCCCAGACGCTCATCCCTTTCCAGGCGGAGAGCCCGGAACCGCGCAGAATTTTTTGAAGGATGGTCTCAAGCTGATCGTCCTGATGGTGTGCGGTCGAGATTGCATCGGCGTTCAGCTCCTGTTTCAGGTCCCGGAACGCCTGGTACCGCAACTCCCTGGCCCGGTTTTGAAAGTTGTCCGAACTCTCCTCCCGGTCAAACCGGATAGAGATCACTTCAAACCCCCACATGGATGCGCTCTCTTCCACCAGTTTTTGATCCTCTTCAGAAGCAGCCCCCCTCAATTGGTAATTGCAGTGAACCACAGTAACCGGCAGGCCGATTCTATGGCAGATATAGAGCAAGGCCATGGAGTCCGGCCCGCCGCTTATACCGGCAACCAGCTTCGGCAGAGTACCCCCCTGAAACGTCGTTTCAACCAGGGATTCAACCCGCTGAATCATCTCTAAAGATTCGGACCTGCTCATAGGAGTATGTTTTGATTTCCAGATCTGATGTTACGATAACGAGCTGGCTTTTTTCATTGATGCCCAAAAATTTGACCTGTTCCTTCAGGCGTTTGCCGTTCACCGAAAGCCCGACCCACTCTCCATATCCGATCAGGGAACGGTTGACCTGTTTCAGGAACGCAGCATCGTAATGATGCCATTTCCTGTAGCCATCCTCAACCGCCAGCAGAATATCGGCCAGGAGAATTTCCCGGCCCGGTGTCTGGTCGAGGTGGAGTGCCAGAGAGGTGGCTGAATCGGCGACATCGGGAGAAAAGGTTGTCTGGCCGACGTTGACTCCGATCCCGACAAGTGCCCTGTTCAGCCGCTGGCCGTTAAACAGACACTCGGTAAGAATTCCTCCGATCTTTCGCCCCTCCAGCATCAGGTCATTCGGCCATTTGACGGTGTACTCACCGGGGCAGTGGCGCGCGAGCGCCTGGCGGACTGACCAGGCTGTGGAGAGTGTCAATAACGGAAGCCGGTCTGCGTGTGCCGGTTTGAACGCGATGGTGAACGTTAGATTTTTGCCCGGTTCAGACTCCCAATGTCTCTGGTTCTGGCCCCGGCCGCCGGTCTGGCTGTCCGCCAGGAGTACCGTGCCGTGTGTCAGTTCCCGATCCGGCAGTGTCTTTAACACCGTATTGGTCGACCCCACCGTATCCCGGTAGATAAAATCCGCACCCAGCCACTGCGTGCGGAGCTCTTTCCGGAATATCTCTGTTTGAAACGTCACTCTGATTTCCTCAAGGCAGGTCTGCCAGCCTGCTTTTTAGCAGCTCGATTTTTGCAACCGGAGTTGGATTCGTTCCCTGTAACAGTGCGGCGTACAGACTCGTCCAGTCACCCATTTGAACGAGTGAGAACTGCCGGGCGAGCCTGCTGTTTCCGGATGTCTGAATACTTGCTGTGTGGACAGTATGGTCACGGATCAGGTCCATGATAATCTCCACCGATTGCTGAACCCGGAGGTCATCCTCACGGTCCTGAAGAAAGATCACAGAGAGCCGGCCGGTCAGGTGTGCGATCTGATCCCATCCAACGATTTCATTATGGGTCATTTCCGGGAGCTGATTTCCAAAAGAGAGTGTCTTTGCATTCTCTTCGAGCTGCGTTCTCCAGCGCAGATTGACCGCATGCATCATCCCGCTGCCTGAATAGATGACCGGCAGGGTATCGGTTAGTTCAAGAGCAAGCGAGAGAGCCGGATTGGCCTCAAATTGTGAGAAGAGGGTTACCTGTCTGTTCAGTAGATCTGCCGTCTCTTCCAGTGCTTCGTCCCCTTCCGACAGATACCCCAGGTGTTGAAACAGCCGGAATAACGGTACGAAACTGTGCCCCAGTGCCGCTCTGTGAGAGAAACCTGACGGCAGCTTCACATAATCCAGTCCCTCTCGCGAGGCTTCGACCAGAAGTTTTCCACCCGAGGTGATCACGACGATTTGAGCCCCTTTTTCTCTCGCTTTGTGAAACGCAGCCAGTGTCTCTTCGGTGTTGCCGGAATAGCTGCAGCAGACGCAGAGTGTCTTGCTGTCTACCCATGCCGGCAGGTTATAGTCCCGGATCAGCTCAACCGGCACCGGAGTCTGTTGAACGGCGTACCCTTTCAGCAGATCTGCTCCGATAGCGGAGCCTCCCATGCCGGAGAAACAGACGTTATGGATACGCTCCTTCTCAAGGGTCCATTCCAGGTTGCTGGTCAGTTTCATCGATTCAGACCAGTGTTTGGGAAAGTCGCACAACTTCTGCCACATTCCATCTCCATCGACAGCATCTATTCGTCCCTGTGTAATTTCCATCGATCTGTTATTCAGCGGCGTTTGTAAACCATTGACCCACAGCTTCTTCTGCCATTGCTCCATCTGTCGAATCCAGGATGGAGGCAAGAAGCTCTTTAAAATCCGAAATTTTATGCCTGCAAAGTACTTTTTTTACACCAGGAATTGAAGCGGGGTTCATACTTAATTCCCGGATTCCCATTCCGAGTAGAGCTGCGGCAAGCGGCGGTTTTCCTGCGATTTCACCACAGACATGAATCGGGATACCGGCTTGATCTGCTGCTTCACAGGCCATCTTGATTAATCTCCAGACGGCGGGGTGGCTGGTTTGATAGAGCGAAGCGACCCGTTCATTACCCCGGTCGGCAGCCAGTGTGTACTGTGTCAAATCATTGGATCCGATACTGAAAAAATCTGCTACCTGTGCCGCCTCGTGAGCCTTGAGGGCGATGGCTGGTACTTCAACCATCAGTCCGGCAGGTATCCGCTCGTCCACTGTTACTCCCTCCGCTTCAAGGAGACTGGCAACACGGTCATACTCTTTCTGAAACTCTTCAAACTCTGTCAGGTCGCTTACCATCGGAACCAGTATGCGGACGCGGCCGGGATGTGCCGCAGCGGCCCGCAGTATGGATCGGAGCTGTTGCTCCAGGAGCCTCCTTTCGTCGAGAAGCACCCGGATTCCGCGCCATCCCAGGAACGGGTTTGCTTCCCGAATATCATACCCCGGTAATTTATCGCCACCGATATCCAGCAGCCGGATCGTCACGGGCTGATCCCCGGTCTTTTCCAGTATCTCGTTATAGAACTCCAGATGTTTTTCTGTGTCAAAGTAACCATCCTGGAGAAAGAGAGCTTCAGTCCGGAGCAGGCCGATCCCCTCCGCCCGAAATTGCCCGACCCTTGGCAGCTCTTCCAGGAATTCTACATTCGCTCTCAGAATAAACGATGTGCCACAGCCGGTCTTGTTGGGAGCCTGAATCAGGCGGTTATCTTCCTCCTTGTGGAGCTCTTTCTCCCTGAGCTTCTGCTGAAATGTGCGTTGTATCGATTCGGTCGGATAGACAAAGAGTTCTCCTGCGTCGGCATCTGCAATGACTGGCGCCCGGCTCTCTTTCAGATGCTCTCTCCACGTCACGCCAATGATACACGGGATACCGAACGATTGTGCCAGAATGACTGCATGGGATGTAATCCCGCCTCTCTGCATGATAATTGCGCTAACACCCGCCTGATGGAGTTCCAGCAGGTCGGCAGGTGAGAGCTCCTCCGTAAATATGACGGCACCCTTTGGTGCGCGGCTTACTCTCTGTTCGCCAGAGATCCCGCGAATCATGGAATCCCGAACCGATGTAATATCGATAGAGCGGTCGATTGCCCAGGATTGGCCTGACTGATCAAGCAGTTCAATGTATTCGTTGTACGCTTTGAAGATGGAATATTCAGCTGAAAACTGTTCATCCCGGATATAGGATTCGATTTTACTCTGAATCTCCGGATCGTTGATAATCTGAATTTGCGCTTCGAGGATTTCATGGACTGTCTCGTCGGATTGCAGTTCGATCAGTTTCAGCAACTGCTTCTCTGCATGAGCTCTTGCCGATTGAAAGGCTTCCAGTTCCTGCGGGATTTTATCCTCTTCCACTCTGGACTGCCGGACATGGATCCGGTTCTCTCGTGTGATCCAGGCCTCGCCCCTGGCAATCCCGGGGGAGGCGGGCCGGCCGGTAAGTTTGAACATCTTATTGCCCATTAGTCCGTATTGAATTTATTATCAAACAGTTCGGTTATCGCATCCATCGCATCCTCTTCATCCGGCCCCTCCGTAATCAGTTCCAGTTCGGCACCACACTCTGCTGCAAGCGTCATGACGCCGAGAATACTTTTCCCGTTTACTTTATACCCCTGTAACTGGAGGATAAAATCAGATTCAAACCTGGATGCCAGTTTTACCAGTTCGGCAGCCGGCCGGGCATGCAGGCCGGATTCATTCCGGACAGAAATTTTTCGTTTGATCATGACATTGTAATCCCGGAGTTAACTGCTTTTTACGGTTATATGGTTGTTGTAACATTGATAACGGGATGCCGGTTCGTCTCCGCCATCTGAAGCAGCCTCTGAATGTTTACGCTGCGAATCGTGGGAAGGATACCAAAAAGTAATGCCCACCAAAAGTATTTTTGTCTGAAATCCTGGAAATTGTCTGGCCGAGTGAGCCAGCTCCGGTTCTTTGCAGGGAGAGAAAAACATTACAGGAGTGAGTTCTACTCCGTCTGCAGATCGGAGATCTTCTGATTTACCTCTTCGAAAGCCCGGCTGGTAATGGTTTCAAGCGCCTGAATCGTGGCCTTGATCTGTGGCAGTGAATCGGGGGCAGGGGCCCGGTCCTTACAGGTTTCAAGGGAGAGAAGCATCGGGTGCGCGCTCTCGATACCGAGGTATGAAAATGTCGGTTTCAGCGTGTGGGCAACTTTACCCAGTTCCGTCCAGTTCTCTTCACGATAGTGTGTTTGAAGTTGCTGAATCATCCCCGGTGTCTGGGCCAGAAAGAGTTCGAGCATATCCAGCATCATTTCGGAATCTCCTGCCGTCATCTCTTCCAGTGCTTCAAATCGGGTGACATCGTCCACGAAGTCATCTGTATGGGAAGGGTCCTTCGTATCCAGTAGCCAGGGCGTACCTTCCGTCGCTTTGCGGATCTGGCCAATCTTGCTGATCAAATCATCAAAGGAGAAGGGTTTGGCAAGAAAGTCATTCATGCCAACCTGCCGGCAATTCTCAATATCCGAATCCATCGTAGAAGCTGTAACAGCAATCACAGGTATGGATCGCTTTGGTTCTTCCAGTTCACTTCTGATGATGCGTGTGGTCTCAATACCGCTTAATCCGGGCATATGGACATCCATCAGTATGAAGTCATATGACTCCTGATTCAGACGGTCAATCGCTTGCTGTCCGTCTTCGGCAGAATGATATTCGAGGCCGGCCCGTTTCAGCATCCCCTCCAGAAGCCGGCGGTTGACCGGGTGGTCATCCACGATCAGTGCCCGTTTCTCGCGGCCCGGATACGGATTCGTCTCCTTGGGAAGGGTTTCATCCGGTTTATCGCCTGGCAGTTCAAACGGCAGTGTAATGCGGCAGGTGGTACCGCTGCCCTCCTGGCTCTCAATAGCAATCCGGCCGTCCATCAGATCCGTAAGGTGTTTGACAATTGCAAGCCCGAGGCCGGTTCCTCCATAGCGGCTCATGGTACTCTTCGACGCTTTTGAAAAACTTTCATAGATCGATTGCGTCAGCTCGGCGGGGATTCCGATCCCGCTGTCTTCAATGGTAACGGTGACCTCTACCATTCCCAGTTTCACTTCCCCTCCGGAGACATGGACCCGGATGTACCCGGCTTCTGTAAACTTGAATGCATTGCCGACAAGCTGCATCAGAATCTGGAGAAAACGGTTCTCATCCCCAATGACTAGCGGCGGCAGATTCTCGCCGGTGTTTACGTTAAATTCTACGTTCTGTTTCTCTGTCTGGTGGCTATAGACCGAAGCAAGGTGCCGGAGTGTATCCTGAAGTTTGAACGGTTTTCGTTCGATCCGAATCTTGCCTGACCCTGCTGTTGAAAACTCAATCACGTCATTCAGGATCTTGACAAGGCTTCCGGCAGAGCTCCGGATCGACTCCAGGTATTCCCGTTGCTGTTGGTTCATCTCTGTACCGGCAAGCAGTTCAGCCATACCGATCACACCGGTCATGGGGGTTCGGATCTCGTGGCCCATGCTGGCAACGAACCGCTCTCTGGCCCGGAGTGACTCTTCGGCCAGCTCCTCCGCTTTTTTCAGTCGCGCCTCGCTCTTCTTCCTCTCCGAAACATCTTTCAGGGTCGTGAGAATGAAGGGATTCGGGTAATCCGGAGAGGTGACCTTTCGAACATGAACATCGCACCAGAACGTAGAGCCGTCAGATCGCGAGAGCAACAATTCCTGGTGGTATTCGCCCTCCCGGTTCAGGGCGTCATCAATCTCGGAGGGGTGTTCCGAGCAGTTATTCAGGCCGCCGAGCAGGTTTGGATTATGTTCAGCCAGGGTGGAGAGGTCCAGCCTGGCCAGTTCTCCGAAGGCGTGGTTGGCCGTTTGAAGTACCGGCAATCCATCCGGGCTCAGGGAAAAGAGCAGGCAGCCCAATTCGGATTTCTCATAGACCGAACGAGCGATCAGCTGATTGTAAGAGGAGTGTAAATCGGACATTGATCCAGATGTTCTGATCTTCCGCCCTGAGAGCTGGCCTTGGAGTCTGTCGGACTTAGATGATTGCAACGAGGGGACGCAGTAGATCAGGCAAAGTCCGACAGACTCCTATAGATAGAGTGAGCTGAACGGGCGGGTGTGCTGGAAAACTAACAAATGGGAAGCTGGTAAAAAAGTACAGTCTGCTCTCTCTGTCTCGAATCGGAAGCCCGACAGACTTTTAAAGTAATCAGTAGAAATCGCAGATATGCATCCGGAGTCCGGGAGTCATTATCCGGTCAGTATGACAATGCCGATTAAAACCAGTACGGTTATTTTAAGAATGAGTGTTTTCCAATTTTTCATCTGAAAACCCAACGTTGTTTATAGCACCAGGAAGGACTGAGTAGGTACTGAAATTATCAGTTAATAGCAAGTTATCCACACTGGTTATCGGCATTTTTTTTCAAATAAAAAGTTTGATAACAATAATAATTCAGGTTTTTCGAAAAACGTGATCCTGATTCGCCGCCTATTTATCCACAATTTTCAGTGAGGCTGTGGAAAAGCCGGAGACATTCAGGCAGATACATTGCTTGCAAGCTCTGTCCCTGCTCCTGCCGGTTCGGGCTTTGCAGACGGTTACCGGCCCAGTTTATTCGATGAGAGCCGGCTGGAATTTCCCACCACACTGATGGAGCTGAACGCCATGGCCGCTTCTGCGAGAACCGGGTGCATCCATCCGGCCATTGCGACCGGAATCATGACGACGTTGTAGAAGAAGGCCCAGAAAAGATTCTGTCTGATTTTCTGAAAGGTCGCCCGGCTCAAAACCACCGCTTTAACCAGTGCCCGGAGGTTCCCCTGTACCAGTATGATGGAACCCGCTTCGATGGCAATGTCGGTTCCTGTACCGATTGCAATCCCGACATCGGCTTTGGCCAGGGCAGGCGCATCATTTACACCGTCTCCGACCATGACCACTCTCTGTCCGTCCTGCTGCAGGTGTTCGATCGCGTCCGCTTTTTGATCGGGCAATACTCCGGCCAGTATCTCGTCAAAACCGAGCTCCCTCCCGATTGCATCGGCCACACGCTGGTTGTCTCCGGTTAACAGCACTGTACGAAACCCCTGCTCCTGTATCCACTGAAGAGCTTCCCGTGCATCCGGTTTGATGCGGTCCGAGAGTGCGATCAGAGAAGCGGCCTCCCGGTCCACTGCTGCGATTACGACTGTTTTTCCCAGACTCTCCAGGGACTCTATTTGTCCTGCGATCTCGTCAGTGAGGGGAATTTTCTCTCTCTGTATCAAAGCGGGGTTGCCGACGAGGATCTCCCTGCCGTCCACGACCGCATGTACGCCGAGCCCCGGACTGGACCGGAAACGGGCTGCTTCCACATTGGCCACATCTACAGATTCTGTGTATCGAACAACAGCTCTGCTGATCGGGTGTTCTGAAGGGTATTCCGCAGCACGAATCAGTGAGAGAAGCTCATTATCGGGCCGGCTGCCCAGGTTGATGAAATCGGTGACGTCCGGCCGCCCTTCCGTGAGGGTACCCGTTTTATCAAATACCATCGTTTTGGACTCCTGAAGCCGCTGAATTGCCTCTCCCTTCCGGATCAGGATGCCGTTTCCGGCTCCGAGGCCGGAGCCGACCATCAGGGCAGTCGGGGTTGCAAGGCCCAGGGCGCAGGGGCAGGCGATCACCAGAACGGCAAGGGCTGCATAAAAGGCTTGGCCCCATCGGCCGAGGGAGGGTTCAATCCAGGGGATTATTCCGTTCGCCCACTCCAGAAGCGGGGTGAAGAGCGAAGGGAAACTGGCCCAGATAAGAAAGGTGAAGAGGGAGAGGAGAAGGACGGCCGGGACAAACCGGGTGGTGATGTGATCGACATACTCCTGGACCGGAACCTTTGTGTTTTGTGCCTCCTCCACCAGCCGCACCACCCGGTTCAGATAAGTCTCCCTGCCTACGTGGACCGCGCGGATCTTCAGAGAACCCTCTTCCAGGATGGTTCCGCCGATGACCGGGTCTCCCGTTGATTTTGTTGTCGGCATCGACTCTCCCGTGATGAAGGACTCGTTAAGGCTTCCGCTGCCCTGAATGACCTCTCCATCCACCGGCACCTTGCCGCCCGGCCGCACCCGGATCACATCCCCGGGCCGGATCTCCTGTGCCGATACCTCGGCCTCCTCTCCGTTTCGGATCACTGTTGCGGTTTCAGCTTCCAGGGTCAGCAGTTTGGTAATCGCATCGGATGTGCGGCCTCTCGCCTTCGTTTCGATATAGCGGCCGGTGAGATGAAATGCCATGATCATGGCAGCGACTCCGGCAAAGCTGTGAAACGGCAGCTCCATCCAGCCGAGATGGTGTGCGAGAGCAACCAGACCGGTAGAGAGTGCCGCCAGTGTCCCGATTGAGATCAATACATCCATATTCGGATTCAGGTTCACGGCGGACCTCCGGGCACTCACAAGCGTCTTCCGGCCCGGGATGAAGAGTACAGCAGCGGCAGCAAGCGTCATCACCGACTCCATAACCAGCGTAGAACCATGTGCCAGAATGCCCGTCATCTCCAGAGCCATCCAGGCCATTACCGGCCCGGTCAGCAGCCAGGCAACGATCAGGTTTCTGCGCGCGGCCTTCAGCTTTCGATTCTCCCGCTCCTGTCTCTCTGCGAGTCTGTCAGACTCATCCTCTGTCGGGATGAGTTGATAACCCGCTTTTCGGACCGCTTCCATCAGTTCATCGACAGTTACCTGGTTCCGGTTATAGTCCAGCGACGCCTGTTCGGCGGCCAGATTCACCTCTACATGGCGGGTTCCGTCAACTGCGGTGAGTGCTTTCTCCACGGAGCCGGAACAGCCGGTACAGTGCATCCCTTCGACTCTGAAACGGCCTTTTGTCCAGTGTTGATCGTTTGTATCCAATGTCATGTACCAGTTCGTTGAGGGTTTTGTTGAACTCTGAACCGGTTACAAGATAGGGGGAGCAGCCTGGCGGGTTGTTACGGGAGAGTGTCCGAGTTGTGTAAAATTTTTGGATCGTCAGACTTTATCCAGGGGAGTCCGCCCCGGGTGGTTCTGTTTATGCCACTCGGTGACGGTCATTCCGGTGACCCTCTTGAATTGATTGGAGAGATACTGGACGCTGCTGTAGCTGAGCCGCCATGCGATTTCACTCAGCGTGAACCGTTCCTGGGCCAGGAGCTCCTTGACCCTTTCGATTTTCAACCGGATCAGATGATTCTCGATCGTCTCTTTCTGCCGGTCGGAGTAGAGTTTGCTCAGGTAGGAGTAGTTGTAGTGCAGCTTTCCGGCGAGAAATGTGGAGAACTTTTCTGGCTGCTCGTTCGACTCCAGGTAGCGAAGATACTCGATCAGGTAGACCTTGACGGTTTCAACAATCTCCTGTTCGCGATTGGAAACGAGGCCGAACCCTCTTTCGGCCAGACGGGCAGAGATCTTCTCCAAAGCTTCCGGCTCCAGCGGCTCGCCGGTCTCTACCCGGCCCAGTTCAACCTCCCGGAGAGGGATCTCCTCCTGCTGGAAAATCTGCCGGACCGACTCGATGCATCGGTCACAGACCATATGTTCAATGGTAAGTTTCACTCAATCACTCAACAGTTACACTTTTGGCCAGGTTTCTCGGCTGGTCCACATTGCAGCCGCGGTTCACAGCGATGTAGTAGGAGAGGAGCTGCAGGGGGATCACGGTTAACAGCGGTGAGAGACAGTCCAGCGTGGAAGGGATAGAGATGAAAAACTCTGCCAGCTCTTTCACGTCGGTATTCTCACTGTTGGTAATCGCAATTACCCGCCCTTTTCTCGCTTTTACCTCCTCGATATTGGAGATCATCTTGTCGTTCGTATGATCCGTTGCCGCAATCACGACAACCGGCATCATCTCATCTATCAACGCAATCGGCCCGTGTTTCATTTCCGCAGCGGGATACCCCTCTGCATGGATGTAGGAGATCTCCTTGAGTTTCAGCGCACCTTCGAGGGCCACCGGGAAGTTGTAGGAGCGTCCGAGATAGAGGAAATTGGGTGCATAGGTAAAGAGTTTGGCCATCTCCCGGATCGATTCGCTCTGGTCCAGTATTGATCCGATTTTTTCGGGAAGGCGGTTCAACTCATGGATCAGCTTTTTCGCATACGCCTTGTCGAGAGTTCCCCGCTTCTGGCCGATCGCAATGGCCATCAGCGTCAGCACCACAACCTGGGTTGTAAAGGCTTTGGTGGAGGCTACCCCGATTTCAGGGCCGGCGTGTGTATAGACACCTGCATCCGATTCGCGTGCAATGGTGGAGCCAACCACATTGCAGACCCCCAGCACCAGAGCGCCTTTGGCACGCGCTTCCCGCATGGCGGCAAGAGTATCTGCCGTCTCTCCGCTTTGAGAGATCACCAGCATCACATCCCCCTTGCCGATCATCGGATCCCTGTAGCGGAATTCAGAGGCATATTCCACCTCTACCGGCATCTTGGCCAGATGTTCAAAGAGATACTCCCCGACCAGGCCGGAGTGCCAGCTTGTTCCACAGGCGGCGATCACCAGCCTCTTTGCATTGGCAAGGTCGTCGAGCACATTCACGAGACCGCCGAGCAGGATGCCGTTTTTCTTCAGGTCGAGCCTCCCCCGCAGACAGTCTGCAATGGAATTGGGCTGTTCAAAGATCTCTTTCAGCATAAAATGGGGGTAGCCGGCCTTTTCGATCTCGTCCAGGCTCATCGCCAGTTCATGAATCTCTTTTGTGAGCGGAACGTCATCGATTGTCTTGACCTGGTACTCCCCTCTGGTTATCACCGCCATCTCGCCATCTTCGAGGTAGACCACCCGGTTGGTATACTCCACGATCGGAGCTGCGTCTGAGGCGATAAACATCTCATTCTCTCCAACACCCAGAAGAAGGGGGGACCCTTTCCGGGCAACATAGATCCGTTCCGGGAAATCGATATGGACAATCGCCACACCATAGGTTCCAACAACCTGTTTCAGGGCAAGCTGAATCGACCTCTCGAAATCAATGTCTTCACTTTTTTTATAGATCTCCTCAATGAGCTGAGCGATGATCTCCGTATCTGTTTCGCTCTGAAAATGACGCCCTTTTTCAATCAGTTTCTTTTTCAGGGAGTTGTAGTTCTCCACAATACCGTTGTGGACGACGGCAATTTTCCCCGACTCGCTCAGGTGGGGATGCGAGTTGACGTCATTCGGCTCTCCGTGAGTCGCCCACCGGGTGTGTCCGATCCCGATATGTCCGATGATCTTTCCGACTTTCAATTTTTTTTCCAGCACTGATACCTTTCCGGCTCCCTTGACCACATCCAGTTTCCCGTTCATCAGGGCAATCCCGGCCGAGTCATACCCCCTGTACTCGAGCCGTTTGAGTCCCTTGATCAGTATCTCGCCGGCACTCCGGTCTCCGATATATCCTACAATTCCACACATTCTCTGATATCATTCGTTTTGGTTCCTTCGCCGGTGTCTCGCCAGATAGTTTCTTTTGAAGCGAGTGCCAGAAGCAAAAATCTCTTCACATTTCCTCTGTTTCAAAGGTTGGCAAGACACCAGCTTTGAAGGTAGCACTCATTTGACAGTTAGTAAACAGAGGAATACCACTTCTGTTCCATTCCAAATGGCCAGGCCGTTTCGGGGCATTGAACCGATATCCGGCTGGTATTCCCACTCCCCGTTCATGTGCTGTTCCTCAGCCCGGCGAACCGGGCCTGGTTTTCCATTTGATATCCAACCCGATTTTCAGCGATATTCCTGTCGAACCGACAACATTTATAATTATGAGCCATACAACGCCTTTATCCCTCTTCCTTTTTGAGGATCGGGAAGCTGTACAGTTCCACCCGCTCACACTGACCCGCCCACTGGATGATTTAAGGATCGGTATCTGTACGATACGGGAGAAGTGGGAGAGGGTGTTGAACCCGTCTGCCGTAACCCGAACCCTTCGGGATAACCTGCAAGGTGTATTTGAGGCGCCTGCTCTGCCAGACGATCAGGAGTGTCTTCTCATCAACAGCCGGCTGCTCCCGGACCCGGAACTTGTTGCTGCGATTCAGGCTCTTCAGGCGGGTGAAGGGTTGTCACGGAAGGGGGTGTTGCTTGCCGGAAGAACGGACGGGAAGAGTGCAAACCGCTGGTTGAATGAGTTTCCTGCAGATCCGGCAAGCCACTTTTCGCTCCGGGAGGAGACGTCTGCCGCGCTGATCCACTTTGTCTGGAACCTCTTTAAGAGAAACGGTGAAGAGATTCGCCGGGATATATCGCTGCTCAAACCGGTTCAACTCGACCCGACAGCCCGTGTGGCTGATAGCGCGGTCCTGCAGAACCGGTCTGAAATCTATATCGGCAAACATGCAGTGATTGAACCGGGAGCCATACTGATGGCGGACAGAGGCCCGATCTATATCGGCGAAGGGGCGACTGTAATGGCGGGTGCGATCCTTCGCGGGGGGACGGCTGTTTGTGCTGGCTCGGAGATCAAAATGGGGGCACGGATCTACGGCAATACGACGGTCGGCCCGGTTTGCAAGGTAGGCGGAGAGGTGAACAACGTGATCTTTCACTCCTACTCCAACAAGGCACATGACGGGTATGCGGGGAATTCGGTTTTCGGACAGTGGTGCAATCTCGGTGCGGACAGCAACACCTCCAACCTCAAAAACAATTATGGAACGGTGCAGTTTCTGAACTGGAACACAGGGAACGAGGAGGAGACGGGCGAGATCTTTATGGGTACGATTATGGCCGACCACAGCAAGACCGGAATCAATGCGATGCTCAACACCGGCACAAACTGCGGGGTTTGCTGCAACCTGTTCAGTGACGGGTACCCGCCAAAACATGTCCCTTCATTTAGCTGGGTGAACGGAAGCCGGATCGACCTTTATCAGTTCGACAAGGCTGTCGAAACGATGAGGAGGACGATGGCGCGCCGGGGAGTTACCCTGACGGATAGCTATATCGGGATGATGAGGGGGATCTTTGAGACGAGAGAGAATCCGGGTGGCTGACGGTTCCACTACCTTCCGGCTGACAGAACCTGTATGTCTGGCTGCCCCTACTCCAGTTCCGCTTCCAGAAATTCGATTCGTCCGGCCAGCTCTTCCCACTTGCCAAAGGCACCGGTGAGGTCGCTTTTAATCGTATCATACTCCATAGAGACTTTTTTTACCTTTTCGGCATCCTCATAGAAGTCGGCTTCGGCCATCATCGCTTCTATCTCCGTTTTTCTCTGCTCCAGGCTTTCGATTGATCGTTCGATCTCCCGGAGCCGGTTCTGAAGCGGCCTGATTTTTTTGGACCGTTTTTGACGCTGCTCCGCCTCCAGCCTGCGCTCCTCTTTTCGGGAGAGGTTCTGTTCCGGCTGTCTTGCCGCAGACGGTTCCTTCGCTGCCGTTACACCCTCCTCGTTTGACCGCATTTCGAGATAGTAGCTGATGTCTCCCAGCCAGGTTTTCACCCGTCCCGGCTGAACCTCCAGGGTTTTGTTCACAATCGGGTCGACAAACGCTCGGTCGTGGGTTACGATCATGCAGGTTCCTTCAAACTGCTGAAGTGCCTGTTGCAAAATGTTCTTCGACTGCATGTCAAGGTGGTTGGTCGGTTCGTCGAGGATGATGAAGTTGGACGGGGTGATCAGCATCCGGGCCAGTGCCAGCCGGCTCTTCTCGCCGCCGGAGAGAACCCGTATCTTCTTGAACACATCGTCTCCCCGAAAGAGAAAACAGCCGAGAAGAGTCCGGAGCCGTGTTTCGCTCTCTGTCGGGGCCGCTTCCCGGATCTCCTCCAGTGCATCGTTCTTGCCATTCAGCTCATCGGCCTGATGCTGGGCAAAGTAGGAGGGGGTCACGTTGTGGCCGACGACCCGCTCTCCCCCCTGGAATAGTTCCAGGCCGGCCAGAATCCGGATGAGGGTCGATTTTCCTGCACCGTTGGGCCCGACGACCGCAATTTTGTCTCCCCGTTCGATCACGTAATCGAGGCCGTCGAAAATCGTATGTTCGCCATACCGCTTCACCAGGTTTTTCAGCTCCATCACCACCTGGCCACTCCGTGCGGGGGGCGGAAACCGGAAAGAGATCTCATCCTGCTCATCCTCCAGTTCAATCAGGCTCATCTTCTCAAGCTGCTTGATCCGGCTCTGTGCCTGTTTCGCCTTGGTTGCTTTGTAGCGAAACCGTTCAATAAACTGCTCGGCCTGCCGGATCTCTTTCTGCTGGTTCTCATACTCTTTGCGCAGCTGCTCCTTCTCTTCCGCGTACTTTTTTTCATAGAAGGAGTAGTTCCCCGCGTAACTCCGAAGAGAGCCGAAGGAGAGTGCGAGGGTGCGGGTTGTAATCGTATCCAGAAAGGCGCGGTCGTGTGAAACAATAACGACAGCCCCTTCATAGCTGTTCAGAAAATTTTCCATCCACTGCAGCGATTCGATATCGAGGTGGTTGGTCGGTTCATCCAGCAGCAGATAGGTCGGTTTTTTCAGGAGCAGTTTTGCCAGTGCGATCCGCATCAGCCACCCTCCGCTGAACTCGGTGGTGGAGCGTGTAAAATCACTCTTCTCGAACCCGAGCCCGGAAAGAATCCGTTCAATATCACTGTCGATGCTCCAGGCACCGGAGTTCTCCAGCAGGGTCTGGCACTCTCCGAACCGTTTGAGGACGGAGTGGTACCTTTCCGAATCCGGATCTGCCGTCTCCATCACCTTTTGAAGCTCCAGGATCTCCTCCTGGAGGCTGAGTATTTCCGAAAAGGTCTGTTTTACCTCCTCAAAAACGGTCAGGTCCGGATCGGGGTCGACGCCGTCCTGAGGCAGGTAACCGACTGTCGACTCGCCCCCCAGAACGACCGAACCCTCATCGGGGGCAAGGCGGGAGGCGATAATTTTCAGCAGGGTCGATTTGCCGGCGCCGTTGGGGCCGACCAGCCCGACCCGTTCTCCCGGGTTGATCAAGAAGCTGATATTTTCAAAGATGGCGCGGTCTGCAAATCGTAATGTAAGTCCGTCTACTTGTAGCATGTCGGTAAAAATAGTGAAATCTGTAACGAAATTCGTTTCCCCCTTTTGCGTTTTATTTGCGGAGGCCATAGGTTGAGGGCTGGCCAGCCTGCATAGGCCTGCCGGATTCGTGCAGCTGTCCTTTTAGCAGCAAGAGATGCAGATACGCTTCATCGCTTGTTAAACCACTACGTTTCAAGTTTTTGAGTAACGATTATGATTCAGTCCGGAACACTCTCCCTCTGTCTTCTCGCCTTGCTGTTTCTCTCAACCTCCTGTGAGTCCGACAAACAGCGGCCGACGGTGATCTATACGATGGGAGACCCGGTTGAGTCCGGCAGCCGCTATTCCTATCTGACGTCCGATGAGAGTGACAGGGTATTCATGAGCTGGCTCCTGTCGATCGAAGAGGAGCTTTACGCCATCCAGTTCGCTTCGTTTGAAGGGGTCAACTGGAACGAACCGGAGACGGTGATCGTCAGCTCTGACCTGTTTGTCAACTGGGCGGATTTCCCGTCGATTGTAAGCAGAGAAGGCGAACCGGTCGCTATTCACTGGCTGAAGAAGATCGAGGGCGGCGGGCCTTACGCCTATGATGTGCAGGTTGCATTCCGCAGTGAGAACGGCCGGTGGGAGACGATCGTCACACCTCATGAGGATGGCACGGAGACCGAGCACGGTTTTGTCTCGATGGTGGCGCCGGGCCGGGACCGGGTTCTGGCGATCTGGCTGGACGGCAGAAACACCGAGGGGAGAGCGCATGACGAGTATGGAGATCCGGGTATGGCGATGACGCTCAGGTCCGCGGAGATTTCACAGGACGGGACGGTCTCCGCCCGGAGGGAGGTTGATGGGATGGTTTGTGACTGTTGCCCTACCGACCTGGTTGAAGTGGAGGGGGGTGCCCTGGCGGTTTACCGGAACCGGACAGAGGATGAGATCCGGGATATCGCCATTGCCCGTTATGACTATGAAACACAGCAGTGGAGCGATCCGGCCATGGTTCATGAGGATGGGTGGCAGATATCAGGGTGCCCGGTGAACGGCCCGGCTGTTGATGCTCTGGGAGACCGGGTTGCGGTCGCCTGGTTCACGGAAGAGGGAGGAGATCAGCGGGTTTTGCTTGCCCGGTCGGAAGATGGCGGGATGCAGTTTGAAGAGCCCCTCCGGATCGATCACGGCACCCCGATGGGACGGGTCGATGTGAAGTACCGGGAGGACGGTACACTCTACCTGAGCTGGATGGAACAGGAGGAGGGGATGGGCAGGATCTATCTTCGGGAATTGACGCCGGAAGGGGAGCTGCTGCCGCCGGTCCGGATCGGGAATACCGACCAGGGGCGCCGCAGCGGCTTTCCGAAACTGGTGATGAGTGAGAACGGCATCATCTTTTCCTGGACCCAGACCGATCCGGTAACCCGTGTCCGGAACGCCTATTATCCGTTTGAACTGTAACACTGCTTGCGATTACGCTAACCAATCACATTATCACCACTTGTGCCATGTACTCATCAACCAAAACGATCTCTTCGACACTGCTTCTTGTTTTTTGGATTCTGCCGTTGTACTCCTGTACAACAATCGCTCAGACAGCAGAGGAGGCAAGAGAGCCCTTCCGGGAGCAGGCGGTGCGTATTCTGGAAGAGGTGCCTCTGATCGACGGTCATAACGATACACCCTGGCAATACCGCGGGCGGGCGGACTACAAATTTTCCGTCATTGATTTTATGAATACAACCGAACTCGATCCCCCCATGCACACCGACATCCCGAGGCTTCGGGATGGGGGAGTTGGAGGGCAGTTCTGGTCGGTCTATGTTCCGGCAAGCCTGCCTGAAAGCGAAGCGGTACAGGCAACGA
>JBBDRW010000111.1:0-31995 GCA_040905265.1 Balneolaceae bacterium | reverse complement strand
ATCCGCTCCGAACCAAAAAGGCCGGCCATTGAAGAACCCCGTGATGCCAACGCCGGAGATTCCTCCCCGTCAACACTGTGACAACCGATACAGCCGGTCTGCCGGAACAGATCCCGGCCGCGTTCAAGAGAAACCTCTTCATCCACCCGGGTGGCGGAAGAGGCGCCGCTTCCTGCAGCAACCAGATCTTCGGCATGTAACCCCTCGAATCCCCAGTCTGACAAGGCGGGCGGGTGAACTTCATTCACGGAAAACCAGAGCGCATCATCGATCGGGATACCCTCTTCGGATTCAAGTGTCCACCGGATCTCCATCTGTTCAACAGGTTGAATATCCGGAACAGCAAGCCAGACACTCTGGCTGTCGTCAGACAGATGCGCAGAGAAGACCGGCATATGCTCCTGGCCTGGTTCCCCGTCCAGCCGGAAATGGCCGGAGCCGTACTCTTCCGTCCGGCGGTACTCCCAGCGCTGTACCTGCCAGTTTGAAATATCCTGAACAGCCGCCTCATCCAGCGGCGTTGAAAACCGAAGCATAATACCTCCCTCCCGAACAGAGAACCCGGCCGGCAGATAACCGGGCTCGCCTGTATAGTGCAACCGGACCAGTGCACTCACTCCGCTTGAGTTGGAATCCCACACATTAAACCCGATCACATACAATTGCTCGTCAACCGGGCTGACTGCCCCCTTCATCATGGGAGCCGGATAGAGACCGGGGATTACAGATACCCCGCCTTGTACCACCCTTCCCTCAATTTCATCCATCAATACCTGAAACAGGCCCGGTTGCCCGAACGAGATGTGTACCAGCTGTTCACTCAGCGGGCCCATCTGATCTCCGGTAACCCACACCTGGCTCATTCCGGACCGATCGACACTGTGCGGAATCCAGGTCAACGGCGGCGTGATCTCCGGAACAGGATCACGGTGAGCCGTCGGCACCACTCCAAAATAGTCCCCCTCCTCAACCAGATAGATCGGGGTAGAGGGAACCTGGTGCCCCTGCTGATCCGAAACGGAAAGAATACCGTTCTCCGGATGAATACCGATGTATGGGCCCCGCAATCCTGTTGCATAGACCTGCAAATCCCGCCCATCTTCAGAAATTTTTACGATCGTTCCGCTCTGGTGTGAGCCTCCCCGAAATCCGGGTGCAACCGGCCGGGTTCCGGTTCGTGGCCCCATATCGAGAGCTCCCCCTTTGGCAACAAAGAAACCTCCGTCAGGAGCGGCAACCAGATCACTTGCCCACTCTCTGGTCTCCATGGACTGACCCATGAGATTGGAAAAGTTTTCATACCAGTCCGCCTCCCCGTTTCCGCTTCTGTCCGACAGACGCGTCAGCCCATCCTTTCCGAAGACATAGATCTCATCGTCCACGATTTCAATACTCTGTGTCTCATACAGGCCGGACGCAAACCGCCGCCACTCAAGAGTATTGCTGCTACCGATCCCATCCACCAGCCAGACATCCCCTTCAAACGTTACGACCGCAGCCCGCCCGTCGCTGAAAAAAGCAATATCGGAAGCCCGTATATTTCGCTGCCATGGATTCGGAACCGGAAGTGGCAGCAGATCGGTTACAAATGCAGAGGTATCGGGTGCCTGCTGTATCTGCGTTCGAACCACCTCCTGCCAGCGGGTTGCCGGTTGCTCGTCGAAATGAACCGCTTCAGCCGAGCCGGCCATCATTGTCTCAAATTCGTCAACCCGGTCCACCGGCCCTCTCCACAAAACGAGTGTCTCTGTGATCGCCTCACTTCCTGCCGGGAAGGAGACAGTCAGAAACCGGTTCTCTTCTACCACAATTTCTGCCTCTCCGTCTCCACGCAATCCAATAGCTGTCACAGAATCAGGAGATGATTCATGCCGGGCCAGCAGATACCGCGCTTCGGATTCCAACTCTGATAGATCCGTAATCTCTGCGGCTGAAAGTGTCAGCGCCTCTTCTCTCTCTTCATCGATCTGGATTGTCCGGGTAAATCCGATCTGATCTCCAGACAGAGTCGCAGAGGGGAGTTCGCGAATCAAGACGCCGCCAACCGTATAGTGTAATACAGCCTGCTCACCTTGCAGGGATACTCCCTGCCAGCGAGCCATATCCGGAGGGATTGGCCCGGATTTTGGATCATCAGGATTTGGTGCCGGCTGTCGGGGATCCGTAAAGTCGGGCTGCCCGGTTGTCCATCCCGGGTAGACGCCCGTCGCAATTTGCGGATTGCCGAGCGGATAAGGTATCTGGTTATCTTTGTTGAAAAAATCCTTATAGGAAATCTGCGCCATCGTAACCATAGGCAGAAAGTCCCCCGTCCAGGCAACCGACCACCGCAGCATATCGGTGTCAAAACAGGCATACGCCTCTTCTCCCAACTGCAGAGCCAGGCATCGGGGCGTCACATTCCGTTCGGTTGGAAAACCCTCTCCGAGCCCTCTTGCATCCACAGATGTTGTGATAAAAGGGAAGCCAGGTTCAACAAAATCGGCCAGTTCAAGATCCTGAAAATTGTTTTCAGTAATGACCGGCCCCTCATCCGCACGGCAACCGGTAACAGATAGCAGCACGGCCAGAAGCAGGAGTAAACTCCAGGAGAAACCTCCACAGAGGAATGGATTCAGAGTGCCCTGGGTACCATCTCTTCGGCTACCCGGATCACCACCCTCTTCTATAAAAAAGCGGTTTCGGTTCCTTCTGTGGTGCATCTGGCGATCATTCTGTTCAACCATCTGATTATCCTGTTGAATTAACTGAAATACTGAAAACATACAGCTCCGGGCCTGAAGATCAGATTTCTCCGAACTACTCCTGCTTTATCACGGTAACACCCGGCGGGTACGCAAAGTCGTTCCACATCCGATTTAACTGATCCGGGTCCGGATCACCGTCATAGGTTACAAACCGGTAGCGGACAATATAGGGTGAACCAGGCTCAATCGACATTTCACCCAGTTGAGCAGGGGCATAGTTAAAAAATGGTTCAGAAGGATGAATCCGTACGGTTTGCGGATGCCGGTAGTTCTCCGGATGGCTGAATATCGCCACTCCCGCCAGCTCCCCGTCACTATGTCCGCCAATATGGGTCCATCGTACACGGGTCGCATGCCCGTCTCGCCCAAGCCCCTCCGATGTTAAAAACGTCGCATTTTCCGGATCATCCCAGTCGATATGCCCTCTGAAACCAACTCCGCCGTAGTGATACTCGGGCAGAACAAGTGGCTGGCCTGAATTCGTAGTCTGGCTGACTTGCAGGTCAAACTGGTGGTAAGTCCCCGACTCAGGCGATCGATAAACCGAAACATCCCACTCTTCATTCAATGCAATAACCGGTGTTGACGAGGAGAGGTCGGTAAAGTAGTGCCTCGCCCGAAATCCTCCATGTACCGGGCCGTCCCAATGTGCGTCGAGTCCTTTTACATTGTCGACCCTGCCGGAATTCAAATGTACATTCCAGAAATCCGGCGTCCGTCCCTGAAAACGTGTGTTTGTCCATGCTGACCAGATCCCGTAGTGATGGGCATGAACTTCGGTATTGAGATGGTTCGTCAGCAGAACACCATCAGGAGAGTAGAGCGGATGAATATATCCACCCCGTCTGTACCGGTCATCCAGACTCTCCGGCAGGTTATTGGTTCCATGTATATAGGAAAATATCTGCCGCTCTCCGGATTGAAATGTAATGGTATTTTCATCCATCCCGGCAACTACTCCGGCAGGTTCTTCCACGTTCTCGAGGGATAACTGATATGTTCTCGACTCGCCGGCAGCCAGACGGTCCAGAATAAACACTGCTTCCCCTTCCGCGCTTACCTGAACAAACCGAGGTGAACCCGACTCACTGCTCATCCGATA
The DNA here is from genome assembly GCA_040905265.1 of Balneolaceae bacterium. GTDB lineage: Bacteria > Bacteroidota > Rhodothermia > Balneolales > Balneolaceae > JBBDRW01. The sequence goes on along the minus strand of JBBDRW010000111.1, from coordinate 28,146 downwards.
GACACCCGCCTCGACGGCGTCCGGCATCTGGAAGGAGACAATGGTGTCCAGCCGGTCAAATATCCCGGCGGTTACGTCAACTCTGTATTGCTGTGCCTGCAAATCGACAACCGACAGGAAGAGAACCAGAACCGACGGGATGAGAGTGATTATCGTACGAACCATGTTTTCTGGATTAAGTTACAGTCAGGGCATAATACCGGCCGGAATCGTTCCGATCTCAATTCCGAGTATTGCTGTGAAGAGAAAATATGTGAGAAGCGTGACCAGAATAGCAAAAAAGAAATTCAGAGCCAGCCCGGCCTTGGCCATCTCAGGGATACTCATCACCCCGCTGCCATACACAATAGCATTGGGTGGAGTCGCTACCGGCAGCATAAACGCACAACTTGCGACGATTGCAACAGGTACTGCAAGCAGAAGCGGATCCTGGCCGATCGCAATGGCAACTGAGGCAATGACCGGCAGAAACGCTGCAGCTGTAGCAGAGTTACTTGCCAGTTCGGTAAACATGATAATCACAAGCGAGACGATGAGAATAATGAAAAGTACATGCCAGCCGCTCAGAACTCCAAAGAACCCGCCAACCCACTCGGCAAGCCCGGTTCTCTGGATTGCACCTGCGAGCGTCAGCCCGCCCCCGAAAAGTATCAGTACGCCCCAGGGCAACTCTTCTGCATCTTTCCATCGCATCAGGAAAATTCCCCGTTTCAGATCTACAGGGATCAGGAAGAGGATCACCGCTCCGAATATTGCAATTCCCGCATCAGACAGGCCGGGAAGCACGCCTTCAATCAGGGGGCGTCCCATCCAGAGTACGGCAATCAACGTGAAGATTACAGCCACCTGAATTTCAGGTTTGGATATCGTCCCAAGCCGCACCATCTCATCTTTGATATACTCTTTGCCTCCAGGCAGCGATTTCAGCCGAACGGGATAGACCAGATTAGCCAGTGTATAGAAAATAATCGGAAGGCCCAGAATCACGACCGGAAGCCCTACCATCATCCACTGTGCAAATGTAATCTCTATGCCATATGCATCTCCGACAAATGCAATCATCAACGCATTCGTGGGTGTCCCGATGATTGTTCCGAGCCCCCCAACACTGGCCGAAAAGGCGATCGCAAGCATAAGAGTGAGAGCAAAATTCCGGTACTGGCTGCTATCCTGTTCTGACCTTGAAATGGATTTTGTAAGCTGAATGACAGACATGGCGATCGGAAGCATCATCATCGTTGCCGCCGTGTTGCTAACCCACATACTCATAAAGGCGGTGGAGACCATGAACCCTACAATAATACTTCGAGGTTTTGACCCGATAATTGTAATGATATTCAATGCAATTCGACGGTGAAGATCCCATCGCTGCATCGCTATGGCGATGATAAAACCACCCATAAACAGAAAAATCATCGGGTTGGCATAGGGTGTGGTAGCTTCAACAATCGTGGATATCCCGAATATCGGAAAGAGAATGATCGGCAACAGAGCCGTTGCAGAGATCGGAATCACCTCGGTCACCCACCAGGTTGCCATTAAAGCTGCTACTGCAGCCGTTCTCCAGCCGGCCAGGCTAAGCCCTTCCGGAGTCTCGGAGAGAACCATCAGGATAAAAAGGACAGGCCCGCCGATCAGCCCGATCCATTGAGTGAGCCCCATCGGGCTCCCTTCAATCTGCCCCATCGGATCTTGACCATCCGTTGAGACCGAAGTCCCCGGTTTATTGTCCAGATCTTCGTTCGAATCTTGCATGGTTACTTTCCCTGTTTTTTGTAGTTATAGGTCAAACACTCCCGGTACCCGGGCTCCACTTGTTGAAACGCTTCATGAAAACATTCACTTTTTTCTATATAAAACAGCAGAGGGTATCGGGCCAGGGAGTGCTGAATACTCATAGCCTGGAGATGGTTAACCCTCCATCCACCATAAACACATCGCCGGTAGAGTAGAGAAAATCGCCCCGAACCAGGGCGCCTACAGCTTTACCAACATCTTCAGGATATCCCCAGCGAGGCTGTACGGTGATTCCTTCCGAAATCAGTTTGTTATACTTCTCCACAACAGCGGACGTCATATCCGTTTTGGTGATCCCTGGCCGTACTTCATATACCGGAATGTCATATTCAGCCAGCCGTACTGCCCAGATTTTACTGTGCATCGCCAGGCCCGCCTTGGAGATGCAGTACTCACCCCGGTTGGGGGATACCATGGTTGCAGATACAGACCCGATATTGACGATGCTTCCGGCAAATGTATCAGATCCCTTCTTCTGCTCCACCATCCATCTGGCCGCAGCCTGTGTGAGAAAATAGGGCCCTTGCAGGTTGATTCGCATCACCCGCTCATAACTCTCCTCTGTAGCAATCAAAGGGTCCTGACGCTCTTTTGGAGCCACCCCGGCGTTGTTAACCAGAACGTTCAACCGTCCAAAGTGTGACCGGATCCGGCCGATGATCTGCTCTCTGTCCTCACCGGAGCTGACATCCCCCTGACAGTAAAGTACATCGACACCCGATGCAGATAACTCCTCCAGCACTTCCTGCACCCGGCTCTCTTCCCGCATTCCGTTGACGGCAATATCGTACCCGTCATCTGCCAGTTGTTTTGCAATTCCCAACCCGATTCCACGTGAACCACCGGTGATAAGTGCGACAGGCCTGTTCATTTGAATTTTTTTACTCCTCAATAGATGTAGATTACAGTTTTTCATTCCAGCCGGCCCGCCGGGGGCTGGCCCGCAGCAGATTCCTCAGTGCTCAATTCCGTTAAAAAATGTGTAATAGGTTTCACCGCGAATGATCCGACTGAGATAGAGCCCAAGCTCTCTCACATGATAATCGCCCCACATACTCGACTCACCGCAAGGGATTCTTCTCCCATCCGGAATGTAATCCCATCCATTCGGCCTGTGATACACAGAGTGCAGAAGCAAACCGTGATGGGATCTGTCACTACTCAGATAGGGTTCCGATAGCAGTGTTCGGGCCACAGTTAAACCGGCCTGCCAGTATCGGCTGCCACTCTTTTTGTCCCCCTTCGAGGAGAGGTATCGCCCCAGCCTGAGAAGCCCCTGGGCTCCAATCGCTGCGGCAGAGCTGTCAACCGGTTCAAATTCATTGTAGGGATCCGATTTCAGAACTGTGTAATCTCCCAGATGATGAATCTCAGGAGCACCGGTATCCCAGTAGGGAATCCCGTCCACCGTTGTATGATCGATATAAAAGTCACAGGTGGCAGTTGCCGCTTTCAGCATCATGGACTCGATCTCTTCACGGCCTCCAAGCGGTTGAAGTTCCTCGTCACTCACCGTCTCCAGAAACTCAAGCTGTTCGGGATATCCACACATGGCCCATGCAAGGCCGCGGGTCCAGGTGGAAAAGGGGGAGAAGCCTTGCTGCGAGTTGGGGCACCGGAAGTTCCCGTCCGTCACATTGAAGACCGCTTCATGTGCTGTACGCCCGCGCAGATCATAGTAATCCCGGCCTTCACCGTAATAAATATTATACTCTGCAGTTGCCCGGGCATGTTGGATCAACCTCTCCAGGAGTGAAATTTTTTCGTCGTGCTCACCGAAAAGGGCATGCCCCAACTTGTGGCTCAGCGCCAGCGCTCTCAGTGTCCGGACCGTATCTACAAAGAGTGAGTGCGGACCATTAAAAGAGTGGATAAACCCTCCACCACCTGCAATATCGGTCCAGCGGGCCGCCTGCACAGCCCCGGTACTCTTCAGCGCCAGATCATAAAAGTTGAGTTCCCACTCTCCGGCATCCAGTTCCCCCTCCCTGCTGAGCCGGCGTAACGCGCCATAGGTACTGACGTTGTTAAACCCGTGGTCATGAACTCCGATATGGGTGATGTGGGGAGCCATCAGGCTGACGGTCGCATCCCGGCCCAGTTTGAGGAACTCTTCTTCGCCGGTCGCATCAAACTGAATAATCTCGGCACCAAACTGAAAACCCTGGGTCCACTCGGTCCAGCCACGGGTCGTATATTTGCCGGCCGCTGTAAAAACCGGAGATCCTTTTGACGTGTCATACTCCTTCCGAATCCGCAAGATCTTCTCACCTGAAAGGCTCCAGAAATTCTCCAGGGGCTGTTTCAGATCCACTGTTTTCAAATCTTTTTCTATGTCCATATCGTCGTTTCTGATTCGTAATCTGTTGTCGGCATACAACCCCGGAGACAGGGTTGTCTCTTCTGTTGACGGATTCAGCGTCTGATTCTCAGCTCAGGGCCGGAACATCCAGCCAGGCCCGTTTTTCCGAAGCCTCATACCCGAGATCTGCCAGCTGATTCCCTTTGGCTGCTTCCAGCAGATTCCATCGGAACGGTTCATCCTTGACCACATGCCGCAGAAAGAGCTCCCACTGAATCTTGAATGCGTTGTCGTATTCCTGCTGCTCCGGCACCTCAATCCAATCTTCATAAAAATTGTGGTCCGAATCCACATCCGGATTCCAGATCGGTTTCGGCGTTGCCGAATAGGGCTGAATCCAGGCCTTTCTAAGGCCGGCAACCGCTGACCCCTTCGTGCCATCCACCTGAAAGGTTACGAGGTCATCCCGGCGAACCCGTGTCGTCCAGGAGGAGTTAAACTGGGCGATCACCCCTCCTTCCAGTTCAAAGATCGCATACGCTGCATCATCGGCAGTCGCCTCGTACGGTGTGCCGTCCTCTTCATACCGTCTCGGCAGATGGGTTGCACTCAGACAGGAGACCGCTTTTACTTCACCAAAGAGGTTGTCCAGCACATATCTCCAGTGACAGAACATATCCAGGATGATTCCCCCGCCATCCTCTTTTCGGTAGTTCCAGGAAGGGCGCTGCGCCGGTACCGTATCACCTTCAAATACCCAATAGCCAAAATCGGCCTTTACAGAGAGAATTTCGCCAAAAAAGCCCTGCTCTTTCAGTTTTTTCAACTTGACCAGGCCCGGCAGCCAGAGTTTGTCCTGTACCACACCATGTTTGACACCCCCTTTTTCCGCGATATGATGCAGTTTTACCGCATCTTCCGTATTCGCAGCCGTAGGTTTTTCACAGTAGATATGTTTTCCGGCATCGACCGCTTTTTTCACACTCTCAAACCGGAGATCGGTTCGTTGGGAATCAAAATAGATCTGGTAGCTCTTGTCCTTCAGAACGGAATCGAGATCAGTCGTCCAATCTTCAACACCGGTCTGTTCCGAGAGTTTTTTCAGTTTGGTGGCATTCCGCCCCACAAGTACGGGCCGGGGCATAATCACTTCAGTATCACTGATTTTTACCCCTCCCTGTTTCATAATAGGTAGAATGGAGCGCAACAGGTGCTGGTTCTTTCCCATCCGGCCTGTCACACCATTCATGATAATACCGATTGTATGTGTCGTCAAATTCGTTTCACTCATTTAAAAAAAGTCATGCCTAAGGGTTGATGAAAGTTGTTCAGAGGAACGGCAGCCCGCTAATTTACTTTTTCTCCGAGGGTGGATCGGTACATTGCGGCTGCGCTCCCTCCGGAAGAGGCGGGACATCCACCCCCTCTTTCGGCAGTGTACCGTCCAGTTCCTGCCGCCAATGCGCTACATCTCCGGCCGGACCGTAGCAATAGATCATTTTGAGCGGTTCCGTACCGATATTCGTCAACTGATGAAACACACCGGTCGGGATATAGATTGTCTGGCCTGATGTAAGCGTGAACCGCTCTTCTCCAAGGCACATCTCCCCTTTTCCTTCCAGAACCAGATAGATCTCCTCCTGATCCTGGTTATGCCAGGGCACCTGCCCCCCCTCCGGGTCAAGGGTAACCATCCCCATTGAGAAAGAGTCCGCCTGTATGGGTGAAACACCCCCGACAATATTTTGTGTGGTTCGCCGTGCGGGAAACCGCCGGCCCTCTATTTTGTTCAAGTCCGCTATCTTCATCCGTTCAAAAATCTGCCTGAGTTATTATTTCTACGCTTTTGCTTTCGTCTCAGCACTCCTTAAGAGACAACTCTCGTCCCGATCTACTCCATCTTTCCGGCCGCTCCAAACCGGAAATAGGCGCGTGCATTCTCACTGCAAATCTTTTTCACAGTGCTGCCGGCAAGCGCCAGGTCTCCCGGAAGATATCCACGCTCAATGTCACGGCCCATGATATTGCAGAGAATACGCCGGAAATAGTCATGGCGGGAGTAGGAGAGAAAACTTCTGGAGTCTGTCGTCATTCCGATAAATTCACTGAGAATGCCCATGTTGGAGAGGGATTCCAGATGCTGCTCGATTCCATCGATCTGATCCAGAAACCACCAGGCAGGGCCGTGTTGCAGTTTGCCGGGTATGGAACCGTCCTGAAAGTTCCCGATCATGGTGGAGAGGAGTTCATTGTTCCCGGGATTATTGTTGTAGAGTATCACACGGGGAAGGAGGTTATCCCGGTCCAGATGGTCCAGCAGACGAGAAAGAGGACGGGCGATCTCAAAATCACCCATGGAGTCAAAACCGGAATCGCGTCCGAGCATCTTCATCATTCTCGAATTGTTATTTCGAAGGGCCCCCATATGGAGCTGGAACACCCAGCCCCTGGCATGGTCCATCCGGCCGCAGTGATAGAGAAATGCTGACTTGAATACTCTGATATCAGAAGGAGACGGGGACTTGCCGCTCATGACATCATCAAATATCTGGTTCAGACGTGCTTCGGTAAAACTGTTTGCATGGGGTTGTTCAACCCCATGATCGGAAGCCCGGCACCCCAGTTCATGGAAGGCAATATGCCGCTCTTCAAGAGAATCGACAAAGTCCTGGTAGGTAACAATATCCCGGTCTGTAGACGTGCCGAGTTTTGCCACCCATTTTCGAAATTCATCCCCGTTTTCGATCTCCATTCCGCGGTCCGGACGGAACGTTGGCACCATACGGACACCGGGATCCTTCTCTTGCTGTATCTTTTTGTGGTACTCCAGAGAGTCTGTCGGATCATCTGTAGTGGCTACCACTTCCACCTTGTTTCTCTTCAGAAGAGACCGGGTGGAAAAATCCGGCTGGCGCAGCATTTCGTTGCACTCCTCCCAGATGGCTTCTGCAGACTCCTCATTCAACAGCCGGTCGGTAATACCGAAGGGATCCTTGAGCTCCATATGCGTCCAGTGATAGAGCGGGTTCCGTAAGGTTTTTGGCACGGTCCCGGCCCAGGCCATAAACTTCTCTTTGTCTGAGGCATCTCCGGTAATCAACGCTTCATCGACTCCACAGGTCCGCATGGCACGCCACTTATAGTGGTCTCCGTGCAGCCAGATTTCCGACAGGTTCTGAAAGTTTCTGTTTTCACAGATCTCATCAGGCGGCAGGTGACAGTGGTAATCAATCACCGGCTCTCCCGCTGCATACTCCTGGTAGAGTCGTCTGGCCGTTTCATTCAGCAATAAAAAATCTTCATTCATAAATGATTTCATCGTTACTCCATTGATCCGATTTTCTGTTCACAGAGCCAGGGATATTCCCTCCGGAATCAGCGCTCTACACGGCCGGAACCTCCGCTCTCGACCAGCTTCTCAACCTCTTCACTCCTCACAAGGTTAAAATCACCCGGTATGGTATGTTTCAGACAGGATGCCGCTACGGCAAACTCCAGGGCATTCCGCGTACTCGTCTTTGTAAGGAGACCGGCGATCAATCCTGAAGCGAAGGAGTCCCCACCCCCTACACGATCCACGATCTGAATCTCATACCGGGTAGAACGGTACGGCTCCCTGCAATCCCGGTCATCATGGAGCAGTGCACTCCAGCCATTCATACTCGCGGAAAAACTCTCCCGGAGTGTAATGGCAACTGTCTGGAAACCGTACTCCTTTTTCAGCGCACGGGCAAGTGTATAGTACCCTTCCTCATCCAGTTCCGCTCCCTCCACATCCGTTGAACCTGCATCAAAACCAAGACTTTTCTGAGCATCCTCCTCATTGGCGATACAGACATCCACATACTCCATCAGCGGGTTCATGGTAGCCTGGGCCTCTTTCTCTGTCCAGAGTTTGGATCGGAAATTCAGGTCACAGCTGATCGTAACTCCGGCAGCCCTGGCACTCTTACAGGCAGCTACCACAGCCTCGGCCGGTTTCTTGCCGAGAGCAGGTGTAATGCCCGTCCAGTGAAACCAATCTTTTCCGGCAAAAACATCATCCCAGTCAACCATACCGGCGTCCATTTCACTCACAGCAGATGCCGCCCGGTCATAGATCACCTTTGAGGGGCGCTGGCTGGCACCGGTCTCAAGGAAGTAAATACCGAGGCGATCCCCGCCCCGAACGATCGAACCTGTTTGAACACCATAACGCTGCACTGCCTGCAGTGCCGATTCACCGATTTCATGTTTCGGCAGCCGGGTAACAAAATGGCTGTCGAATCCATATCCGGCCAGAGCAACGGCCACATTTGCTTCTCCTCCGCCATAGGTTGCATCAAATTGGTTTGCCTGAACGAAACGGCTGAATCCGGGTGTAGAGAGCCGCAGCATAATCTCTCCGAATGTAACAACAGACTTCTTCTTCATGGGATCACTTCTGATTTAAATGGTTCATGAGCTTCACCGCATTTTGCCGGATCTGCTCAAAATTCCTGTTTTTGACGGACTCCTTATCAACCAGTGCACTGCCAAGCCCGACTGCAGATGCGCCGGCCTGAATCCACTCCCGCGCATTATCCAGAGAGACACCACCTGTTGGCATCAGCTTCAGGTGGGGCATAGGAGCTTTGACCCCTTTGAAAAAGCCCATTCCGACAACGTCTGCAGGAAAGATTTTCACTACATCCGCCCCCCATTCCCAGGCCGTCTGAGCTTCTGTCGGAGTAAAAGCGCCCGGCATCACGGCCGTGTCAAAATCATGGGCCGTCCGGATTACCTCTTCTTTCAGAATCGGGCTGACCACAAAAGCGGCTCCCGCCTCGATCGACTGCCGGGCGGTGTCGGCATCGAGTACCGACCCGACACCGACAAGCATATCGTCCGGTGCATTTTTCACAGCTTTTCGGATCAGTGAGAGAGCATCCGGGACGGTCATCGTAATCTCAAGTATCTTCACACCCCCCTCATAAAGCGCCTCCGCAACCGGCTCAAAAAGGGAGGCCTCCGGAAGTCGAATCACCGCAACCGCCTTATGCTTCTCAATAAACGCAACCGTCTCTTTTCTGTTCATACCTGCTTCGTTATGTTTCACATTTCACTTTCATCTATCCACTATCACCTGTACTAAATCGTCATCGCTGTAAATCCGCCATCCACCGTAACCACGGATCCGGTAACAAACGAAGAGGCATTCCCGGAAGCTAGCCAGATTACCGAGCCGGACAACTCCTCTGCTTCTCCATATCGCCCCATCGGGGTATGACCGAATATCGACTTTCTACGCTCTTCCGTCAAAATTTTTCGGTTCTGCTCGGCCGGAAAGAATCCCGGAAGGATGGCGTTCACACGAATATTGTGATCGGCCCACTCTCTGGACATAAAACGGGTCATATTGTTCATTCCCGCTTTGGAGATGCTGTAGGTAAATACTTTGGAGAGGGGAATATTGGAGGAAGCAGAGGATATGTTAATGATACTGCCTCCATCTCCCTGACCGATCATCTGACGGGCTGCCAGCCGGCTTGCCCAAAAGGTACCCCGAAGGTTGATATCCATAATCCTGCTCCATTCCTCTTCCTCAATCTCCATGATCGGTGTAGTCGAATTGACACCAGGTGCATTCACCAGAATATCTATTCGGCCCAATTGCTCCACAACCTGGTTCATGGCACGTTCCAGTGAGGATTCGTCCCGAACATCCGCCTGACAGATTACCGCCTTGCCACCCTCCTTCTCTATCAGGGATTTCCGCTCTTCTGCTCCATCCCGGTTGCTACTGTAACAAATGGCCAGAGCAGCGCCCGCACGGGAGAGTGCCTGTGCCATTTCCCCTCCCAGTACCCCGCTACCTCCTACCACAACAGCCACTTTTCCTTCCAATGAAAACAGATCTTTCAGATACTCCATGGAGTCCATATTATCAAGTTATAATTCCAGTTATAATCGTTCCGGCATACCGGGAAGCCCCTGCCCTCGGAAAGAGTAAGGCGTTACCGGTTAAGCCGGTAGCAGCTATAATAATAATGTATGGTCTCAGCTACAAGCTTGATTCATAGGAGGTTTTAAAAAACCAGGAGGGTATTGTATTGCTTTGTGTGAATCCATCAGGATTTCTCTATTTTCAGGACTCGGAATTATCATAAACCTTACTGTCATGTCAATTATACTCTTGCGGGAGCCAAGCCTCGATTTTTCCCATATCGCATGTTTAACACGACAGTAGAACCATAAAAGAGTACCGTCACATGAAACTGGAACAGACCTGGCGCTGGTTCGGGCCGAATGACACAACGACACTGCAGGATATCCGTCAAGCCGGTGCAACCGGGATTGTCTCGGCTCTGCATCACATCCCGATCGGAGATATCTGGACCCTGGATGAAATCAACAGACATAAAAAGCGGATCGAAGATGCCGGGTTACGCTGGTCTGTTGTCGAGAGCGTACCCATACACGAAGACATCAAGCGAAATATTGACAACTGCAGGCAGTACATCGAACATTACAAACAGACCCTGAAGAATCTGGGGGAGTGCGGTATTCCAACCGTCTGTTACAATTTCATGCCGGTTCTGGACTGGACCCGAACCAACCTGGAGTTTGAAGTTTCGGACGGTTCAACCGCCCTCCGGTTCGATGAGATCGCACTGGCAGCCTTCGACCTCTTTCTTCTAGAACGAAAGGGGGCCGAGCGTGACTATTCAGAAGAGGCGTGCGAGAAGGCATCGGATTACGTCCATTCAATGAGTGACGAACAAAAAACAACCCTGACCGATACCATATTACTCGGGCTCCCCGGATCGGAAGAGGGGTATACCTTTGAGGAGTTCAGAGAGATCCTGAACACATACGATGGTATTTCCGCAGAAAAACTGAAAGAGAACATCATACGGTTTCTGCAAGAAATTGTCCCGGTTGCAGAAGAGTCCGGGGTACGTCTCGCCATCCACCCGGATGACCCTCCATTCCCTCTCTTCGGCCTGCCCAGGGTTGTCAGTACAGAAGAGGATGCACGGTTTATCATAGAATCGGTGGATTCTCCGGCAAACGGCCTTACCCTCTGTACCGGCTCCTACGGCGCCCGGCCAGACAACGACCTTCCGGGCATGGCGGAACGGCTTGGCCACAGGATCAACTTTGTCCACCTGAGAAATGTACGTCGTGAAAGCGAAGGGCGATCATTTCATGAGTCTGACCATCTGGATGGCAGTGTTGACATGGCGGCAGTCATGGAAGCACTCATTCAGGAACAGAATCGCCGACACAAAGAGGGTCGTGCTGATCTGGATATACCAATGCGGCCGGACCACGGCCACAAGATGCTGGATGACCTCCCGAAAGAGACCTTTCCCGGATACTCCTGTATCGGGCGGCTTCGGGGCCTGGCCGAACTGCGTGGCCTGGAGATGGGGCTCAGGAGACGGTGATTCCCAAATCCATCCAATACCGCAAGATACAAAGAGCCCGTCTTCTGCAATCATAGCAAATATTTTGACGAATCCGGAATGAGTGTAACGAAACAATTCTTGACCGGAACAGGTGCGCTTACAGCCCTGATCCTGCTACTATACCTGTTTTTTAATCTGCCCTCTTTCGACCCGGCACACTCTCAGACGACTCTCCGTTTTGCAGATTCCGAAGCAGCAGCCGCTCATGCCAGCCGCCGCCCTTCTCCGCCACCGGATTACAGCCTCTACCAGGATCTGGCGGTCCCGCCCCTCTCACCCCCGGAAGCCTTGAAAACATTTCAGCTTGAAGAGGGCTTCCGCATCGAACTTGTGGCTCATGAACCGGCGATTATTGACCCGGTAGCGATGGATATCGACCCTGCCGGCCATCTCTGGGTGGTTGAGATGCAGTCCTATATGCCGGTGCACGACCTGGGTGATGAGGAGACCTCGGAGCTGGAACGGGTCCCGCAAAGCCGCATTGTGGTTTTGGAGGACAGTAACGGTGACGGCATGATGGATCAAAGCCATGTTTTTATGGATAACCTGGTTCTCCCGAGAGCGATCAAGGTTCTCGAATCGGGCGTACTTTTTGCCGAACCTCCCCATGTCTGGTTCATACAGGATACCACAGGGGATGGTATCGGGGATACAAAAGAAATTGTTTACGACTCCTACGGGAATCCCGATTCAGGCAATGTAGAGCATATGCCAAACGGCCTGATGTGGGGAATGGATAACTGGCTTCACAGTTCCCATAACAACGTTGAGAGTCTCCGATACCGGAATGGTGAATGGCTGACACGCCCGTTTGAAACGCTTCAGCAGTGGGGGATTACACAGGATGATTGGGGGCGCCTCTACTCCTCGCACAACAGCCGGACACTGACGACCCATCTCGTCCCCTACGGCTACAGCGATCGCCATCCACATTTCTCTATGCAGGCGGGAATCTATGAAAATATCGCGGAGAGTGAAGAGATGTGGCCGGCCCATTCGACGGGTGTGAACCGCGGATATCAGGTCGGTTCCATATCAAATGAAGAGGGGATACTGCTCCGGAGCACGGCCACTACAGGGCCGGTAATCTATCGTGGCGACCAGTTCGGTGAAGAGTACCGGGGCAACGCGTTCATACCTGAACCTGCAGGTAACCTGATCAAGCGGCTGACCGGAATTGACGAATCTCCCGGCAGTATCGGGGCAGAGGCAGAGTTCGCTTACCGGGAAAGGGAGTTTCTAACCTCTACTGACGAGCGGTTCCGGCCGGTCAACATCTACAACGCACCGGACGGCTCCCTCTATGTAATCGACCTCTACCGGGGCATCTTCCAGCACGCCCGTTTTCTGACCGGTCATCTCAGAGAGTATGCGGTCGAACAGGGACTCCACCTGCCCACGGGGCGGGGACAATTCGGCCGGATTTACCGGATTGTACGGGAGGACCGGGAGATCGACTACAACCGGCCTGATCTCTCAAAAAAATCCCCGGAAGAGCTAGTTGAGTTGTTGACCCACCGGAATGGATGGATCCGGGACATCTCCCAGCAGCTTCTCGTGCAGCGCTCGCCCGAATCCGCAGTTCCCGATCTGGAGGGACATATTCTGAATCCTTCCGTCGAATTCTATACCCGGCTGCAGGCTCTCTGGACACTGGAAGGGTATGACCGGGAACAGTACCCGGCCGGGCAACTGGCAGCCATCGCACTTTCGGCAATGGAAGACCCCCACCCGCGAATCCGTGCGGCAGCTGTGAGGATATTGGAACCGGAACTTCGATACAACAACCGGGATGTTATCGAGAGGCTCGCCGAATGGTACGACCATGAGAGCGATGAATACCCGAAACTCCAGTTACTCGCCTCCCTGGGAGAGTCCTCCGATCCGGAAGCTCTCTCCCTGATGGCTCGGATCGTCAACGATCACCCGGAAAGCGAATGGTTCCGGGAGATGGCTCTTACAGGCCTCTACCTTCGAGAAGCAGAGTTTTCAGAGCTTTTGCAAACCGATTTTAACTGGGAAAGAGATGTCCTTGAAGAGAAAGACAACTTCCTTGACCTGCTGAACAGGGTACAGGAAGAGACAGACGCTCCGCCGCAACAGTTGAGGGACGAGCAACTCCGTCTCTTTAACACCGGCCGTCAGCACTACCAAACCTGTGCAGTCTGCCACGGCGGGCAGGGGGAGGGTGTCGAAGGAGTTGCACCACCGCTTGCAGGCAGTAACTGGATTAGCGGTGAGCCGGGACAGGCCGTCCGAATTATTCTTCACGGATTTCAGGGAGGTACCGAGGATACAGGCTACCCGGTTGCCGGAGCCATGCCCGCTCATGAATTCCTGTCCGATCTGAATGTTGCCGCCTTGCTGACCTATCTGCGACAGTCCTGGGGGAATGATTCTCCTCCTGTTTCTGAAGAAGAGGTAGAGGCCATTCGACACGAACATCCCGGACGTTCAGAAGCGTGGACTCCGGAAGAACTCCGGGAACTTGTAGAGTAAGGCTGCCGAACGCTACTTCCTCAAAGTAGTAAAAGCCGGTTACTTATCACTTCCCCTTCCTGAATGAGTAAATCGAATCATTACCACTGGAAATCTCTAACATAGAAAACGGGATCGGTTATCTGGCAGGCATTGTCGGCAAAACGATTCATTCACACCTGTCCCCGATCTCCGAACGGCTCCAGATGCTTTTCAAAATGCCGGACGAGGTGTTCCATGTGGAGCTCTTCATTCTCTTCCAAAACCTGCATCAGCCGTTTCTTCCAGGTGCGTGCTTGCGGCTGCTCCCCAGACAACACGGAGCCGTAAGCGACATGGAGTACCTGGCGGGTATGGTCGTCATCCAGAAGTGCCGTCAGTTCGGCCCCTTTCAGGGTTGCCGGGTCCGGAATACGGTTCACATCGGCCGAGATGTGATAGGTCTTTTTATCCTCTTCAAAACGGGTCAGGGAAAACGACATGATCTCCCGGAAGAAACCGGGATCCGCGACCGCGACCGTACGCAACGCTTCCAGGTAGCTGGTTCCGGCGGTCTTCACATGAACCGCCCCTGACCGAAGAGAACCGACCACACGATAGACGGAAAACTTGTCACTCCCGGAGTGAACACTCAGTTTATACCCGCCAAACAGTGCCGCAATGGCGAGATGCTGCAGATACTCCTCCCGGAACTGCTCCAGGTCCCCTTTGAAGTCGATTCCTTTTTCAAAATCACCGCAAAACCGGGGCGCCAGGCTCACCAGCTCTACACCCAGCCGGCTCAGTTCAGAGGCCACCAGATAGTGTTCAAACAGAGTGGTCGGTTCATCCGTCTCATCGACAGAAAGCTCCAGCTCAGCAGGATGGTCCGGCCAGGTTTTTTTCAGGTACTCTGCCATCATTCGCGTATGAGCGATCACCTTCCCATATTTTACCATCCCCTGAAGTACTTCTGCCCGATCCGGTTGTAACCGGTTCCCCTCACCCAGGTCTGCATCCAGTCCGTTATATCGCCCGAGCAGAAGATCCGGGGAATCATCAAGTTCGTCCCAGGGAAGTGCCTGAAAAGCAGCCAGGAGTTCGTCTTTCTTCATCGCGAGTGCTTTGTTAACGACATAATCACTAGGATCGATGGTGAACATGGTATATCTCGCCTCCACCATCCGGTCCAGATCGTCCGTGGTCTTCAGGTGATCTCCATCCGCCCCAAAACCTTCATGATACCCCTCCTGAAACACCGACCAGGTAGCGGCATCCATCACCTCCTCGGCGGTTCTCCGGGTCCGTTCCAGTTCACGGATGGACTGCTGTGCGAGTACAGGACGGAACCCGGTCTCCCGGATCGCCCGGATATGTGCGGGGCCTGCATTTCCCAGCCGATCACCCAGCCCGTACGAGTTCACCTTTCCGACCAGAACCGGGCGTGTGAACTCGAACCTCTTTCGGATCGCCTCTGCCTGTGCATGTGTACACTCACACAGGAGAAATTCATGATCCCCTGAACCTGACCGCTCCCCCTGAAATTCCGTTTCCGGCAAGCTCGATCCATTTCCGACAGGCCATACCAGCAGCAGTTTGTCGATACCTCTTCGTACAATACCGAAGAGGATCCCCTCATGTTCGTGGAGAGAAGATTCATAGAGAGTCAGATCCTTCTCTTTCGCGAGAAGTTGTTGCACATTCCCGAGGTGTTGCGCGCCCATTCCATTCACCATGTTCCTTACTTTACGTTATCGTTGGTTTCAATTTTCAACTCTACAAGCTGTTCGCGAAGTGATATCAGTTCCACACATCGGCAGAATGGCCGGATGCAAAATCGACATGTCATCTGTTGAACAGAGCCTGTCCGTAATTTCGCATAATAATTGACAAGTTTCAGGAGAGATCCATGCAGACCGGCCCGACAAGCAGGATACCCGTTCGACACAAGATTAAAACCGAGTGAGTCCCATACATACCCTGAGAATCGCGATCTTTTGACCCGAATCTCAATTGAACAGACTCAACCAAGCCACCCATCTCTGTCCAGGCTTCGATACTGGATCGCTTCGGCGATATGGTTAGGACGAATCGAATCGGAGGAATCCAGATCGGCTACCGTTCTGGCCACTTTCAGAATCCGGTCATACGCCCGTGCAGACAAACCGAGAGCCTTCATGGCTCTTTTCATCAGCGAGTTCCCTGCGGCATCCAGCAGGCAGATTTGCCGTGCCGTTCGAGAGGAAATCTGAGCATTGCAATGGATTCCGGCCATCCCTGAATATCGCCTGTTCTGAATCCCCCTGGCTGCAACAACACGCTTCCGGATAACAGACGACGGCTCTCCTTTGCTCTTCGAAGAGAGCTCCTCAAATCCAACTTTTTCCACATCAATGTGAAGGTCAATCCGGTCGAGTAACGGCCCGCTGATCTTTCCCAGGTATCGCTGCATCTGCATGGGTGAGTCAGATTCCGGATCTGCCGGATCGTACCAGCCTCCGGACGGAGACGGATTCATCGAGGCGACCAGCATAAACCGGCTCGGATACTCGACACTCATCTTCGCTCTTGAGATCGTTACAAACCCATCTTCAAGCGGTTGACGCATCACTTCCAACGCACTTCTCCTGAATTCCGGAAGTTCATCCAGAAACAGAACACCGTTATGGGAAATGGAAATCTCGCCGGGCATCGGAATCGATCCCCCGCCAGTGAGAGCTACATTGGAGACGGTGTGGTGAGGTGCACGAAATGGGCGGCGGGTAACCAGGGCAAACCCTTCTGAGAGAATCCCTGCAACCGAATGTATTTTGGTGGTCTCAAGCGCCTCTTCAACCGTCAGAGGCGGCAAAATTGCCGGTAAACGTCTGGCAAGCATGGTTTTACCGGAACCCGGGGGGCCAACCATAATCAGGTTATGCCCACCGGCCGCCGCTACTTCAAGTGCACGTTTCACGCTCTCCTGCCCGCGAACATCGCTGAAGTCCGGTGCCTCCTGTTCCTGCTGGTTCTCCAATACGTCCCGTATGTTTACCGAGACCGGTTGCTCTTCCGCAACGGGTCCATCCATCCACTCCATCACCTCACGCAAATGGTCAAAGGCAAGAACGCGTAAAGGCTCAACGATGGCAGCTTCCAGCCTGTTCTGCGAAGGGACGATCATATATTCCAGTCCACTCTTTTTGGCCTCTATCGCAATGGGAAGAACCCCTTTCACCGGCCGAATCTCACCATTGAGCGACAACTCTCCGAGTGCTACGGTTCTTTTGAGTTTTTCTGACTGAACCTGGCAGGATGAAGCCAGCAGGTTCAGTGCAATCGGAAGATCAAAGCTGCTCCCCTCTTTCGGCAGGTCAGCCGGCGCCAGATTTACGGTTATTCTGCCTAATGGATACCTCGCTCCAGAATTTTTCAAGGCCGCTTCAATCCGGTCTCTCGATTCACTGACCGCCCGGTCCGGCAGCCCGACCAGAAAAAATTTTGGCAATCCACCGCTGATATTCACTTCTACCTCTATCAGACGTGCATCGACTCCAATAGTGGATGCACAATAAACTCTCGATAACATAGTCGGTCTCTCTGTATCTTTTCAGCCGGTATTTCGTAGAAAATATTGAAAACAGGATTTATGGCCACATTCAGGACTGCAGGGATTGTCTATCCCGATCCGGACGAAGCGATTCAGATGGATCGTTCATATAGCAGTAACACAGTAGTGCTGCGTATAGTGAAGTTGGCCGAACATCAGGGTTTGAACCTCTTCTCAAAGTATGATCCATTTGAGGAGAGTTCCTTACGAACTTCGCAAGAAATCAAATACATAGATGTGTAAAAGGACCGAACTTATGACTACAAAAGATCAAACACTTTTTGAAGAGATCGGTGGAACCGTGAACCAGATCATCGAACAGATCAAAGAGATCATTCGAAAGGGAAATGCACGTCGAATTGTCATCAAAAGTGGGAAAGGGAAAGTACTGTTTCAATCCCAACTCACCATGGGAGTAGCGGGAAGTGCCGTGTTTACCATTGCTGCTCCTGTGATTACGGCCATCACTACGATCCTCCTTCTCGTTAACGATGTACAGGTACTCGTTGAGAAAAACCCCGACCACGACACAGATGAAAACGAGATCGAAGCTGAATGCATCGAGGTCAAAGATGATGAGGATGAACCTGAAAACAGTGAGGAGGAGAAAAAGAGCTCCTGACGGTCAGGAGGTACTGACCGCCTCCTTGTTCTGTCCCACCTCCTCCTCTGCCAGAAACCTCTCCGCATCAATGGCTGCCTTGCAACCTGATCCAGCGGCTGTAACCGCCTGCCGGTATTCCGGGTCCATAGCATCTCCACAGGCAAAAATTCCTGGAAGGTCTGTTTTGGTCGTCTGCCCCATGGTTTGAATATAACCGACTTCATCCATCGTCAGAACACCCTTAAAAAGATCCGTATTGGGTTTGTGGCCAATGGCGATAAAAACGCCCGTCACATCCCCGAGCTCGATGATCTCTCCGGTTTCATTATTCTTCACTTTTACCCCCTCAACAACCGCATCTCCATTTACTTCCTGAAGTTCGGAGTTCCAGAGAAACTCGATCTTTTCATTGTCGAAAGCACGCTGCTGCATCACCTTGGAGGCCCGAAGCTCCTCTCTTCGGTGTATTACCGTAACCCTGGAAGCAAATTTGGTCAGAAACAGCGCCTCTTCCATTGCAGTGTCTCCACCGCCAACCACAACAACATGCTGGTTCCTGAAAAAAGCCCCGTCACACGTTGCACAGGCACTTACACCTTTTCCTCGCAGCTTCTGTTCACTCTCCAGGTGCAGCCATCGGGCTGATGCCCCGGTGGAAATAATAATCGATTTTGCAAAGAGTTCGGTCTCTTCATCTACCGTCAGCCTGTATGGCCGCTTTTCGAAATCGATATCTGTCACATACCCGTACCGGCAGTCGGCACCAAACCGCACTGCCTGTGACCTGAAGTCCTCCATCATTTTTGGCCCCAAAACTCCGTCAGGATATCCCGGATAATTCTCCACATCGGTCGTCTGCATCAACTGCCCGCCCGGTTCCGGCCCTTCAAAGACAATCGGCGCCAGATCAGCTCTTGCCGCATAAAGTGCTGCTGTCAGCCCGGCCGGGCCGCTTCCAATAATGACTACATCAAATGTTTTTCCAGAAATATCTTCCATGGTTCACGTGTGTATCTATTGTCCATTGCAGTGATTTCATCAACCGGAAAACTACAAAATTTCTAACCGTTATACCGCTGATTCTTTCTATTGGATCTATAGCAATCCTCAATGTCCCAAATCGACATGGCCCTGATTTTGAAGCTGTTGAAAAACCTGGGATTTCCAAAGGCTCCAATTTTATTCCTGTTTACATATCTTTTATTATTTGCCTATTTTTACAAGGAACCTGAAAACTACGGATGGAGGATACAGAATTGATCATTGCTGTCTGCAAGGAAACTGCAAATCTGGAAAAACGAGTGGCTCTGATACCGGAGTCGGCTCAGAAACTCAAACAAGACGGGGTTGAACTCTGGATCGAATCCGGTGCAGGAGATGCATCCAGTTACCCGGATGACGCTTATCGCGAGCAGGGATTTACGGTGGTCGATGAGAGAGATAAACTATTGAGCGAGTGTGACCTTCTGATCGCTGTCAACGCTCCCTCAGAAGAGGACATTAAGAAATTGAAACAAGGAGCAACCCTGGTCTCTTTTCTCTGGGCACTTCAAAACCCGGAACTGGTCGCTACCCTGCAGAGCCAGAATGTGACTGGGATTGGACTGGATGCAATCCCGCGGATCAGCCGTGCGCAAAGTATGGATGCCCTCTCTTCCATGAGTAACATCGGCGGATACAGGGCTGCGCTGATCGGTGCCAGTGAACTGGACCGATATCTGCCAATGATGATGACCGCTGCCGGGACTATCCCGCCTGCAAAAGTACTCGTAATGGGAGCTGGCGTTGCCGGCCTGCAGGCCATTGCAACTGCCAAACGCCTGGGTGCAGTCGTTGAAGCTTATGATATCCGCCCTGTCGTCAAAGAGCAGGTAGAAAGCCTCGGTGCAAAGTTTGTCGAAGTACCTGTTGTTGAAGAAGAGGAGACCGAAACGGAAGGAGGGTATGCCAAAGAGGCCTCCCAAAGACAACAGGAGAAGCAGAAAGAGGTGATGCATGAACACGTTAAAAAATCGGATATCGTGATCACGACAGCATTGATTCCCGGCAAGAAAGCGCCTGTTCTTGTAACCAAAGCGATGGTGGAAGATATGAAACCCGGATCAGTAGTCATCGACATGGCAGCCGAACAGGGTGGCAACTGTGAGGTTACCAAAGCGGGTGAAACAGTTATTCACAACAGGGTGAAGGTAGTCGGGCCGGTCAATCTGCCAAGTACGCTCGCTTACCACGCCAGTCAGTTGTTTTCAAAGAATATACTGTCACTGCTCTCTCTCCTGATCAAGGAAGGAAGCCTGCAATTCGATTTTGAGGACGAAATCGTAAAGAACAGTACGATTACTCACAACGGGGAGATTATCTCTCCCATGCTGAAAAACTGACTCAGCAGCCTGGCGACCTGACGGACTTTTATGCAGACGCCGTCACTGCTTCAGGACGGGCGTCAAGAATTCTATGTAAAAATCGTTGAAATCAAAACTAGCAAGAACGGATGGAAGATCTCATATTCAACCTGTTTATCTTTGTTCTGGCCTCATTTGTAGGCTTTGAACTGATATCCAAAGTACCACCCACTCTACACACCCCGCTGATGTCCGGAGCCAACGCGATTTCCGGGATTACGCTGATCGGTGCGGTCGTGGTAGCCGGAAGTATTGACGCCTCCTACGCCAAATGGATCGGATTTGCCGGAATTATTTTCGCCACAATCAACGTAGTCGGCGGGTTCCTCGTAACGGACCGAATGCTGGAAATGTTCAAAAAGAAGGGGGATGAACAATGAGCCAATTCTTGCCAGATGCAATTCTACCACTGCTGCCATCCCTGATCCAGATTTTTTACCTGGTGGCAATGGCACTCTTTATATTCGGAATCAAAAGGCTCAGTTCGCCTGCCACCGCCCGTTCGGGGAATCAACTCGCGGCAGCAGGTATGTTGCTTGGGGTTGCAGTTACCCTCTTCGACCAGGAGATTTTGACCTTCGAGTTTATTATTGCCGGTATCATTATCGGTGGTGTAATCGGAGTCATTGCCGCACGAACGGTTGCCATGACAGCCATGCCGGAGATGGTTGCCATCTTTAACGGTTTTGGTGGTGGCGCCTCCGCCCTGGTAGCCTGGGGTGAATTGACCCGGGCTGAGAGCCTTATGATATGGGCCGGACAGGATCTGGCAACCGCGGGACTCGGTATTCTGATCGGTTCGCTTACATTTACCGGTAGTTTTATAGCCTATGGGAAGCTTCAGGGGTTCATTAGCGGACGGCCGATTACCTTTCCGCTGCAAAATTATTTTAACCTGATTCTTACGGCGGCCATACTCGGCCTGGTCGGCTGGTTTGTGATTGACCCGGCCAATATGCCCCTCTTCTGGACGATTTTCGGGCTCTCCCTTCTGTTGGGGGTACTGACGGTACTGCCCATTGGTGGTGCAGACATGCCGGTCGTTATCTCTCTTCTCAACTCCTATTCCGGAATCGCTGCATCCATGGCCGGATTTGTTGTTGGAAATAATCTGTTGATTATCAGTGGTGCTCTCGTTGGTGCAGCCGGACTTATCCTTACCAATATCATGTGCCAGGCGATGAACCGGTCACTTGGCAATGTGCTGTTTGGCGCGTTCGGCGGAGGTGACTCTGGCGGAGGATCTGCCGTTGATACAGGGGACAAATCGGTAAGTGAAACCTTTGCCGATGACGTGGCGATACAGTGCTCCTATGCTGGCAAGGTTGTGATCGTACCAGGGTATGGACTTGCCGTCGCCCAGGCACAGCACACCCTGAAAGAGGTTGCCAATCTTCTGGAAGAGAAAGGAGTAACCGTGAAATACGGCATCCATCCTGTAGCCGGCCGTATGCCTGGCCATATGAACGTACTGCTTGCAGAAGCGGATGTCCCGTACGACCAGCTCTACGATATGGATCAGATCAACCCGGAGTTCAAATCAACCGATGTCGTCCTGGTAATCGGCGCAAACGATGTTGTGAACCCGGCTGCCAAATCAAGCCCCGGCAGCCCAATTTACGGAATGCCGATCCTGAATGTGGACGAGGCAAAACGGACAATCGTCTTCAAAAGGAGTCTGAGCCCGGGGTTTGCAGGAATTGACAATGAGCTCTTTTATGCGGATAACAACCAGATGTTCTTCGGAGATGCCAAAAAATCTCTGCAGGCTCTTGCTACTTCGATCAAAAATCTGGACAGCTGATTCATTCCGGCCGTAGAGATTTGTCTCCTTTATGAAGAAACTTTCAGACATTACTAAACATCTGAAACAGAGTGACATCCGGGCTGTTACTGCACAGATTAATGATGTGAACGGGGTCAATCTTGGCCAGGGTATCTGTGACCTGCCGACACCGGAACCGATCCGACAAGCAGCCAATCATGCGATTAACCAGAGCCGATCGATCTACTCCTACTATGGCGGTATTGAGGAACTCAGATCATTCATACTCGACAAGGCGGTTCAATTCAACCGGCTGCCTGCAGAGACGACCGACCAGGTGATGGTTGGCAACGGGTCGACCGGCAGTTTTGTTACCGCAGTCTTTACACTACTGAATCCTGGCGACGAGGTGATCCTTTTTGAACCTTTTTACGGCTATCATTCCAACATCCTGAAGATACGTGATGTAGTACAGCGAACAGTGACATTGGAACCCCCTGCCTGGTCGATCAATTTCAACGCCCTTGAATCGGCCATTACACCCAAAACAAAAGCGGTCATCCTAAATACACCGACCAATCCAACCGGAAAGGTCTGGTCAAAAGAGGAACTTCTGAGGCTTGTTGAACTGGTTCGACACCATGATCTGTTTCTTCTGACAGATGAAGTGTATGAATACATGACCTATGACGGGCATCAACACATCTCTCCTGCCTCTCTTCCCGGGGCATGGGATCGAACGGTTACACTTTCCAGCTTCTCCAAAACCTACAACATGACCGGATGGAGAATGGGGTACGCAATCGGCCCGGAAGAGATCATCGAAAAAATGGGGTTAATGAATGATCTCTTCTATATCTGCGCCCCCACTCCGCTACAGTACGGTTTGCTGGGAGCGAAGCAGCTTGGTGAAGGATATTTTACAGAGATGCGAAGAGATTACTCCGAAAAGCGTGAGCTCTTCTGTTCCACTCTTGAGGAGATCGGGTTTGATGTTCACTGGCCACAAGGAGCGTACTACACATTTGCAAGCTTTAAGCCGCTTGCCGGACACGTAAACGGATTCGAGGATGATCAACAGGCGTGCCGCACACTGATAGAAAGAGCCGGCGTCGGCTCTGTCCCGGGCTCCTCGTTCTTCACCAATCCGGAAGATGGCCGATACTACCTCCGGTTCTGTTACGCAAAAACGATGAAAGAGCTGAAAACAGCCTGCCGCGGTTTACGGAAACTCGTGTAACGAGTATCCTGGTTGTGGTGGCATGTCAACCTTTCTTTTAACAGATTCGCTTCAAACTCTGGAAATCGCTTGCTATTTTAGTCCATGCACTCGATCTCTAACCACGTTGTTTACCAGTTAGTGGCCGTTGCAACCAGCCAGAGTCCGGAAACCGGGCCTGGTATCTGTTCGTCCAAATAGATCCCATTTTATCTATGTCTGATTTACCAAAGCTTTCCAAGAAGTCCGAAAAAGAGAAAAAACGAGCGGAACAGTTGCTTCAGGATCTCTATGAAAGTTATCCGAACCCACACTGTGAACTGGACTACCGGAATCCGTTCGAACTTCTGATTGCCACTATTCTAAGTGCCCAAACAACGGATGTACGGGTCAACATGGTTACCCCCGACCTGTTCAAAGCGTACCCTACAGCGGAAGCGATGGCAGAAGCGCCGCTACCAGAACTGGAAGAAATTATCCACACAACCGGTTTTTACAGGCAAAAATCAAAATCAATCAAACAGGCTTCACAGACGATCGTTGAAGAGTTTAACGGCGAAGTTCCGGATACGATGAACGGATTATTGAAGCTTCGTGGAGCAGCCCGTAAAACAGCAAATGTCGTTCTCGGAAATGCATTCAACAAAAACATGGGGGTAGTCGTGGACACTCACGTCCGGCGACTTTCAAACCGATTCGGATTAACCAGGGAGAAGAAAAACACCGGCAAGATTGAGAAGGATCTCATGGCTCTGTTTCCCAGAGAACACTGGACAGACCTCTCACACCTTTTGATCCACCATGGCAGAAATGCATGCAAAGCGCGGCTTTCTGAACCGCCGGAACATCCGATATGCAAACGATATGGCACGAAGTGTGAATGTTTTCGAATGCGCAGTGAGGAGTAGTCATGCCTACTGATGATTCGCCATATCAATCGGACAGCCCGCCCCCACCGGTTCGTCCTGATATTCAGATTTCTACCCTGAATTACAACGGTGAAGAGATTCTCGCATTTCAGGATATGCTTGGATACATACCGGCCGGATTTGCTCTGCACAGACATGCTGAACCGATCCTTTCACTTTTGAACGGACGGCTCACCGTTTCAAAGATCCGATCTATTCTGAACAATCAAGTCTCCACAGATGAAATTTTCAAGTTTATTGAACTGCTTGATCGAAATTCCATACTGGATTCTGAAACCTTTCAGAAAACATCTGCAGAACTGGAGGCCCGCTTTGAAACCGCGCCTGTCCGCCCTCCAACTCTGGCGGGTGAGATCTATCCTGATTCCGGCAATGAGCTGTATAATGAACTCTCCATTCAGTTTGACAAGGTTGAGGAGAGTGAACACCGGCGGCCCCTCAAGGCACTCTATGCCCCTCATATTGACCCCAGAGTTCACGAAACGGTTTATGCTGAAGCGTTCACCCGGATTCGGCATCTGAAACCTGAAAGAATAGTTATTCTTGCCACTTCGCACTATGCCGGACTGTACCCGGATACCTATCATAACAAGCCGTTCATTGGCTCGAAGAAAAGTTACAAACTTCCACACCGTACATTTACTACTGATCGGAACTACCTGGATCGACTCACGGACAAAGCCGGGGAATCAGGATTTACGACCAATGACCGAGCTCACAGAATTGAACACAGTATTGAACTTCATCTTCTCTATGCCTCCCATATCTGGCAACATGAATTCACTATCGTACCAATCCTGGTCAATTCACTGGATGAACTCTTTTACATGAGAAACGGCCACCTCGGAAAACAGCTCCGGTATTTTGCCGAATTGTTACAAGAACTGGATACCGAAGATACGTTCTACCTGATTAGTGGAGATCTGTCACATGTAGGCAAAAAATTTGGAGACACAGAAGCGGCAGAAGACATAAGGAATA
This sequence comes from Balneolaceae bacterium, assembly GCA_040905265.1. Classification (GTDB taxonomy): domain Bacteria; phylum Bacteroidota; class Rhodothermia; order Balneolales; family Balneolaceae; genus JBBDRW01. The sequence goes on along the minus strand of JBBDRW010000111.1, from coordinate 2,668 downwards.
AAGTGGAAGCTTCTGATCAACAATTCATGACTCTCGCCACTACCAATCGACAGGATGAGCTTCTCTCAAAGCTTCAACATGGACAGAATCCCTATCGCATCTGTGGTTTCCCTCCACTATTTACCTGGTTGACTGCGTTTCCGGATGCACAAGGGGAATCTATTAACTACTATTGGTGGGATGAGCCGGAACGTGAGAGTGCTGTTTCATTCGGCTCCATTCTCTATTAGGAGCCTTTGAATCCTCCGGCTGGCGTACTGGCATCGATCTTGACCAATCCGCCGGCTGGCGGATTCAAAGGCTCCTGTTAATGTCTCTCCTTTTACGACTGTAGTACCCAGCCAGAGATTTTCTACCGGTCGCTCTCTACAAGGAGCCTGTCCAGGATCGAAACCGCAAACTCCAGACTCTCCAGATAGCTTCCCGAACAATAGCCCTGGACATCTTCGATACACCCTCCTCCCGTTCTCTGAAGATGATAGAGACCTCTTTGAGTCGAAACCCCGCTTTCCATGCCCGAAAATGGATCTCAATCTGAAAAGCATACCCGTTGGAACGGATTTTGTCGATGTCGATCACTTCCAGCACATGGCGGTGTATACACTTAAATCCGGCCGTCGTATCACGAACCGGTAATCCTGTCACGAATCTGGCATAGAGATTTGCTACATAGGAGAGGATCAGACGGCTCAAAGGCCAGTTAACGATACTGATACCTCTGGCGTAACGGGAACCGATGGCAAGATCTGCATCTCCATTTCGTACCGAATCTACAAGTTTCAACAGGTCATCCGGATCATGTGAAAAGTCTGCATCCATCTCACAGATATAGAGGTACTCTCTCGCCAGTGCAAACCGAAACCCCTCAACATATGCAGTTCCCAATCCCCTTTTTTTATCTCGTTCTATCAAATATACCCTGTTCGGATACTCATCCCGCTTCCGTTTCACCCGTTCAGAGGTTCCATCGGGTGAACCGTCGTCAACGACGAGAACATCGGCACCGATATCCAGATGTACTACCTCATCAATCATTCGGGAGATGTTCTTCGCCTCATTATAGGTCGGTATGATGACAAGCGTCCTTTGTGTCATTTCACGGATCCGGTTCTGCTTGTGTAGTTTATATGGTTAAACGGTGATATTGTCACTTACAGTTTCATTTGGAGGTATCCTTGTCATTTCGGATCCGGGCATGCCTGCCGCTCTCTTTTACTACCAACCCACAATTCATCGTTCTATTTCTATTCCAACAGACTCCGACAGAATTGTTAAATTAAGAATATTCATCCTCATTTATCAAAAAACCGAATTATTCTAACATCTAATTAACGAAACTTGTTCACACTTCAAAAGAGCTGTAGTTCCGGCAAGGCGAGAACGGGAATTATATCCACGGACCACGGATCCATTGAAACCCCTATTTTCATGCCTGTTGGTACACTGGGAACTGTAAAGGGGGTGAATCAACAGCAATTGGTCAATGACATTCGTGCTCAGATTATTTTGGGAAACACCTATCATCTCTATCTGCGCCCGGGCAATGAGATTATTCAGAAAGCCGGTGGACTCCACTCGTTTATGAAATGGGATCGTCCCCTTCTTACCGACTCCGGTGGTTATCAGGTCTTTTCACTGTCTGATAACAGAGAGATTGAAGAGAAGGGCGTCTACTTCAAGAACCATATTGATGGATCCAAACATCTGTTTACACCGGAAAATGTGGTTCAAACTCAGCGTATTCTGGGTTCGGATATAATGATGATTCTTGACGAGTGTCCACCCTGGCCTTGTGATGTAGACTATGTAAAGAGATCAATGGATCTCACCTATCGATGGGCGAAGCGTGGACGCAAAAAATTCCTGGAGAGTGATTCTCTTTACGGACATCAACAATTTCAGTTTGGAATTGTTCAGGGGGGTACTCATAAGGATCTTCGCAAAACGTCAACAGAACAGATGGTATCACTCGATTTTGATGGACTGGCCATCGGCGGACTAAGCGTCGGTGAACCATCTGAGTTGATGTATGAAATAACCGACTTCAATACCGATCTGTTACCAAGTGATAAACCCAGATACCTCATGGGAGTTGGAACCCCGGCCAATCTGCTGCAGTGTATCGCTAACGGAATCGATATGTTTGATTGTGTCATGCCCACCCGGAATGCCCGTAACGGAATGATCTTTACACGGCACGGTACTGTTAATATTCGAAATGCCAAGTGGAAACATCACCATCAGCCTTTTGATGAAGATTTCCCGTCTGATCTTTGCCGGACCTATCCGATGTCCTATATACATCACCTGATCCGTTGTAATGAGATCCTTGGCCTGGTACTTGCCTCTATCCACAACCTCACTTTTTACCTGTGGCTGATGAACAAAGCCCGGGATCATATTCAGAATGATACGTTTCAAAGCTGGTATCCCGGAATGATGGCAACACTTGAAACAAGAATTTGAAATATCTCTTCACACATTCCGACTATTGAATAAGCACCGGTTATTCGTGAAAATATTTATATAATTAATTTTTACCGTGTAAGAAGTAATTTTTACTTATTTATAATCGGTCATTTAGAACAGGAACCATTTTATAAAAACACAGCCAAACAAAAAGGCCCACTGAGCGGAGCTCAGGGGCCAGTTGGAAAAGCGATAAGGC
>JBBDRW010000110.1:0-5670 GCA_040905265.1 Balneolaceae bacterium | reverse complement strand
CGGGATTTTAAAATCCTCACATATGCACAATATGCTGCGGTTTCAAAATCCCTCTAGCCTCGATCTTGACCAAAATTCCTGGTTTTTCAAAGCCTCCTTCAATATTATTTCTGAAGCGTTCGCTCTTGCCGAATCAAAATATCAAACCTGGCCAAATTTCAGAAATCCGAATCTTAATAGCCCCAGCCCTTATGAATGATCTTCTGAAGAATCTGAATCTCGAGGCCACCAACCCTGGCAGCTCAACCGGCTCTGAATTTTTTCATACACCCGGTGGTAACGCTATTGCAAATTTCTCCCCGATTGATGGCTCCCGGATGGCCGAGGTTTACACAACAACAGAGAAGGAGTACGACAGAGTTGTCCGGCAATCGGAAGAGGCGTTCCGGATATGGCGCATGACACCTGCCCCTGAACGGGGAGAGATTGTCCGTCAGATCGGGTTGGCTCTGCGTTCCAAAAAGGAGTCGCTTGGCCGGCTGGTCAGTTGTGAAATGGGGAAGCTCTACACCGAAGGCCTCGGAGAGGTGCAGGAGATGATTGACATCTGTGATTTCGCCGTCGGACAATCACGCATGCTCTACGGAAAAACCATGCAGTCCGAGAGGCGTGAGCACCGTATGTATGAACAGTGGCATCCAATAGGCCCTGTCGGGGTGATCTCTGCGTTCAATTTCCCGGTCGCCGTCTACAGCTGGAATGCCATGATCGCTGCTGTATGCGGGGATGTAGTCATCTGGAAAGGATCGGAAAAGACTCCCCTCTGCAGCCTCGCCGTTCAAAAAATTATTTCAGAGGTATTGAACAGGAATCAACTGCCGGAAGGCATTTTTAACCTTATAACCGGGGGAAGGGAAGCCGGCGTGTGGATGGCAGAGGACGAGCGGATCCCCCTGATCTCAGCAACCGGTTCCACACGAATGGGCAGGGAAGTTGCAAAAACCGTTGCTTCCAGACTTGGCAAAACCATTCTGGAACTGGGTGGAAACAATGCAATCATCATTTCAAAAGAGGCTGATCTTGAGATGGCGATCCGTGCGACGGCATTTGGTGCTGCGGGAACTGCTGGACAGAGGTGTACGTCAACCCGGCGGCTGATTATTCAGGAGGAGGTTTATGATCAGGTACGGGACCGTCTCATCGACATAGTCAACAAACTGCCGATCGGCGACCCGCTTCGGGAGGATACACTTGTCGGGCCCCTGATCGACCGGGACGCTGTAGAGAGCATGAAGAATGCCCTCAGACAACTGGAGGAGGAGGGCGGCCGGATTCTTACAGGAGGTGACATTCTTGAAGAGAAGAAAGGGTTCTATGTCCGGCCTGCTATCGCTGAAGCAGAGAATCACTATGAAATTGTTCAAACGGAAACCTTTGCACCTATTCTCTACCTGATCCGGTACCGGGAGCTTGAGGAAGCAATCCGGTATCAAAACAGCGTTCGCCAGGGACTCAGTTCAGCACTCTTCACTCTGAATATGCGGGAAGCGGAGACGTTTCTGAGCCATCGGGGCTCAGATTGCGGAATCGCCAATATCAATATCGGAACAAGCGGAGCCGAGATCGGGGGTGCTTTCGGTGGTGAAAAAGAGACGGGAGGCGGCCGTGAAGCGGGCTCAGATGCCTGGAAAGCGTACATGCGCCGGCAAACAAATACCATCAACTGGAGCGAAGAGATGCCGCTTGCCCAGGGAGTACAGTTCGACGTTTAAAACTGAGTGTAATAAATCCACACCGAACGTATTCCAGGCAGAGAGAGAAGGAGACGGAGTGAGCGAGAGGATATAGAGTGCAGGCCGAGCTTCCTGAAGGAGACCCGTATCAGCCGGCTGATTTCCCGGCAGCCGGTTCAGGCCCTACGGTATAATACCGGCTGACATGCTCCCGGACCACCCCTTCATCGGTCAGCTCAAGGTCAATCCGTCCAATCCGGATTCCGCTGTGGCCCATCTGGGTTACCCAGGTACGGCTCCCCTCCGGATTCAATATCTCCTCCGGATGATCCAGAAAGGTATGGGTGTGCCCACCGATGACAAGATTGATTCCCGGCACCCTGGAGGCCAGCTTCCGGTCATCGATCCTTTTGTCTTCATACCGGTACCCGAGGTGGCTGAGACAAATGATATAGTTGCACTCCTGTTCCTCTCTCAATCTGCGAATGACCCGGTCCGCAGCGCCGGCCGGTTCTTCATACCGGATCGCACGGCTGATTTCAGGATCTGTCTTTCCGGAGAGATCGATTCCGAGTCCAAATATTCCCACCCGGAGCTCCCCGAAATCCCGCACTATTGAATCGTGCAACAGAGGTGCCAGAGGTGTACCCTCAGCGTGGTAATTCGCACAAAGAACCGGGATTCCGGAGCGAAGTGCATTCTCTGCATATCTATACATACCTCCATCCAGGTCTGCTTCACCAATAGAGATCGCATCATATCCCATCCTGGACATTAATTCAAATTCTACCTCTCCGCCAAACCGCTGAAACCAGGGGGTCCCCTGAAGCAGATCACCGGCATCCAGAAGCAGGGTCTGCTCCGAATGAGCCCGGATTCGCCGTATCATCGTGGAGCGTCTCGAAAATCCACCCTGCCCGGCATAATGGAGCGAGTTTTCCGGGAATGGATCGATCCTTGAGTGGAGATCATTTGTATAAAGGACAGTAACTGAACCCCCGGCAGGCCGGGCAGGCATCGCCGTCGCCCGGAGTGGCCCTGCCAGAAAACCTCCGGCAGCAGCCATAACCGATTTTTTCAGAAAATCTGCCCGTTTCATAAGGTACGGATTCTGTGATCAAACAAGGGTTCGATATAGTTTCGGTCCATCAGGTAGTCCCGGAAAAGATCCCGGATCAAGACAGGAAATTCAATCCGGTCAATCGGTTCTGTAATCGAGGCAAATCCACCCCTGTTCGCAAGAAAACTGGTCGTTGCGAGCTTGTAGGTCCGGTCCTTCTCAACCACTTCTGCATTTACAAGGACCCCCCTCGGCTCTCCGTCGGAAATACTCATTCGCATACCGCTGACAGGCGCACCTCCCTTTTCAGCGATCTCCCTGGAGAGCTCGACAACCTGCTCCCCCGTGAGTGTGAGGATAACCAGGGTTTGATCCGACGGCATCAGCTCGTAAAGATTCTGAAGGGTCAGTTCACCATCCCGAAACTCTGCGCGCAGAGATTCATGGTTGATCAGGCCGAGATGTACGTACTCCTGGTGCAGGTGAGCTGCACGGAAACGGATCATATCAGCCGCCAGAAATCCGAGGGTTCCGACCGGCCGCCCCCCTCTCCAGAGCTCCAGAGACCCCATAAGAGAGACGATACGCTCGTCAAACTCATGATCAAGTGACTCCCTGTACGGCAAGAGCCACTCCTCGATCACCGGATCCTTTTCAAGTTCGTTATCGAGTTCATAATAGTGCTGATCCCCTACCGGTTCAACGGGTTCCTGACGGTCAAACAACCGGGAGAGTGGCTGGCAGGAGGTGAGGAAGAGCAACATACCTGCAAAAAGGGTGAATATGGCGAGTGAGGGACGCATGGGGTCAGCGACGTTCCATCATCATTCTCATTACCAGATCGCTGATGCCGGTTAAACGCATCGTTCCGGGAAGGTCCATTTGCGCCGAATCAACACTCTGACGCCGGACATCCACTGCTTCAACAATCGTCACCCGCTCTCCCTCCCGGTAATACTCGATCAGAAGCGGAAAGCTGTTACGATTCATAAATACCTCGATGGGGAGGTCCGACTGAACCAGGGCGGCAGTGGAGTTTTTCCATGTTTCATTCAGAATTCCCCAATTCACCTTGATCTGATCCGTCAGCCAGACCGAAATCCAGTTGCCAGAATCCGGTTCATGGACCAATAGTTGCTGAACCGGGTATCCGCTGATGACCGCGGATTCACCGGTCTCTTCCACCCTCTCCCAGTCAAAACCCTGTGAAGAGGTTGAACCGGTTGATCCACCAGGCAAACGCGCCAACATATTGCTTAACCCATCCACCTCTTCCTGTGTAATCTGGATGCCTTCTGTCTCGCTCGTTTTAAATACAAAGTCTTTCTCGTCATGGCGTATCAGTAACCCGTTTGCGACCACACCGGGCATCAGCCGATACCTGTCCTGACTCTGCAACAAAATCCGTTCAGGCGTAAGATAGATCTGCATGACCCGCTCCGGCCTGTCGATTTCACCCGGCTCATAGGCACGAAAGGTTATCTGGCCCTCAAACTGGGCGGCGAGTGGTTCCAGGCCGGACAACAACAGCAGGGCCGACAGTAAAAAAAAGGTCCGTTTCATAGTCAACAATCAAGAGTTATCGGAATGTGAGCACATACTGATCGAACACGATACCAGAACGTTTCATATTGTGGTATAGCACGTCCGGGATAAAGAAGTTTCAGACGGGAAGCTCTTCACCTTCGCCGATCTCGACATTTACCTTGTGGATCCAGCCTCCGGCGACCAAATCCTCACCAACATAACATACGATCGCCTGGCCCGGCGTGATGGCTTCGCGCCCGGCAGGAAATGTCACTTCAATCTCACCATCTCCGAGCGGCAGAAGATGCCCAATCGCACCGTCATCATTGTATCGAATTTTACCGGTGATCTCCATTCCGTCTGCCGGCAGTTCACCAAATTTGACCAGATTTACATCTTTCGCCCTGCAGGTCGTACTCACCAGGTCCTCTTTTTCTCCGATCGTAATCGTGTTGCTTTCCGCGTCGATATGGGTAACGTAGACCGGATACCCCATCGGCAGATCCAATCCCCGCCGCTGGCCAATCGTATAGTAGGGATACCCTTTATGCTCTCCGACAACCCGGCCGGACTGGTCGACGAATTTTCCTCCGCGAACCTCCTCTTCCAGCCCTTCCACTTTCTCGTTCAGAAAGCGGTGGTAGTTGTTATCCGGAATGAAGCAGATTTCATAAGAGTCCGGCTTTGTTGCAACATTGAGAAGCCCATACTCTTCAGCAAGAGTACGGATTTCGGTTTTCCGGTAATTACCCAGCGGAAAAATCGTACGTTCCAGGTGCTCCTGACGAACTCCCCACAATGCATAGGATTGATCCTTGTTATGATCCCTCCCTTTTGAGATAACATAACGTTCGCGTTCCTTCCGGACATTGGCATAGTGTCCGGTCGCAATATAATCACAGCCGAGATTGTCGGCCCGGCGCAGAAGTGCTGCCCATTTGATATGTGTGTTGCAGAGTACACATGGATTTGGCGTTCGTCCGTTCGTGTAATCTTCAATGAAGCGGTCGATAACCCAGGTCCCAAACTCTTCACGGATATCGACGATAAAGTGCTTGAATCCGTGACGCACTGCAATTTGACGAGCGTCATTCATCGATTCAACGGTGCAACAACCCGTCTCTTTCCCGTTATTCCCACCGCTTCGGTGGTAATCCCAGGTTTTCATTGTAATTCCAATTACTTCATAGCCCTGCTCGTTCAACATTACGGCAGCGACCGAAGAGTCTACCCCTCCGCTCATGGCTACAAGTACACGGCCTTTACTCATCGTTTTCTTCTCTGTTTGTCCAGATTTCCGATTCTTCTTCCCTCCTCTGTCTCCCATCCCGGATATTCTCTGAAATTATCTCTGCCTGATCTGTTGAAAATGGTACAAGGCGAGCCGGAAACAGAATATTCAATCGCGTA
>JBBDRW010000109.1:0-32608 GCA_040905265.1 Balneolaceae bacterium | reverse complement strand
GAAGAGATTCCTGCTATTGAGATGCCCTATTTCCATTTCAAGCCTGATACCGGTTTGCGAGCGTGTAATGATGATTGGTTGCGGTCAGGCGGAACGCATCATCAGGTGGTGCATCTGGGAGATCAGCGTCGCAAGTGGAAAATGCTTTGCCGAATCCTCGGGATTGAATATGTTGAGGTTTGATTGATGCGGAGTCTTTCTATCAGCTCTCAGTTTGCCGGCCGCACCAAATCGGTTAGACTGCCTGAAGCTGTTTGATCTGAACTACAAACATTGAATTAATATCAATACCTATGGAAACACTGGACTGGATTGTTATCGGCCTCTATTTCATGTTGATTGCCGGAGTCGCCTGGTGGGTGATCAAACAGAGTACGGAGACACCTGCAGACTATTTTCTGGCCGGACGCCATCTAGGATGGATGATTGTCGGCGCATCGATATTCTCTTCCAATATCGGTTCTGAGCATCTGGTAGGTTTGGCCGGATCGGGTGCGACGGATGGTGTTGCGATGGCTCACTATGAACTTCACGCCTGGTGCCTGCTCGTTCTGGGATGGGTGATGGTTCCCTTTTATATCCGATCCAGGGTTTTTACTATGCCGGAGTTTCTGGAAAAGCGCTTCTCACCGCTGGCCCGGGCTTTACTCTCAGGAATCTCCCTGGTCGCTTATGTTCTAACGAAAATTGCGGTCGGTATTTTTGCCGGAGGGGTCGTCTTTAGTGTTCTCATGCCGGATATTTCCTTCATGGGACTGGACAGTTTCTGGATCGGTTCCATTCTGGTGATCCTTTTTACCGGTGCCTATACGGTACTCGGTGGCTTGAGGGCGGTCGCATACACCGAAGCGCTTCAGACAATTGTACTCGTCTTCGGCTCGCTACTGGTATTGATCTATGGCCTGCAGGCGATAGGGGGGTGGGGTGCTCTCTATGATATTGCAGGAGAGGATATGTTCAATCTCTGGAAACCATTGGTACCGGAGGGGATGGATGCCACCTGGGCGCCGGTCCTTGAGGAGAATCGAATGGCATGGTATTTTAACAGTAACTACCCTTGGCTCGGGATGCTGTTTGCAGCTCCGATTGTGGGCCTCTGGTATTGGACGACGGATCAGTATATTGTACAGAGAGCTCTCGGTGCCGCGAATATTCAGCAGGCCCGCAGGGGGTCTATCGGTGCTGCATTCCTGAAGCTCCTGCCGGTATTTATTTTTATTATTCCCGGAATTATAACCTATGCACTGGCTCAGTCCGGTGAGATTGCTTCTCTTCAGGAAGCCCTGATCGATGAGAACGGAGAGGTGATCACGCAGAATGCCCAGGCTGCGTTTCCCATGCTGGTTACTGAAGTATTGCCGGTTGGGATTAGGGGAATCGTAGTCGCCGGCCTTTTGGCTGCGCTGATGAGTTCTCTTGCCGGGGTCTTCAACGCTTCGTCTACGCTCTTTACAATGGACTTCTACAAGAAATTTCGTCCGGAGTCTTCCGAGGAGCGCCTGGTCTGGATGGGGAGGATCGCCACCGTGATTATGGTGATTATCGGCCTCTTGTGGATTCCGGTGATTCAGGGGAGCCGCGGGTTGTATGATTATCTGCAAGGGGTACAATCCTACCTTGCCCCACCGATTTTTGTCGTCTTTTTTCTGGGTGTCTTTTACAAGCGTCTGAATAAGGAGGGGTGCCTGGCGGCTCTCGGTGTCGGTTTTATCCTGGGCCTCTTCCGGCTGGCTGTGGATACACCGCTTATGCTGATGGAGGGTTTCGGATATGCTGAAGGTTCGTTTCTGTGGATTGTGAGCAATGTATTCTTCCAGTACTACAGCATGTTTATCTTTTTTGTCTGTGTGGTTGTGATGGTCGGCGTGAGCTATATGACCAAGCCGCCGGATTACAGCAAGATTTCAGGATTGACGTTCGGGACTCTTACGGATAATGACAGGCGTGATGACAGGGCGAGCTGGGACTGGCGAGATGTGTTCCTCTCTGTACTGCTGGTGATCCTGATTATTTTGATCTACTTCTTCTTTAGCTGACGGGTTCTGACTCCTGTATTCTGTACCCTCCACCCCCGGCTCCGGCAGGTTGGCATGGTTTTCGGGATCTTACGGTTTTGGGCTGTTGCCCTCCGCCCTGCACCTCGGGCTCCGGGATACAGGTTTCCGGTACTATGGTTTTGTTTATGGATAGAGGTCTACCACCGGCCAGTCGTTCTCATCCCAGTTCATTTCAAGGATAATCAGTTTGGATCGCCCTTCATCATTTAGATCGTATGCATGGGCGACCAGATAATCTTTTCCATCAAAGGTGTAGGCAGAGTTATGCCCGATCCCGGCATAGTTTTCATCTCCCTGCAGGACCAGTGAACCTCCGCCGTGTACCATCCTCTCACCCTCTTTGTCGAGGTAGGGTCCTGTAATCTCTCTGGAACGGCCGACAACCACCTTGTAAGTACTCTCTTCGCCTATGCAGCAGCGGTCCCACGATACAAAGTTGTAGTAGTATCCATTCTTTTTAAAAATAAAGGGTGCTTCGATGGTACTGTTTTGTTCATCTCCGGCGTCCCGCTCATCCAGTTTCCAGTAGCGGTGCCGTGCGGCAGTCGTGTGCCACTCCTGGGGATTCCGGTCGATTTCTGTCATGTTCTCATTGAGCCGGACAAGTTTCATCCCCATCCAGAAGGAGCCGAAGGTCATCCAGGGGGTTCCTTCGTCATCAAAGGCGATGTTGGGGTCGATGGCATTCCACATGTCTCGCCCCGGAATGGAACGTACGACCTGGCCGTGATCTGTCCATTCGAATTCGGGATCGTCCGGATGCAGAGTCGGATTGGAGAGGACTCCGATGGCGGAGGTATTTCTTCCAAATGCTGATACTGAGTAGTAGAGATAGTAGTTTCCGTTGTGCCAGGCAATATCTGGAGCCCATAAATGATACGTGCCACCTTCCACAATCTCCTCAGTCCATGCCGGGGTTTCGGGAAACACTGGATCAAGCCGCTCCCAATTCTCCATATCGGTGGAAGCGTAGACGGTAATGCCTCTGCCGGTTCCGAAGAGATACCAGGTATGATCCTGTTTTGTCATGACCGGGTCATGTATCGGTACTTCCAGGTGTTGGCTGAAAAGATCCTGAATCGGGAGAAGGGTGATGATAAGTACGGCCAGCAGGAATACCTGATAGCGGGTTGAAAATGGTTTGCTTAAATCGCTCATAGGTAGGTGATTGGTTGTTGGTTGTAGGTGCCTGAATGTAGTCTAAAGACTCTTCGAGCGGCTTGATGGAGTGCATCATGGATCACTCAGTACGGAATGTCCACAACCTGCTCCCCGCTATCGAGTTCAACCTGACGCCCTTGCCAGATAAATCTTCCGTCCACTCCTTCCGGAAGGGTTACCCTGCCGTGCATTCTGCCGTTTTCAGGTCTGAGGTCAACATGTATCATTCCGGCGGGATGAGGCATGGAGGCGTTGATCCACTCCAGGTGGCCGGGGTGAGGTTCAATCCGAACCGATTTGAACCCGGGAGCATCGGGCATGATACCGGCAACGGTTGCCAGCAGATCGAAGTTGGGACTGGAACTCCAGGCATGGGCATCGGACCGCGAGGGCTCGGGGTGTTCCGGAAAGGTGGTCATTCCTAGTGCAAGTGCGTCATACCAGGGGTCCAGTTGGTTTAGATATTCATTCCCGAGGCCCGCTTTGATCATGGCCCGGAAGAGGTAGAACCTGAAGTAGTAGGTTGCCTGAACCAGAGTTTCATCTTCCATAATCCGGTGGAAAAGTTGTGGCTGTTTCTCTTCAGGAACCAATCCGGTAAGGATCGCAAGGATATTGGCATGTTGGCTGAATCGATCTTTTTCCGGTGTATCGGCCATCATCTCTCGGGTAGAGTCCCAGCCATTCTCTGTAATGGCACCTCTGAGGTTTTCGGATAGTTTACGGTAATAGTCTGCATCCCGGACCTCTCCGAACTGTTCGGCAAGCTCTTCCGCATACCCGAGTACATAGAGCATCTGAAGGGATATTACGATGGAGTTGCCATCATCTGCACCCGGTGGTGTTCCCCGGTCAAACCCTTGGGCTGCATCTATGTAGTTCCACCAGGGTGTCGGACCCGTGAGGCCGGTTACCTGGTCCAGTCTGGATTCATACCACTGGATCACACCCCGGATACCGGGCAGAAACTGTGCGACGAATTCATCATCTTCTCGGTGCATCCAGTAGTCATGAACCATCGCGATCCAGAGCAGGGAGTAGGGCGGAATGTATTGTGGGTGGCGAGAGGGGTATCTGCTCATGGTGATCCCATCCGGCATACGTGAATTGTTGAAGTGTAGAATGGCATTCCTCATCAGACGGTCATCTCCGGAGACGTACAGAGAGATCAGAGCCTGAATTCGGGTATCCCCGACATACTGGAGTTGTTCGTAATAGGCACAATCCCAGTACGATTCAAATGCGTTCAGACGGGCTGTACGCCAGCTATTCTTCCAGATCGGGATGAGATTCTCATCACTACTGGAGAATTGCGCTTTCTCTTCAAACGGATAGCCGGTGAAGATCCCTTTGATCTCGTGCAGAGTCATTGGTTCTTCGCTTGTCTCGATCTCAAGCTGGATATATCGCCAGGAGCGAAGCCATAGAGTCCGGAAGATGCGGTGTTCTCCTCCATCGGCAATAAAAATATCATGAAGCCCGAGGATCTCCTTGCCGTCGATCTCATTTCGATTCCCTTTCGTGTTATCTTCGTGACGGAGTGATTCTGCGTAGGTCAGTTTGATTTCAGCATCCCGGCCGCCGGAGATTTCGAGGAGAGGGTAGGCATTGGTGATATAGGTCTGGTCCAAAAGAAGTACGGCTTTCGAGTTTGCAGGGACTGTCAGCGGCCGGCTTCCATCCAGAAATCCGTTGCCCGTTTCGACCCCTTCCGATCTGCGCAGGTCCGGAATTCGCTGTTCAGTCTCCTCCATCATTGGAATAGTGCGGGGGATCAGATTCCAGCCATACAGGTTGCCGTATGGGCTTGTACCTTTTGGCTGTGCTCGTTCATACAGACGTACATCCTGCCAGCCGTTGTCGTCAAAGTCTTCTGTTTTCCAGCCCCAGGGGGTTGCATCTGCCCGGTAATGTTCTCCGTGCGGAGCTGCATAGTAACCTGCTACATCCTGGTAGGAGACGGGAATCGGGCTGTAGCCGCGGTTCTCTGTCACTTTCCACCCCTGGCCCGTATTGAGGATTGATTCCTGTTCACTGTTTCCCTGGAGCAGGAATGCTGTTCGGTGGGAGTGGTGGGAGAGGGCGTTGTATTCAGAGAAATTCCAGACGGTTGCAGCGGCTATATTTTGGCCCGGCTTCAGGTATTCGGCGATGTCGATCGATTCGAAACGCCAGTTGTGATTGTCCCCGACTGCCGGCCCGCTGGAGACCGGTGTACCGTTTATATAGAACCGGTACCGGGTATCACCCGAGACATGTATGAGGAACGTATCCGGCGGAGTCTCCAGCTCAAAGGACCTCCGGAAGTGGAAAACACCGTAATCGGTGCTGGATGCTGTTGGGTGCATAATCCAGGAGGCATCCCAGGCGGTTTCCAGGAGGGCGGGGTTCAGAGATGGTGTCGGTTGTCCTGATAGTGATGGGGCCGTGAATATTGTGATCAGTGAACAGAGGTTGAGCGTCAGATAGAGCGAGAGTTTTTTCATAAAAGAAGGCCTGATAGCCAGGAGCCCGACAGACTCCCGGGTATTTTAAAAATAGAGTGAACTTGACTACATTTTAGTCGAAAGTTATGGTTGGGAGGTTTTGAAAAACCGTTTTTTGCTCGTTATCACTACGCCGTTGCTACGTGGGAATCACTTCACTCGAAGCGTTTTGAGTGCAAAAAAATGAGTCTCTTATTTAAAATCTCCGCTTGGTTAATGGTACTTATTCAACAAAAAAATTCAAACCGGAGAATTGATCATGAATTGTCAACAAACCTTGATAGGCCTGCGATTAAAATGGCTGCGTTTCTGTATGCTGTTTCTGGTTTCACTCACGATGGCGGCCTGTGGAAATTCAGCAGAACAGAGTGAGCCGGAAGATAGCGGAACTCTCGTTGTCCTGAATAAAACCGGCAATACAGCGATGATTATCGATTTGGCAACCCGCGAGTTGCTGGCAACTCTTCCGACAGGTGTCGCCCCTCATGAAGCGGTGGTTTCTCCGGATAAACGGTGGGTCGCAGCGTCCAATTACGGACTGTATGACGGAGACCCCGGGCATACCATCACCCTGATTAATGTGGAGGAGCAGAGTGTCGAAAGAGTGATCGATATGGGGGAATATATCCGTCCGCATGGAATGGTATGGATGAGTGATGGAGAACATCTGCTGGTTACGGCAGAGGAGCATGAGTCCCTGATCCTTCTTCATATTCCGTCCGGTGAGGTCGTGAGAGAGATTCCGACTGGGGGCCAGTACCGTTCCCATATCGTCTATCTCTCTTCGGATGAGTCAACTGCCTATGTGGCAAATATTGATGACGGAACCATGAGCGTGATCGATATGGAGAGTGGTGATGTGATCACTGTGATTGAGACAGGAGAAGGTGCTGAAGGAATTGGCATATCTCCGGATGAGACAGAACTCTGGATCTCCAACCGGGTTGTGAATACCATCACTATTGTGGATCTCGATACCTATGAAGTGATCGATACACTCCCCGCAGGAGAGTTTCCGATTCGTTCCGTATTTACTCCTGACGGGAGTCATGTAGTGGTTGCAAATATGAACGGGGGGGATCTCTCGGTCTTTGATGCATCTGGCCGCAGCGAGGTAATGCGTATTGATCTGGAACCGGATCGGGATCTGAATGCGGCACCTGTTGGCCTTATGGTCATTCCCGGAAACCGGCTGTTGGCTGCCGGTACCCAATCGGACCGCCTCTATATGATCGACCTGGAGAATTTTGAAATTATTGATCACATTGAGGCCGGGGATGAACCGGACGGAATGGCCTTTATCGAGTGATATAAATCGTTTTCCGGAGTGAAATGAGCCTGGCTTAGGTAAACCCCCCAAACATGACTCTGCTCCCTGAATAACGTTTATAGCAGTTCTTGCAGCTCATGTATGGCCAGGCCTGTAAAGGAGGAGATCACCCTGATACAACCATTCAGTTCGCCGGGGGAGTGGGTAGTACTCACTCCGATCACCTTTGCGCCTGCTCTGACACCTGCCTGGACTCCGGCAATCGAGTCTTCGAAGACAAAACATTGTTCCGGTGGAAGATTGAGTGCAGCTGACGCTTTCAGGTAGACTTCCGGTTCGGGTTTTCCCCTCTCCACATGAGAGGAGTCGAGAACGGTCTGAAACATGTCCCGGATCTTCAGGCGGCCCAGTATGAAATCTGCATTATCGCCTGGTGCGGAGGTAGCCACAACGGTCGGTATGCCACTGGATTTCAGGTTTTGCAGAAATTCACGCAATCCTGGGACGATCTCCTTTTCGGGATCAAACATGCTTCGAAAGAGGGCCTCTTTTTCATCTGCAAGACGGTTTATCTCAGCTTCATCCAACTCTCCGAAGAGTTCCGGAATCCACTCTTTGTTGGTCCGTCCATATATTTTTCTCTCCAGAAAATCATCGGAGACATTCAGGTTGTGTTTTTTACAGAATTGCCGGATGGCAATTTTGTGTGCAGGGTTGCTGTGTACAATTACACCATCCATATCGAAGATGGCACCAAATGGGCTATTCATGATGAATGTCTCAACGTCATAGGGTTCGTTTTGTGACTGGAAAAGGTACGCAATTCATCGGGAAAGGGTGGTATGAAATTCAAAGCCTCCTCAACAAGGGAATGAATGCAATCGTGTATTTCGTTGTTGGTTCGTTTGATTCCACGATAACAAACGGCTTTGGGCAATCCGCCGACTGATTAACACGGCACTGGCCAGATGTATCTATGAAAAATTATAACAGTTTCAGGGTTCGGAAGAGAAACGGGGCATACCCATTGGAAACGGGAAAGTTTGTCCTATACTGGATGCAGATCAACAGCCGTTTTCACTACAACTTTGCTCTTGAATATGCAGTAGGCTGGGCAAACAAGCTGAAATTGCCGCTCCTGATTTTTGAAGGCCTCTCTTGTGACTATCCCTGGGCAACGGCGCGAACCCATCAGTTCCTGCTGGAGGGGATGAGTGAACACTCTGAAGCGGCAGAAGGCAGTTCGGCCTCCTATCTTCCCTATGTTGAGCAGCGACAGGGAGAATACAGTGAGATGTTGAAACAGTTGGTTGAAGATGCCGCATTGCTTGTCACAGATGAATACCCTGTTTTCATTATGAGAAGCCGGAATGAACAGTTGAGCAGTGAGTGGACGATCCCGTATTATACGGTGGACAGCAATGGCATGATACCTCTGGGGCGGTTGGAGAAAGATCCATATAGCGCCTATCTCTTCCGGAAAGTGGTGCAGAGGGAGTTCATTGAATCGTATACTCACCCGCCGGAGGAGAATCCTCTGGAGAAGGTAGAGAACAGGGAGGAGGTTTCATTTCCAGAGTGGGTGTCGAGTGAGGCCCTGAGATCAGCAATTGCATTGAAGAGTATCTCTGATGTGATCCGGATGTCCTCCATTCGGCAGGATATCGGGCCTGTGAGCAGCACGGAGGGGGCCCGCCGTGCCGGACTCCGGAGGTTAACGGAATTTCTGGATGATGACCTTCCGGTTTATGGAGATTCGAGAAATGATCCGGATCATGACCGGTCGAGCCGGCTCAGTCCCTGGCTTCATACCGGAAAACTTTCTGAATATGAGATCGTAAAGAAGGTTTTGAACCGGCAGCCTGACAGTTGGGATCTGGATCGGATTGTCTGGAGTAACGGTTCCGCTTCCGGTTTTTATAACGGCGATCAGCAGATCTCAAAATTTCTGGACGAACTGATTGTATGGCGGGGAGTCGGTTTCCATTTTGCCCATCACCGTTCTGATTATGACCAATTTGAAAGCCTTCCGGATTGGGCATTGAAGACGCTCCAAAAACATCAGTCGGACCCGAGAGAGTCGATCTACAGCTATGAGGAGCTGGAGCAGGCCCGGACGCATGATCTGGTATGGAACGCCGCCCAGAATCAGCTCAGAGAGGATGGAGTGATCCATAACTATCTTCGGATGTTGTGGGGGAAGAAAGTAATAGAATGGACGCCTGACCCGGAGACGGCGCTTCGCTATCTGATCGACCTGAATAACTCCTGGGCTCTGGATGGAAGAGATCCGAACAGTTACTCCGGTATTTTCTGGTGCTTTGGGCGGTTTGACCGTGCATGGCAGGAGAGGCCTGTTTTCGGAAAGGTTCGATACATGACCAGCCAGAGTGCCAGAAAAAAATTGGCAATGGAAGAGTACCTCAAAACATTCGGAAATCCATCCGCTTCTGATACCAGATGACCGGTACCGAAGCAGTATCGAATGGTTTCGGTTATCTAATTAAAGGAAAGCAGGAGAGGAGTTCAGGAGGCCGCATCTTCCATGAGATACCCTTTTTTCGGATCGTGTGACGTGAGTCTGAAGAGCGGTGATTCGGTTTCATGGTAGGCCATAATGACCGCACCCTCGTCGAAGGCATACTTTTTTATCTTTTCCCGGACAGCCATACTCTGTTTCGGGTCAAAGTCGTACTTGGCGGTATAGGTCCGGTTGACGGCCCCTTTTGTGCCAAGGATGTCGCCTGCCATCAGATATTTCTCTTCATTCTCCTCGAAGTAGAGGATTTGAGAATGTTTTGTGTGGCCTCCAGCAGTCTCTGCCCGTACTTCCGGCAGAGGCTGTTTCCCGCTTTCCAGATCCTGCAGGTCTGCCCGGGCTTCCAGAAAATGGAGAAATTCCAGTTTTTCGCTATCGCCTTTGGCCTCCTCTCTCTCAAGCAGCTCGTTCCAGTCTTGCCGGGAAACCCAGATTTGTGCCTCCGGAAATGTAAGTTCCCAGTAGCCGTCCGGCCGCCCGGCGAGGCCGCCAAGATGGTCGTAGTGGAGGTGGCTTGTGAAGATATCCGTAATATCCAGGCTACTCAATCCATGAAACTCCAGATTGGTAAGAATCTGGTTTGTGGAGGTCTTTTCGCCAAACTCGCCCAATCCCGCATCAAATAATATGTTCCTCTCTTCTCCTTTGATAAGAAACGGGTTGATGGAGAGTTTCAGGCTGTTTTTCCGGGGAGGGTCATCTCGTCCAATTCGTATAAACTTCTTGTCCAGCCCTACGGAGTATGTTCCTTCGTAGAGTGGGGTTACAAAGGGTCGCTTTTCTACGCTGCGGGTCATCTTTTCAGGTCAAATATGTTTGGATCGGGAAAGCATGTCTGTGTGAAGAGACGTGGTATTACTTCTTCTTTCGCTGATCGTTCTCTTCATGCTTTTCATACGCTTCAATGATCTGTCTGACAAGCTTGTGGCGTACCACATCTCTCTGGTCCAGGTAGACGAATGAGATACCCTCGATATCATCCAGAATTTTCTGGATGGAGATAAGGCCGGAGTGTTGTTTTCGCGGGAGGTCTGTCTGCGTTATATCTCCGGTAATGATTGCACGGCTGTTGAATCCGATGCGGGTCAGAAACATCTTCATCTGGATATTGGTAGCGTTCTGAGCTTCGTCCAGAATGACAAACGCATTATTCAGGGTCCGTCCGCGCATGTAGGCAAGAGGTGCAATCTCTATGATATTTTTGGAGAGCTGGAATTCCAGTTTGTCATATTCGATCATCTCTTCCAGTGCGTCGTAGAGAGGGCGGAGATAGGGATCGATCTTCTCTTTCAGGTCACCGGGAAGAAATCCGAGAGTTTCTCCCGCTTCCACTGCCGGCCTGGCCAGAATAATCTTCTTCACCTTCCGCTGTTTCATCGCCTGAACGGCAAGGGCAACCGATGTAAACGTCTTTCCAGTTCCTGCCGGCCCGATCGCGAATACAATATCATTATTCTCTACCGCCTTTACGATTTCTCTCTGTCCCGGTGTTTTTGCAACAATTGCATCACCCGTATGGGTATGGAGGATGATATCCCCGCTCTCCTGCTTGAACGGCTTTTCCTCGTCCGGTGCCGATTCAACCCGCCCCTCAAGGGCCAGCAGGGTCTCCAGGTCACTGGAAGTAACCTGGTTGTTCTTGCCCGCAATTGTCGTCAGCTCACCGAGGATCTCTATCAGAATTTCTACCTCTTCCACCGGACCGAGCATCTTGATTTTATTTCCCCGAACAGTGATTTTTGTTGCAGGGAAGGCCTGATCCAGCCGCCCAAGGTGTTGATCCTGAAAACCGAGAATCAGAAGAGGTTGTACGTCCTCGATGTAAAAGGTTTTTTCCGAAATGTTATTCTTGGTATCGATGGAAGTTGTTCCTGATTAATACTTTGGTTGTGAAAAAATGTATGAATGACAGAACGTAGAGATTATGCCAGATTCGTACGGCCCAGAGCTGCTTTTTCTGTCAGTTTTTTGATTCGGCCGTGGATGTCATCCGCTTTGAAAACACTGCTCCCGGCAACAAGAATATCTACCCCGGTTCGAACCAGTTTTTGAATATTTCCAAGGGTTACGCCGCCGTCAACTTCGATCAGAAATTCTGTCTGGTTGCTCTCTCTGAGTGCGGCCAGATTCTGGACTTTCCTGTAACTGGACTCGATGAACGACTGGCCGCCGAAGCCGGGGTTTACACTCATGATAAGTACCAGGTCCGTCTCCTGTAGAATCGGCTCAATAAGATCGATCGGGGTTGCCGGATTCAGTACCACACCGGTCATACACCCTTGCAACCGAATCATCTGAAGTGTTCGATGCAGATGGGGACAGGTTTCCACATGTACAGAGATCAGGTCTGCTCCGGCATCTGCAAAAGATTCGATATATTTGTCAGGGTCCTCGATCATCAAGTGTACATCCAGAAACAGCTCCGGAGCAATGTCGCGAACAGTTTCCACCATCGCTGGCCCGAAACTGATATTGGGAACAAAGTGCCCGTCCATGATGTCACAATGGATCCATTGAATACCTGAATCCACACATGCCTGAATCTGTTCGCCTAACCGGCTGTGGTCGGCGGCAAGAATGGATGGCGCCAAAATGGGAAGTTGAAATTCCATAGGGTCAGTTCTGTTCTTCAATCTCTTGTTCGAAGTCGTTGTTATCAAGCTCTACAGAATCTTCTTCCGGGATAAAGACGCCCGACTCTTCTTCCTCTCTGGTATCGAACCGTTCGGAAACGACCAAAGAGAGGGATTCACCCTCTTGTAGTTCTCTGTCTTCAGGTTCTCTGGAGAGGATCGTATGTGGCTGTGCCTCCTGGCTGGGCTCGTACCGGATTTCACTCACGCGCAACCCGGCTTCACGTAGTACTTGCTGGGCTTCTGCAAGTGTCAGCCCTATGATGTCGGGAACTTCAACCAGGGTGTCTCCGAGGCCGTCACTGACCGCCAGGTCAATCGTAGTTTCTACATCCACAGTATCACCCGGTGAGACTGATTGTCGAAGAACGGTCGCGCGGAACCGGCCCGATTCATAACTGATCGTCCCAACCGAAAGTCCGTAATTTTCAATCTGGATCTGTGCATTTCTCAGAGACATGTTGACAACGTCCGGTACGACTGTTGTTGGACGTACGGCTGTATTGACTGTGAGATAGATTTTTCGGTTCGGTTTGACAATGTGTTTGGCAGGAGGTGCCTGGTCCAGGATATAGTCAGCCGGATAGGCACTGTGAGCTCTCCGGTCGAGAATTTCATATCGCAATCCGTAGGATTCCAGAATCTCTTCCGCCTCTTCGAGTGAGATCTTGGTGACATCGGGAACCGTCAGCCCTTCATTATAGTGAGTGTAAGCAGGCATGATCCAGGTGTCCATGACAAATATGGCAAGGGCACCGAACATAGTCAGGCCAAACAGCCATCCATAGAGTATCTTGCTGGTAAGAAGATCTTTTATCCAGTCCATGTTGTAAAAATAGAGGTTTCAGGCGAGAGTGCGAAAGAGAAAAGCATCTTTATACCGATGCCGAATCGTGTTTCCTCATGAGATGAAACGAAATCGGTGTTGAATTGTTTCTCCGGCCCGAAACCGGCTGGCCGCACTTTATGACGGACTGTCTGCTCAGAGATTAAGCAAAAGGCTGAAACGCATGGTATTGGCAAGCGGGTGGTACTCTTCCAGGGTATAGAGATAGCTGAAATCGACACCGAACATTCCGTATCGGATGCCGGCGCCGAGGGTGATAAACTCCCTGTTTCCATTTTCCGGATCTTCGTAGTAATAGCCTGTACGCAGTGCAAACTGCTGGTTGTACCAGTACTCCAGCCCGAAACCGAACATCAATTGCTGTAGCAGTCCAACGTCCACATTTTCAGATCCGTTAAACCGTTCATACGATCCCCACGAACTCGTAAGAGCCTTGAACACACCCATGGGCTGATACGTTGTATCCCCCTGCGCAATGACCTCTTCACTTCGGGCCATCACCTTGGAGATGTCATTGGAAAATGTGAGTGTATTATATCCGTTTTCATCCAGATCGACCGTTACGGCCCACCCTGTACGCAGCATCGTGGGAAGAGGATCTTTTACGGCATTGTCGGTGTAGCGAATGCCGGGGCCAATGTTGGAGAGATTCAATCCGGCCCGAAATATGGCTTCACGATTTCCCAGCATGAAAGGGTTTGAGCGGTACTGGCCGGCCAGGTCAATACCAAAACTGGATCCGGGATTGATCTTGTGTCCGTTCAGATCGCCATCGGCCAGACTGCTGTGAATATATCGGAGGCTGGCTCCCACATTGAAATGTTCATTGATCTGACGGCCGTATGAGAGCCCGGCACTCAGTTCGTAACTGTTGAAGCGGCCGAGTTCCTGTGCATTTTCATCAGTTCGTACCTGTTCACCCAGATTCAGGAATGTGATGTGGCCTCCGAACGTACCGACCTCGTCGATATGGTATGTACCAACAAGATAGTCGTAAAAGAGGTCGACGTTAAATGCAGGAAGCCAGTTTGCGTGTGTAATACTGATTTGATTGTTGCTCTGTTGAGCGAGCCCGGCCGGGTTCCAGAAAATGGCAGATGCGTTATCGGCGATCGCTACACCGGTATTACCCATTCCGGCTGATCTGGAGTCGGGTTCAATCTGAAGGAACGGAACAGAAGTAATCCCTACCTGAGCTTGCAGGGTGGCACAGGAGAGTGCAAGTAAGAGGAATAGGCTGGCAATTTTTTTCACAGGACCGCTCGATTATCATTAACATTTTGGAAGGCAATATTGCCTTCTCCGAAGCTATTCAAATGCTCCGGTATGAAATATAACAGATTGCCGCAATTTAATGAATTGAGTTAAAGAAAATTAATAGAAGGCTTTGCAAAACCGTCCTTTTGCTCAATATCTTCGTTATCAGAATTTTATAATCCTCACATATACTCAATATGCTGCGGTTATAAAATTCTTCTGGCCTCGATCTTGACCAAAAATCCTGGTTTTCAAAGCCTTCTGATAGAAGACCTTCACCCGTTAAAATCGATTATAGCACCCAGGCTACTAAAAGTCAAGGTGGAGTGTTCTCTAATTCAGGTGGTTCTGTATATCTCAGTTTACTCTCGACACGACACCAGGTACACAGTAACACGGTTTTTGAATGTAATGTATCATTTATCTACCCTCTCTACTACCATTGCGGAAGCTCCACCTCCTCCATTGCAGATTGCAGCACAACCGAGAGTGCCGCCGGTGCGTTTCAATGCATGTACCAGTGTAACTACGATTCGTGCACCAGAGCATCCGATGGGATGGCCCAGGCTGACTGCCCCGCCATGGATGTTGACGATCTCTTCATCCAGTTTCAGGATCCGGTTGTTGGCAATCGATACAACAGAAAAAGCTTCATTGATTTCGAACAGGTCGATATCTGACAGTGTCAACCCTGATTTTTTCAGAGCAAGAGGTATCACATCTGAGGGGGCGGTTGTAAACAGCTCAGGTGCTTTGGCACTGCTTGCATAGCTGCGTATTCGGGCAACAGGCGTCAGATTTAACTCCTTTGCACGCTCTTCGGAGAGTAACAGGAGTGCTGCAGCGCCATCATTGATGCTGCTTGCATTGGCTGCTGTAACTGTCCCATCCTTGTCAAACACAGGCTTCAGGTGCTCAATTTTATCAAACTGAACCCGCCGGGGCTCCTCGTCATGCTCTATCAGCGTAACTGACCCCTTGCCATCTTTCACTTTGATTGGAATCAGCTCTTCACGGAAGTACCCTTTTTCAGCAGCTTCAAGGGCTCGTCTGTATGAGAGTATTGCATATCTGTCCTGCTCTTCACGGCTTATTTCAGACTGTTTTGCACAGATCTCGGCAGCATTTCCCATGTGAAAATCCTTGTAGACATCCCACAAGCCATCCTTCAGTATGCCATCTACGGTTCTGCTATGTCCAAGTGTTGCACCGAATCGTTCGTCAGGAAGGTAGTATGGCACATTGCTCATGCTCTCCATACCGCCCGTAACCATAACCCGAGCTTCTCCAAGCCGTATCTGATCTGCAGCAATCATGATCGCTTTCATGCCTGAAGCACAGACCTTATTGACGGTTGTACAGGGGGTTGCTGTCGAGAGCCCGCCTTTCAATGCAGCTTGCCTTGCCGGGGCTTGCCCGATACCGGCACTCAAGACATTTCCAAAAACAACTTCTTCTACCAGCTCCGGCCGGATGCCAGTTGACCGGATAATCTCCAGGATTGCTACCGCGCCCAGTTCGGGCGCAGTAAACCCCGAAAGTCCCCCGCCAAATGATCCGATAGGGGTTCGCTTCGCTTCTGCAATCACTACATGGTTCATGGAAGCAACGGTTATTAAGAGGTAAGGTGGTCAGAATGCCTGATCGAGATCTTCAATCAGGTCCTCGACATCTTCCACACCGACTGAGAGCCGGATCAATGAATCCATCAGGCCGGCCCGTTCCCGGATCTCTCTGGGGATCGACCCGTGTGTCATGGATGCCGGGTGGCTGATCAGAGACTCAACACCGCCAAGGCTTTCAGCCAGGGTAAATATTTTCGTACTCTTCATAAACGTGACTGCACTCTCCATCGTATCAAGCTTTAGTGAGAAGGAGACCATTGCACCGAACCCTGACATCTGTTCTCTGGCCAGATGATGCTGTTTGTGTGACGCAAGTCCGGGGTAATGTACAGACGCGGTTCCGGGATGATCCTCAAGAAAAGCTGCAATTTTTTCAGCATTCTCAACGGCTCTCTCTACTCGTAACGGGAGAGTTTTGATTCCTCTGAGTATCAGATAACAATCCATTGGGCCGGGCACTCCTCCGGTGGTTTTGACCTGAAATCGTATCTGATCCATTATTTTTTGGTCAGAAGATGCGACAGCTCCTCCGATTGCATCCGAGTGTCCGCCCAGATACTTGGTAGTGGAGTGTACCACAATGTCGACACCCAATTCAAGTGGCCTCTGCAAGCATGGAGAAGCAAATGTATTGTCTACGGCTGTATGGATGCCATGTTCTTTAGCCAGTTTGACAATCGATCTTATATCGGCAATTCGCAGGAGTGGATTCGTCGGTGTCTCGATCCAGATCAGTTTAGTCGATTTACTCAGAACTCGTTCGATATTCTCCGTGTCTGTCATATCGACGAATGAGAAACGTATTCCGTATGGCTCGAAGACCTCGGTAAAGAGCCGGTAACTTCCGCCGTAGAGATCATTGGAGGCGATGATATGATCTCCTGGCCGGTACATTTTTATAATGGCGTCTATCGCAGCACAGCCACTGGCAAAACAGGCGCATTCATCAGCCCCTTCCAGCCCTGCAATGAGCTTTTCGAGAGCGGTTCGTGTCGGGTTACCAACTCGCGCGTAGTCATAACCACGATGTTCGTTGGGTCCTTCCTGCCGGTAGGTTGACGTTTGGAAGATGGGTGGCATCACCGCGCCGGAGGTCTCTTCCGGCTCCTGTCCGGCATGGATCGCTTTGGTATTAAAACGCATAGATTCCTATAAATTGATTCTGGATCGTGTGGCTTCTGCCTCTTCACTCATGCCGAGCTGTGTATAGATCTGATAGAGGCTGTTCCATATCTCACGATTTTCCGGATTACGTTCTGCAACGGTTTCCCATAATGGCAGGGCGGTATGCAGCAAATGATTTGACCTCTCCCGAAGGGAATCTGCCAGTGTCTCCTGGACATGCTCTGAATCTGACAGGGAAAGCAGAATCTGTGCAGAATTCTTATAAAGCGCTGCAGCAGCATAGGTAAACTCTTCCCGGGATGGTTGGCGGTCAATCAGGGAGCGGATCATCTGCTCTGCCTCTTCCAGCTGCCGGATCAGTTCGTCTGCGTCAGCCTCTGAAAGAGACGGAACGCCAGACAGGGAGTCGGCCAGTCCGGAGGCTCTGAAAACGAGCTCGGTAACAAGAGATTCCTGATAGTGAATGTTCTCTGGCGATTCCCCGGCCAGTTCGCGCAGCAACGGTACCGATTCGTGATGGTTACCTGCAAGAATATGAGCATTGATCAACCCGTCCCGGATACTGGTGTTATCCGGATCTCTGTCAAGAAGGTATCGGTACAGGCTGGCAGACTGTTCCAACTGTCCCTCTTCAAGATAGAGAAAGGCCAGTTTTTCACTGTAATCGGCCGGGAAATCGAGAATTCGGTTCCTGCCTGTTTCGAGTGTCTCGATTGCCAGCCGGAGATCTCCGTTTGAGTAATGGGTGGTCGCTTTCAGGCTGTAGGTCGTGCTGCTGTCTGGGTTGATTACGATTGCATTTTCAAAGTGGGAGACGATTTGCCGGTAGTTCCGGGCATTTTCCTGTTGAAGTAACCGGAGCCCCGCCTCCTGTTCACGGTTCCAGGCCGACCTTGACAACTGATCCCGCCGGCTGCGGAATCTCCCGGATGGTTCAAAGCCCGGAGTGGAGAGAGTCTCTCTCATCTCACGGTAGTAGTTCTCTCTTCTGTCAGGAGAGTCTTCCATGCGAGCCAATTCAGCAAGGATCTCTGCTTTCAGCAGGAGTGCATCTTCATTATGCCCATCCTCTTCCAGAACCCGGTTTACTTCCGAAAGTGCAGATTCCGGATTCCCGGATTGGAGCCGCGTTTCACTATCCTCAACCGTGTGATTGAAAAGGGTACAGGAACTGAAAAAAAAGAACCCGAAGGCAAGCATCAAGCCTGCCATTCGGGTACGTAAAGTTATCATAAAGCTGGTTCTCTTCAGAATTGGCACTTCAGTTTCAGGGTCGAATGTATTAGTCCATTCCGGCACGTTCCATTGCTTCATCCGCTTCATCACTCATTCCGAGCGTGGTATAGACTCTGAACAGCCGTTCCCAATAACTGACTTCGTCAGGGTTCAGTTCGGCAGCCTGTTCATAGTTCTCCAGAGCACGGTCCAGATAGCTGCGGGCCTCCTGGTCAAACTCCATGGCAAGTTCGTTGTCATCACGAGCCTCTTCATTCCGTTTGTCAAAAAGAAGGGATGCACGGTTCTGGTAGATAATACCGAGAACATTGTAGGCCTCGTCATTTTCAGGGTTTAGCTCAATGGATTTCTGGATTTCTGCTGCGGCCATATCTCCCAGCTCATTCCCTTCTTCTTCAGCGGCTGCAGCTTCCGATTTCAACTGATCGATCTGTTCCTGCAGGTCGGCACGTTCAGCTTGTGTGAGTTGCGGCAGTTGCAACTCCATATCCCATGCCTGGGTATATTTATTGGTTGCTTCATCCAGATGCTCCTGTGCTACCTGGTAGATCTGTGTTCCGAGTACATAGTAGTATTGCGGGTTCTCCGGGTCATCTTCTATCAGCCCGCGGATCAAGGCCATCGCCTGCTCAAGGTCTCCAAGGTAGAGATGCGAGTCTGCCATGTACTGTACAAAGGAGGCCTCGTCCGGATACTGTTCATGTGCCTCCTCGGCCAGATCGAGTGCATTCTGATAGTCTTCACGCATTAAGTGCAAATTGGTCAGAAAGTCATAATCATCGACAGTTGGCGGGTCCAGAACCGTCATGGCTCGTTCATAGGCAACGATGGCACCATCTATATCTCCGGTGTTGAACCGTGTTGATGCCAGGACAACGTGAGAAATCGAGCTGTCCGGCTGAATGATGATAGCATTTTCAAAATGCTGGATGGCAAGCTCTTCAGGGTTAGGAGTTACCTCCCGCAAACTGTCATCCAGTATGTAATTGGCACCACTGTTGTGCTCAAAGGCCCAGAGATTTGAATAGACATCGTCCAGCAGAATCGCTTCGGACGAGAGGGTCTGTGTCTCTTCAAACAGGCGTTTTGCATTATTCATAGAGGTATAGACCTCTTCATAAAGTCCTTTTCGATCGGACGGAGGCTCGGTCTCCTGAGCAAGCCCGGCATTTGCCATTGCATGGTAGTAGTGAGCAAACGGGTCGCCAGGATTGGTTTCCAGCGCTTCATTGGCAGCCGCAATTGCATCCTGGTAATTCCCCTCGTCAAAATTATTTTTGGCATCTCGTACGAGAGGGTCGTAACTGGCACAACCCCAGGCCAGGCCCAGGATAATCAAAACGGAAAGAATGGGTCGCATATTCATAGAAAGTGGAAGTATGAGTGGTCGATTTTCAATTAGGTCCCAATGGGTCTCAAAGTAACTATAACTTACGCTTTCTGCAATAAGCGGGTTTTGATGCTTTTGTTGAGATAAGTATGATTATACTCTTAAGGGAACAACAGAGTAGTTCAGCTTTGGAAGCAGTAATCGATTGGATATTTTACCCTGAGCTACGATCCCGTATGTCCGACAGACTCCTTGATAACAGTCCGATTTTCGTTACAAACCGGAACGTTCACTTATAAAGTACAATTCTATGAAGACGATTATTCACACCAAGGATGCGCCTAAAGCGATCGGCCCCTATAGTCAGGCAGTTATCCATAACGGGTTGATCTACTGTTCAGGTCAGATAGCGCTGGATCCGGCCACTATGGAGATTACAGGGGACGATGCTGCTGCCCAGACAGAACAGGTTATGCAGAATCTCGAAGCGGTTCTGACTGCTGCCGGCAGCAGTTTTTCCAATGTCTTGAAATGTACGATCTATCTTGCGGATATGGCCGATTTCAAACAGGTGAATGAGGTATATGGGCGTCGCTTTGAAAAGAATCCGCCGGCCCGTGAGACAGTTGCTGTTAAAACTCTTCCCAAGGAAGTTAAAGTTGAGATCAGCTGTATAGCAATTGGTTGACAAGACTCCTGGCGGTTGCTTTCTTACCGCAGGAGATGGAATGTATCTTCTGTAAGGTTCCCGGCCAGGTCATATACCCTGGCTGTAATTTCATTATCACGAAGCGGAGTGAAGCCTGGCAGATAGTAGATCAGTTCACTTCTGTCCGGGTTGTATTCGACAATCCCCCGTTTACCGTTTACGGCGATCTCGGAAGAGCGGTGGTCAATGCCCGATTCCGAATCTCTTACAGGGAGTGCCAGGACCTGTTCTCCCCCCAATACGGTCCGGATACGGGGCGTACCAAGCGTTGGTGAGGTATCGTCGCGCCGTACGGCCAGAGGCTGGAGTTCAGTCAATTCTGCCCTGAGTAATCTGGTGTTGGAAGATGTGGAGAGAAGGTGATACCGGTTCTGTCGCGGATGGTATGCATAAAGCCCGGTAGTTTGATAGTCGCTGTCCGGTGGGAGAATCAGGTTAACAGAGATTTGTCCTTTGAGAGGAACCATTTCAGGTGAGAATGCAAGAGTGGGAAGTCCGTCTTGTTCCCGGATGGTTATCTGAAGGTCCAGAGTGTCGTAGAGTGCATCTGCGGGGATTTCAACCCAGAATGTCTGATCAGGAAGGTGGATGATCTGCCGACGGCCGGGGATCAGTTTTTTAAATAGCGTTTTGCTCTCAGTTTCTCTGGTTAACCGGATGGGTGCCTGAACCAGGTTTGACGTTTGCCGGATTCCGGCAGATGAGGTGGTCGTGAAGTAAACAGGCTCGATCTGCCTGCTCTCAATTTTGTTTACAAATTCAGAGAGAGGTTCACGGTCATTGTCCGGCGCAGCCGGTTTCTGATAGGCCGGGACAGACCGGATATCTGCCAGGGGAGGAGCTGTACGGTCGGCGACTCTTAGTGTTAATCGGGCTGTTGACTCATTTCCGTAATAGTCGGCTGCAATTATCTGAATCGGATGGTCTCCTTCCGGGAGATCCAGGATTCCTCTCTGTCGGGTGTTGTGATAGATTGGCAGATCATTTCCATTCACGATATAAAGCCGTTGAAACCCCCTCCGTTGGTTTCGTAAGAGAGTGTAGACACGATCGACCAACATGCCAGTACTGCTTGCCATTGGAAAATGGTCAGCTCTGGAGTGGAAGAGGGTATCTCCGTTCTGTACCATAGTAAGCGAATAGACGGCATATACATTGGGTGTCTGGTTTGCACGGTCGTACGTATCGACGGCAAGCCCGACCGGGCCATTTGTACGGATCGTGCCGAAATCATAGACGCCACTACGGTCAGACGGCCTTCTTGTCTCTATCTCCCCGGTATGAAGTTCCGGAAGCTCCAGGTGTGCTATGGCAAGTGACGAGAAGACGGGAGAAAGTTGATCCCGAATGACCATATTGGTCAAGAGCGGATTCACTGCTTCATTCTCCGGTGTACGGATCTCGAAGTGGAGGTGGGGAGGGCCGATCCCGGTAGAACCGGTATATGCGATCACGTCTCCCTGTCGGACTCTAATATTCAGATCATCGACTATCTGGTCCAGGTCTGACCGGTAATCCGGAAGCCGGAGTGAGTCTGCAATTTGTTGAATGAACGATTCGAAACGGTTCAGGTGTGCATAGACCGAATAGGAGCCGTCCTCATGTTTCAGGTAGATTACCTTCCCGTAGCCGAACGGGGAGATACCGAGCCGGTGGAGAGTGCCATCTTTTGTTGCAAATACCCGATACCCCTCTTGCCCCCAGGTTTTGATATCAATTCCAGAATGGAAGTGGGCAGACCGGGTCTCTGCAAACGTTGAAGAGAGATAATTCCCCGCATCGGTTGGCCAGAGATAGGATGTAGTGTCTGTCAGGGAGGATAGGTCTTGTGCGTACGCTGTTCCGGCCGACAAGAAGCTGATTGTGGAGAGAAGCCAGAGAGTAAAGAGTGTTCGCCCTTTATGCAACATGGAGCTGAAGGGTTTGTAACTGGTTTCCGAGAATGGCTGTTATTTCATCTCCCGGCTGAACGGTCCCGACCCCCTCTGGTGTACCTGTAAAGAGAAGGTCTCCGGGAGAAAGGGTGAAAATGTGTGACAGGTAGGAGATCAACGTGGGAATGGAGAAGAGCATATCCCGTGTATTTCCTTTTTGTCGTGTTTCACCATTGATCTGTAATTCCAGGTCTACATCAGGAAATGGTTTGGATCCGTTATAAGGTAGAAATCTGCTGACCGGTGCAAAGGTGTCAAAACCTTTTGCTACA
This sequence comes from Balneolaceae bacterium, assembly GCA_040905265.1. Lineage (GTDB taxonomy): Bacteria > Bacteroidota > Rhodothermia > Balneolales > Balneolaceae > JBBDRW01. The sequence continues at coordinate 10,127 of JBBDRW010000109.1, read as the reverse complement.
CTCCAGGGTTTCCCTTTCTCCTTCGCTTTCTGCTGTATATCTCTGGCTGTAAAATCAATACCAATACCATACCCTGCAATATAGTTCAGCGCCTCCTCTTCCGGGATCTTTTTCCCGGTCTTCCCTATGGCGATCACCAGTTCTACTTCATGGTGAACGTCCCGGGACTGTGCTGGCAGAGAAACGGTGCCTCCATCCATAATGACAGCACTGTTGGGTTTGAGGAAGACAATCGGTTCTTCCGGCACCGGATTATTCAGCTCCCTTGCATGCAGGATGTAGTTTCGCCCGATGCAAAAGAGCGTGTTGATCTCAAGTCCGTCAATTCCGGGGATTTGCTGTCTCATAGGATGAAAATAAAAAAGCCCCGCTATCTTTGATAAAGGGGCTTGAAAAAAAATGTAATTGCAGCGAAGTCAGGCTGTCTCTACATAGACAAACTTTCTTCCCGCCCGTTCTCTGAATACCACTTGCCCGTCTGCGGTTGCAAAGAGCGTGTCGTCGCCACCTCTGCCAACATTGTCGCCGGGATGGAATTTGGTGCCCCGCTGACGAACGATAATGTTTCCGGCGCGGACGGTCTGTCCTCCATATTTCTTGACTCCCAGGCGTTTGGACTGTGAGTCTCTTCCGTTTCGTGTGGAACCTTGACCTTTCTTGTGTGCCATAACAACTGGTTGCTTTATTTATTGAAAAAGCGAGAGTGTTGTTCAGTGCTCCTGCTTTTTCCTGTATTCGTTTCTGTTTTCGGATCAGGGCTGATTCGGAGCAACTTCTCTGGCCCCGGCTTCCCTATGAGGAAGTTTTGAGAAAATTCCTATGATATTTTATCGATTTTCAATTGAGTCAACAACTGTCTGTGACCCCGTTTCACCTTATATCCTTTCCGGCGCTTCTTTTTGAAGACCATCACTTTGTCTGATTTCAGGTGATCAACAATCGTGGCTTTTACCGTGGCACCTTCTACCAACGGTTTTCCAACTTTTACAGCCCCTTTTGCATCCTTTACAAGCAGAACCCGATCGATAGAAAGTCCCTCCTTGTCAGAGGTAATCCGGTTCACAAATATATGGTCGTTTTCGGCAACTTTGTACTGATGCCCGCCAATTTCAACTACAGCGTACATAGATAAAAAGGGTTTGATTTTCAGATTTCAAATAGACTTTTAATATACAACTTTGCGAATCTAAAACAAAGACTGAAGCCTGAGAAAAACCTGTTCTTTTGCCCGGACTCCTTGATTTTGAACAAAAATACAGGTTTTTCTCAGGCTTCAGAGTGTGACTTCCTGAAAATTGTATTAATTTTGTCTCAGATCGAGACGGTTTGTGACGAGGAAACAACACCAGCCGAAATCAGAAATTCAATAGAATGGATCAGAACATGAAGAAAGAATTGCCCGAACTCCACAAACAGGCATTTATATACAAAAATCGAAAACGGCTACAGCATGACGGGGGCAGGGCGTGGATCAAGGATTCACAGCTTCACGATTCCAGAAAGGGTGCAAACGGGAAACTGGAGACGGTATCTAAAGACTCCTAACTGTCACTAACCGATGGATGGCCCGGAACAGGGCGTTTATCCGGCAGTACTGTCTCTTTATATTGCCCGGAGGATATGGATCTGCCGGTCAATTTGTCTTCCGTCGGCTGTTTCCGGCACAGTGTATTCCCTGTCGATTAACATGCCCGATATATTTCCCGATGACCCGCACATCTTCAAAAAGTCCCGGTTCAACGATGATATCTTCATACTCGTCATTTGCCGGTTCCAGCCGCAATCCATTCTCATCATAGTAAATCCGTTTCAGGCTGGTCTCACCGTTGTAGAGGACGGCACCGATATCACCATCATGAACGTCTGCGTCCATAAGCAGAACAAAATCTCCGTCATATATTCCAGCGTCCTTCATGCTCATCCCGGATACTCTGAGGGCAAAGAGCTGATCGAGGTTTGGAAATATTGTTTCCAGTGTAATCTGTCCCAAATCAGCTTCTACCGCTTCCTGCAGGTAGCCCGCAGCAATCAGGCCACGGATGGGAATCCCTTGTGACTCAGGCTCGTCCTCTCTGTCCATATGTTTCGGATGGATGTCGTATTCATCGTCATCCGTCCTGATCAAATATTCTTTCTTTAAAAGTGACTGGATATTCTGAGTCACACTGTTAGGAGACTTGTACCCGAATGCATCTGCTATTTCCCGATAGGTAGGCCAGACATCGTGTTCACTTTTATAATCTACGATGTAGTCGAAAAACTCCTTCTGTTTTCGGGTAAGTTGAGCGTGATCCATATCGAATGGGTGACAGGACTATGGTATTTTATGTGTAATGTATGTGTGGAAGTAACGCATATTGTTTGTGAATGACAAGGCTTATTTTTAAAAAAACTGATCTTTTCATTGATAATGACTCGTTTGTTTGATTTCTTATGTTTGTCTGAGTAATCAATTCTGAAATCCCCCGGTTTTCCGGCCTCCAGACCGGCCGGATCCTGGCCTCAGCAGTGGCCAATTGTATATCGATATTTCCAATACCGGGGTTGAAAATCTATCATCTTAATGACTCCAGATATTATGAACAATACCAAGAATCAGCAGTACGGATCGGATCCGATTACAGTACGAGAGACGGATCATTACCAGAAAGAGTACATTGAAAACTTTGTACAAAAATGGGATGGCCTGATTAACTTGGAGAAACGGTCTGAAGGAGAAGGGTCGTTTTTTATCGATGTTCTGCGAGAACATAAAGTCGAGAGAGTTCTGGATGTCGCCACAGGTACCGGTTACCACTCCGTTCGGCTTTTAAATGCCGGGTTTGAAGTTGTCAGTGCAGACGGCAGTCCGGCCATGCTCTCCCGTGCCTTTGAGAATGCCAAACAGTACGATCACATCCTTCGAACGGTGCAGGTTGACTGGCGGTGGCTAAACCGTGACATCCATGCAAAGTTCGATGCAATTATATGTCTTGGAAACTCATTTACTCACCTGTTTTCCGAGAATGACCGGCGAAAAGCACTTGCCGAATTTCATGCTGCTTTAAAGCATGACGGAATTCTTATTCTGGATCAGAGAAATTACGATGCCATGCTGGATGTCGGGTACTCGAGCAAGCATAAATTTTATTATTGTGGAGAGGATGTTGAAGTACAGCCTGAACATATGGATGAAGGGCTTGCCCGGTTTCAGTACACGTTTAAAGATGACTCTGTTTACTACCTAAACATGTTTCCATTACGAAAAGAGTATACCCGTAAACTAATGAGGGAAGTAGGATTTCAGGAGGTCAACACCTACGGGGACTTTCAGGAAACGTACAAGAGTGATGATCCCGATTTCTATATTCACGTAGCTGAAAAATTATACAAAGACGAGTAAACGGTTTTACAAAACCTCTGGGTAACCGATTTCGGGGAGTCCGACAGACTTCCTGGCTCGGTTTCGTTGTCGCCAATTTGAAATACAAATCACACCATTTATACCATGAGTTCAGCAGCAGAAGAAGCAGTTGATATTGCGAGGAGTTATTATAACAGCAAGGATGCAGATACGTTTTACTCTACGGTTTGGGGCGGCGAAGATATCCATATCGGAATTTACCATACCGAGTCAGATCCAATCCGGGAAGCGAGCAGGCGTACACAAAAACGGATGGCTGGAAAACTGGACCTTCTGAAGCCGGGAGCAAAGGTGATCGATCTCGGGTCAGGATATGGAGGGGCCGCCCGCTTTTTGGCACGCTCGACAGATTGCCATATCGTTGCACTGAATTTGAGTGAAGTTGAGAACCAGAAGGCCAGGGAGCTCAATGCCGTTGAGGGGCTCGACAGCCAGATTGATGTTGTAGACGGAAATTTTGAGGAGCTGCCTTACGAAGATCAATCCTTCGATATCGTCTGGTCTCAGGATGCATTTCTGCACAGCCCTGACCGGGAACAGGTGCTTCGGGAGGCGTCGCGAGTGTTGAAGAGTGGAGGGGAATTTGTTTTTACGGATCCGATGCAGTCGGATGACTGTCCGGAGGGTGTTCTGGATCCGATTCTGAAGCGGATTCACCTTGAGAGCATGGCTTCTCCCGCTTATTATCGTGAGAAAGCGGAGTTGTATGGATTTCGGGATGTGGAATTTGATGAGATGACGATCCATCTTAAACGGCACTACAGCGCCGTTCTTTCAACCATGCAGTCTATGGAGGAGACGTTGCGCGAGAATGTAAGCCAGGAGTATCTGGATGGGATGAAGGAAGGGCTTACGCACTGGATTGAAGGTGCAGAGAAGAACTATCTTGCTTGGGGGGTTTTCCTGTTTCACAAGAGTCACTGATGCATCTGGCTGGAAAGAATTTATCCGCTTGAATTGCGTTTGTATCTTCATGTATCTTGGGTGGCGGTTGAAGGCCAGCCTATTTTTTTCAACGCAAACGTTCCGTTTATTGATCTGGTTACATGCAACATATTTGTGGCTTCTGCTATTGATTCCCGTAGTGGGAACTGCCTGGTGGTATATTTCGAACAGAAACCGGACGGTAAGCTCGCGCTATTTTAATGAACGACTACTCCATCGTTTGAGGCGGGGTTACTGGGCGAGGGGTGACCGCCTGAAAGGAGTGGCGATCCTTCTCTCCATCTCACTTTTCATCATTGGCCTGGCAGGCCCCAGAATCGGAACCGAGGTTCGGGATATTGAACAGAGAGGGGTGGACCTCCTTATTCTTCTCGACCTTTCTCGCAGCATGAATGCTGAGGATATCCGGCCGAGCCGTCTTGAGAAGGCAAAGTTCGAGTTAGAGAGATTGATCGACCGATCTGTTGGAGACCGGATCGGATTGCTGGTTTTTACCGGTGAAGCGTTTGTCCAGAGCCCGATGACCCTGGACCACTCCGCCCTTCGTATGTTTCTGGACATTGTGGCAACAGATCAGATGCCAGGCGGGGGAACCCATTTCGGAAATGCCTTTCGGAAAGCTTCTGAAACATTTGACTCGCTGGATGGACAGCAGGAAGATGCCGCCCGTGTTGTATTGATGGTATCGGACGGGGAAGATCACAGCCCGGACTGGCAGCAGGAACTTCAGCAGCTTACGGGCAGGGGAATTTATGTGTTTACAGTCGGTATCGGTACGCCTCAGGGGGCACGAATTCCAATCTATGAAGAGGGGACGAATCGACTGAATGGCTACCACCGGGACTCACGGGGCGAAGAGATTGTTTCCAGACTTGAATCGAATGTACTGCAGGATATCGCACAGAGGGGGAGCGGATCTTACTATGAGATTAGCAACGGGTCGGCCGGTATAGATCCGTTTCTGGCACGGCTGGATGAACTGCAACAGGGGGAGTTCGCAGTTCGGGAATATGCGGATTATAGCAATCGCTATCAGATCCTTCTTCTCGGAGGCCTTCTCTTTTTTGTGGTTGCACTTCTGTTGCCTGAGTACCGGCAGGCAAATTTGTGACTCCGAAACGTAATTGTGACTGATGATAAAACTCTATGTACTCGATCTTGACGGGTGTATTTCCGAACCCTTTAAAACTCCGGATTGGACATCGGTTTCAAAGATACGGGAATTGAACCGGCGGAGTCGGGATGATGAACGGATTCCACCCCTTACGATCTGTACCGGCAGGCCGCTACCCTATGCCGAAGCTGTGGCGCAATGGCTGGATATCCGGCTCCCGTTTATTTTTGAAAGTGCAGGATTGTATGACTGGGAGACCAACCTGGTTGAGACCGGCCTGAATGGGAGACTTGAGAGCAGTATGGAGCTGATCAATGAGGCGAAGAGCTGGATTCGGGATGTTATCCTGCCGGATCATCCGGGCGTGATGCCGGAATTTTCAAAAATGATGGATGCCGGAATCGTCTCGCCGGACAGGGACCAGATTCGTGCAGTTTCCGGGAAAATAGTTGAGAAAGTTCATTCCGATTACCCCGGACTGGAAGTGCACAGGACGGATGTCTCGGTGAATATTCTGATTCGTGGCAATAACAAATTGCAGGGGGTGAACCTGCTTTCCGGACGCTTGCAGATCGGGCAGAAAGAGATGGCTTATATCGGGGATAGTGAAGGGGATATTCCAGCACTTCAGAGAGTAGGATTTCCGCTGGCACCTGAAAATGCGATAGGACGGGTGAAAGAGATTGCGACAGTGCTCCCTTTTCAGACAACCCGGGCTGTACTGGAAGGCTATGAGATGATCATTGAGCGGAACAGGGGATAGTGAATAGGGCACAGGGTGTTGATCTTGATAATGAGAACTCTCACTCTTCCCTAATCCCTATTACCTTTTTACCCGATTTCACTGATTAGCTCTTGCAGGCGTTCGTTTACTTCTCCAAAGAGTTCCTCTTCGTCAACAGAAGCTTCGTTTGCCTGCTGTCGAAGGCTGAACATCTCTTCGGCGATACTCAGAGAGGCGAGGACCATGATGGTACTTTCCGGCTGATTTGTAAGCTCACGCCGATAGAGCCGAAACTTCTCATCGACAAACTCCGCGATACGGCGCATGTTCTCTACTTCGTCGTCTTTGACTTTCAGCGGGAACTGTTTTCCGAGTATGGTTACTTTGATGGATACCATCACTCCTCCAGATAGTAATCAATGCGTTCAATCATCCGGTCGATCTGATTCTTCAGGATGATCCGTTCCTGGTTGTTGACGGTTGAAAAGATATCATGCTCACCTTTTTGAATCGAATCGAGCGTGGTTTTCAGACGCAGGTTCTCTCTGTGAAGCTCCCGGTTTTTCTTCTCCAGCAGCTTTACCTCATCCCGAATCTGCTGTAACAAACGGTTGAACTGATCTCTTTGTCTGCCGGTTGAATTCACATGGACGGTCAGTTAGTTGAATATTTGCTGCTTTAGTCCTTTCGGAGCTTCGCATTGAATTGTTTATTCAATGCCTGCACAATTTTTTGAACAATCGGATCTACATCTTTGATATTCAAAGTCTTATTACGATCTAAAAAAGTTAGCCGAAATGCAATACTTTTTTTCTCCGTACCGATCTTTTCCCCTTCATAAATATCAAAGACTTCTATACTGTTCAGTATCTTACCAGCGGTTTCCCGGATTGAGGATTCCATAACACCAGCTGTAATGTTCTTGTCAACGATAAATGCGGCGTCATATTCGAATGGAGGAAACCTGGAGACCGGCTCGTATCTTCGGCTTATTGAGGAGATCCCGAGTTCATGAAGGAGTGTCAGGTCAATTTCGGCGGCAAACAGAGGTAATTCGATCTCATAGGCTGACTTCAGCTCCCGGGTGATCAGTTCCAGCTTGCCAACCTCCTCTCCCTTGAAATGCAAAGTAAGACTCTCCGGATGAGGTGACTCAAATGTCAGCTCCCGGATGGCCTGTAACTGACCGAAGAGTGCAATCAGGTCAGATTTCAGATCAAATACAGAGTACATTTCTGCACCTGTACGCCAGTTTTCGAATCTTTTATACCCGCAGAGGCCCATTAGCAGCATATTGTGTTCCCGAATTCCGTTGATCCAGGTCCCATTCTCCGCTTTTTGATACGAATGTCCGATTTCAAAAAACCGGATCTGCCGGGCATTTCGGTTAAGATTGTACTGAACAGCTTTCAGGAATCCACCAAGGAGTGTTGTCCGCAGGGTGGTTGCCTCCTGTGAAACCGGGTTCAGGGTGTGGATCTGAATCTCTTCCGGACTGAACCGGTTCTCATCCTCTCTGGAGTGGAGTGAGTTGGTTGTGATCTCCTTGTACTGAAGCCGGGCTGCATGGGTTCGGATGCGTCTATTCAGAATCTCCCAATCACTGAGGGGAGCGGGTGTATGAAAAGGTGAACTGTCCGGTTTGGATATCCGGTTATAGTCATAAATTCGTCCTACTTCTTCTATCAGGTCGACTTCCCGCGTCAGGTCGGGGCGGAATGTCGGGATGGTGCATTCGAGAACGTCCGCAGAAATTTTACGATTTTCAATCTCAAGGCGGCTTAGGATTTCGGAAGCCTTCTCAAGGTTGATTTCAGTCCCCAGCAGCCGGTTGATACGTTGAATCCGAAGTTCAAGGGTTGCCTTCTCTGTCCGGACCGGATGTGAATCGGTACACCCGTCAACTACCTCGCCGCCGGAGAGCTCTGCAATGAGCCGGGCAGCTTTCTCAGCGGCTCTGCGCTGGAGGTTCGGGTCGATACCTCGTTCAAAACGGTAGGATGAGTCGGTTTGAAGCGCAAGAGATTTGGAGGTTTTTCTGATACCGGATGGGTGGAACCAGGCACTTTCGATAAGAATAGTGTCGGTTTCTCCGGTAACTTCTGAATCAAGCCCCCCCATAACCCCGGCAATGGCAACCGGCTTTTCACCGTCGCAGATAAAAAGGGTTTCGGCCGGAACATTCCGTTTTATACCATCCAGTGTTGTAAATGAGCGCTCCTGCTCAAAACTTTTCACTACAATCTTTTTTCCAGCCAGCTTGTTGTAATCGAACGCATGAAGCGGTTGCCCGATCTCATGCAGAATGTAGTTCGTCGCATCAACTACATTGTTGATCGGCCTCAGGCCGATCGCCCTTAGCCGGTTCTTCAGCCAGGCAGGTGATTCCCGGACCGTGATATTTTTGACAATTTTTGCCGTATACCGGTGGCACTTCTCCGGTTCCTGAATGTCTACCTCGATCTGTTTGTCAAGAGGGTTGGTTTCGGGAGGGGTGAAATCGTAAGGGTTCTTGAGTGGAGTTTCCAGAACAGCGGCGAGATCTCTTGCAGTTCCGATATGGCAGGCAGCGTCCGGCCGGTTCGGGGTCAGCCCGATTTCGAACAGTGTATCTTTCTCGATTCCAAGAGCGTCGGACAGAGGGGTGCCGGTATCCAGAGCTGCGTCCATCACCATGATTCCGGAGTGGTCGCTGCCCAGGCCAAGTTCATCTTCTGCACAGATCATCCCTTCCGAAAGCTCACCTCTCAGTTTTGCTTTCCTGATTGTGAACCTGCTTCCATCCTCCGAAGGTACCGGCAGTGTAGCGCCGACTGTTGCAACAGGTACTTTTTGTCCTGCAGCTACATTGTCTGCTCCACAGACAATCTGGACTGTCTCATTACCCAGGTCAACCTTGCAGAGGAGCAAGCGGTCTGCATCCGGATGCGGGCGAACCTCTTTGATTTTACCGATTACAAATTTTTCAAACTGATTTCCAATCGATTCGATCCCCTCTACCTCAAGCCCGGCAAGGGTCAGTTTTTCAGCGGCTGATTCGGCCGGCAGGTCTGTATCGATATACTCTTTTAGCCAGTTGTAAGAGATGTTCATAATGTCTATTGAAACTGATTAAGAAACCGCAGGTCATTTTCATATAGGATCCGGATGTCTTCGATGCCGTATCGCAACATTGCAATCCTGTCTACCCCCATTCCGAACGCAAATCCTGTAAACGTTTCAGGGTCAAGCCCGGCCGACTCGAACACATTGGGGTCTACCATCCCCGCGCCCAGAATTTCCAGCCACTGGCCATCCTGTCCATCCCCCCACCAGATATCCATCTCAATGCTCGGTTCTGTAAACGGGAAGAACGAAGGGCGAACCCGGTATTTTACATCACTTCCATACATCATTTTTGCAAACATGACGAGAGTTTCAATCAACTCACCCATGGTGACAGATTTATCAATATAGAGCCCCTCCATCTGGTTGAACTGGAAGTAGGATTTTGCCGTGACCGCTTCGTTGCGGAATACCCGGCCCGGCATAACGGACCGGATCGGGGGAGATGTCTCTTTCATCAGCCGTATCTGAACCGGTGAGGTATGAGTCCGAAGGACAAGATCCTCCTGGCCCGGCTGGTCAGACTTCCGAATAAAAAATGTATCCTGCATATCCCTGGCCGGGTGGTCCGGCGGAAAATTGAGCGCAGTAAAGTTATGAAAGTCATCTTCCAGTTCCGGGCCGTCGGCTATGTCAAACCCAAGCCGGAGAAAGATCTGCTTCATCTCTTCAAGTGCCTGGGTCAGGGGGTGGAGGGAACCTGTATAGGCGGGTTGAACCGGAAGGGTAATATCGTCAGCCGGTGAGATATTCACATTCTCGGTCTTCTCAAGGGCCTCTTTTCCACTCCTGTACTTCTCTTCTGCCTGATTTTTGACCTGGTTCATCCTGCGTCC
>JBBDRW010000108.1:0-5764 GCA_040905265.1 Balneolaceae bacterium | reverse complement strand
CAGGAATCTCTTCGGTATCAAGAATTTCGCCATATGCGACAACCAATCGAAACCGTTCCCCTTCCAGGGGTACGAGTGATACCAGGGTTGCCGGACCCGGTTCCACCATAAAGACGACCGTTGGCGGATTTTCAAGGCCGCCGATTCCCAACTCCCGGTCCAGAAGCCGAACCGGTCGGTCCTTACGGGCAATTTTCCAGTTCCCCTCACCCATATGGCTCATCAGCATGGAACCGCGTTTAAAATCCATTGCATACATCTCCGAAAAATGTGCATTCTCCTCCAAAATATGGCCGCCCGCGAGCAAAGCTGCTGTATTGGTATCACCCTCCGCCCCATATCCAAAACCCTCAGCCATCAGATTTGAAGCTGCCAACATGTGGATTTGACGAAAACGGCCATCTCCCCTGAACGTATCAAAATGAGCTGAAAAACCGGCATAATCCCGGTTTTCAAGAAATTTTTTAAAGGCAAGATACATCCGTACGGCATAGCGAAAATTCTCCTCTTCAAGATCAGGGTCTATTTCGAACCGGGACTCCTCTACACCAACCTGCCGGTCGACTTCAGCCTCGGTCACCTCTTCCATCAGGCGGACGATATCTCCGATATACTCACGATTTACCTCCGGGCCGAAGATCCGGGTAAAAGCAGCGTCATCAGTAAGCCCATCTCCCACACCATGCATTTTTCCAAACGATGCAATTTTCATCTTTTTCAAGCCTGCCGCTGTACAGGCAGCCCTCGCCCAGTCAGCTACAAACTCTTTAAACTCCGTACTTTTCCAATCAGAAGAGATCACTTCAAAACTTTCCCCCATAGTCCGAAGCATTGCATTGGCCATATCCTGTGCCCCGTGGATCCCCTGATTATAGGTCAGGTCGTCCATATCCCAATCCGACTTAACCTCCGGTACCGGCTGTATATTGGCCAACAAAAGCGGAAGGTTGTTCCTCTGGAGCGCCCGGACGGTTCTCATCGCAGGGCCGTACGTAAGCATAACAATCATCACCCCGTCAAGCTGCTGATGGTTAAAATCTCCCAGAATTCGTTCGATATCATCCCGGTTACGTGCAGCTCCGGGGAACTCTATATCAACGACATCCGCCAGCTGGCTGCAAACCTCCCTGGCATAGGACTCCTGGCGGGTTGTAATATCAGGAATAGAGGCATCATACAACTCCTGCATGATTCCCAAGAAACCGATTTTAGGCTTACGGTTGAAACGCATTTATTATCTATTCAGGTTAGTTTTGCCCGTAATATGAATCCGGGCCATGTTTTCGTTCGTAATGCTTCTTGATCAGAGACTCTTTGAGGCGAGGTGTATCCGGCCGTACCTGAAGGGTCAGAAAAGCCATTCTTGAGATCTCCTCCAGAACAGCACTGTTGTAAACCGCCCTTTCAACGGAATCGCCCCAGGTAAACGGGGCATGGTTTCCTACCAATATCATCTCTACCTCTTTGCTGGAGAGCCCGCGACGCACCAGTTCCTCAATAATCTGGACACCGGTCTGGTACTCATAATTCCCCTGTATCATCTCATCCTTCATGGGAGGTGCACAGGGAATATCCACAGTCAAATGGTCAGCGTGGGTCGTGCCGAGAATGGGTATATCCAGCTGGCTTTGTGCCCAGGCTGTCGCATAGGTTGAGTGGGTGTGAACAATTCCACCAACGTGGCCCCATACTTTATACAGGCAGGCGTGTGTAAGCGTATCGGAAGAGGGCCTCAGCGCCCCTTCCACAACATTACCCTCAAAGTCTACGACAACCATCTTCTCCGGGGTTAGTTCCGGATAGGGCACTCCACTCGGCTTGATCGCAAACACCTTCGCATCCCGGTCGGCGCTGCTGGCATTTCCAAATGTAAAGAGTACGAGCCCCAGTTCATTCAGCCTCATATTCTGTTCGAAGGCTTCTACCCTTATTTTTTCATATCTGCTCATCATCTCCGGAAGTTAGTCATACCCGTTTTCGATCCGTCCGCCCAGCTGCTGATACCGCTGGTAGAGTTGTTCATAAATCCCGGAACGTGTTTCATCCGGATGGTATTCCCGTCCAAAACCGCTGCCCATCGATGCCATCGCCTCTTCTACCGTATCAAACAGGCCGGCGGCCACGGCTCCGAACATCGCAGCTCCCAGTGCACAAGTCTCTCCGGAACGTACAATCCTTATCGGCATCCGCAATACATCTGCCAGAGTCTGCATCACAAACGGCGACTTCTTCGCAACACCGCCCATTCCGATCAGTCCCCGAATCGGGATCCCCTCCTCTTTGAAACGTTCGACAATCGCACGAGCACCAAAACAGGTTGACTCTACAAATGCCCGGAAAAGTTTCGGGGTATCCGTACCCAGATCCAGGCCGGTAACCGCCGCTTTCAGTGACTGATCTGCGTCAGGAGTCCGCCTGCCATTCAACCAGTCCAGTGCAACCACACCACTCTCTTCAAGTCTTACATCTTCAGCTGCCAGAGATAGCTCCCGGATCATCATCTCGGACGACTCCATCAGGAGTTTCTGTTTCGTCTCTTCATCGATCAGGCCAGATCCGGAGATCACTCTCTCAACCGGCCATGCCATCAGATCCCGAAACCAGGCGTATACGTCACCAAATGCCGACTGTCCGGCTTCCAGTCCGATCATACCAGGTATCACAGAACCGTCCACCTGGCCACATATACCCTTCACAAGCTTTCCTTGCAGATCCTCCGGTGGAACAATCAGCATATCACAGGTTGAAGTGCCCATCACTTTGCTCAAATAATAGGGTTCGATTTCTCCGCCAACAGCACCCATATGGGCGTCAAATGCACCACTCCCGATCACAACGGTCTCGGGCAACCCCAGCTTCCCGGCCCATTTTTTTGAAATCGTCCCGGCCGGTTTGTCAGCCGTAACCGTTCTGCTGTACAACCGTGACCTGATCCCGGAGAGGAGTGGATCCAGTGCGGTCAAAAACTCTTCCGAGGGGAGCCCGCCGAACTTTTCATGCCACATCGCCTTATGTCCGGCTGCACACCGGCTCCGTTTCATGTCAGACACATCCATCCCTCCGGACAGTTCAAACGGGATCCAGTCACAGTGCTCCACCCAGGACCAGGCAGTGTCACGGACTTTCGGGTCGATCCGAAGCGTGTGGAGGATTTTGGCCCAGAACCATTCCGACGAGTAAATTCCCCCGACATACCGGGTATAATCTCCTTCGTGCCAATCTCGGGACAAACGGTTGATCAATTCAGCTTCCTCGATAGCTGTGTGATCTTTCCACAGGATGAACATGGCATTCGGATTCTCTCGAAAATCACTCTTCAATGCCAACGGTGTGCCACTTTTGTCCACAGCTACAGGTGTTGAACCGGTGGTATCGACCGAGATGGCTCGAATGGTGTTCCTCTCATGTGCAGAGAGCCCGGAGAGCAGGCCAGAAAGCACTGCTTCCATACTTTCGAGGTAATCAGCCGGATGCTGGCGAAAACGGTTTTCAGACCGGTTACAGAACTCTTCCCTGCTCCATCGCTCATACTGATGTACGGAGTGTGCAATCTCAGTGCCATTGGCCGAAACCAGAAGTCCCCGGACAGAGTCAGTGCCAAAATCAAGGCCGATAATATGGGAGTCGCTGACAGTCATTACACTTTCGGTGGTTTGAATGAAAGGTTTGAGCCTCCATTCCGAGAGAGCTCTGTTCTGTATTTATCCTGATCAAACCGGTATAGAAAAGCCCCCTTTCGGGAGTATTTCTTCTGTTTCTCATCCGTCTTCTCCAATACATTCATCGAAAGAATTCTGCGACGAAAATTCCGCTTGTCAAGATTCGTATCATAAATCGCTTCATAGAGCTGTTGAAGCTCCGGCAATGTAAATTTATCAGGAAGCAACTCAAAACCGACCGGTTCGAGTGAAGTACGGTACCGGAGCCTGGTGATGGCAGCTTTGACCATTTTTTGATGGTCAAAGATCAGGTCCGGCAGTTCATCGACATCAAACCAGCGGGCATCGAAATCCGAAACGATCTCTTCATCGTGATCATGGGTATTGATCAGTGCATAAAAAGCGATGGAGATCGTTCTCTCCACCGGATCCCTGTCCACTTCCCCGAATCCATAAAGTTGTTCCAGATAGATATTCTCCAGGCCTGTCAGCTCGTTCAGAATCCTGCTCGCCGCCTCATCAAGACCTTCATGCGGGCGAAGAAATCCACCCATCAGAGACCATTCCCCTTTCTGCGGTTCAAAATTCCGTTTAATCAATAAAAGTTTGAGTTTTTTTCGATCAAACCCGAAAATTATGCAGTCGAGGGCAACCAGTACCCTGCCATGACCCTTATAGTAATTTTCCATTCCAGCTTGTCTTTTCGTAATCTGTACCGGTTCAACAGACAACGGTACAACCATATGCATTGTTTACTCTACAGAGAACCTGTAGATCGTTATTGTCTCATACTTTTCACCCTGATGCAAGATAACCGGCGGAAATTCCGGCCGATTCGGAGAGTCCGGAAAATGCTGGGTCTCCAGGCAGAGGCCTGCATGCTTCCCGATCAGATTGCCGGCACCGTCACGGATAGTTCCATCCAGAAAATTCCCGGAATAGAATTGAACACCCGGCTCTGTGGTCAAAACATCCATCTTTCGTCCGGATTCCGGATCATACAGTGAGCCGATCAGTCTTGGAAGCGCAGAAGGTTCTCCGTTTAAAACGAAATTATGGTCATATCCTCCAGGAACGTCCCCGATCCGCTCCCCAATCCGGAATGGTTCCCGAAAATCAAACGGAGTTCCTTCAACCGGGAGCAGCTCACCGGTCGGAATCAACTCTTCATCCACCTGCGTATAGGAATCAGCATCGATCTCCAACGTATGGCCAAGAATATCTCCCGACGTGTCGCCACTGAGATTAAAATAACTGTGGTTGGTCAGATTTACAGGTGTTGCCCGGTCTGTTTCCGCCGAATAATCGATTACCAGCTCATTTTCATTGGTAAGCGAGTAGACAACCTCTACATCAAGATTTCCTGGATACCCCTCTTCCCCATCTTCACTCCGATAGGTGAGAGTCAGCGAGCCGTCCATGCCAGTTTCCGCACCCCAAAGAACCTTGTCAAACCCCCGGATACCACCATGTAAATGGTTATCTCCATTATTCGCAGCCAGCAAATACTCCTGGCCATCTACAACAAACCGGGCATCACTGATACGGTTTGCATACCGGCCGATGATCGCACCAAAATAGGGGTGTTCGTCCAGATATCCCTCCAGATTGTCAAATCCGAGAACAACATTCGCGGACTGGCCCTCCCGGTCCGGTACCCGGATGGAGGTTATGATTCCTCCATAGTTGGTGATATCTACCTCTACTCCATTTGAATTCCGCAATGTATACAGATCCGCCTGTCTTCCATCCTCCAGCTCTCCGAAAGCCCTGGATGAAATTTCAGGATCGGAAGAGCCGATTTCGTCGCCCTGCCCCTCACCCCCGCAAGCCACAACGAGACAGATAGCGAACAGAAACGACAACAATCCAGTAATACGTTTCATAATGATGTACGTTAACGTTAACAAATGCCTTACACGACAAAATGTGTAATTTTTACACTTATTAATAAAATTATTGGAAACAAACCACAAGAAATTTGCAGGAATATATACAGATCCTTTCGATAATCTTAACCAAATGCACGATTGCTGTTGCTCCATATTGTCCTTTATGGACGCCTCGCCAACCTGAAGTATTAGTATAGGAGTCTGTCGGACTTA